>NZ_KI965898.1:0-294328 GCF_000524665.1 Alcanivorax sp. 97CO-5
TGGCAAATCGTTGCGAACGTTCAACGTAATCGACGACTACAACCGCGAAGGGTTGGGCATCGAGGTCGACTTGTCGCTACCATCAGCACGGGTGATACGGGCTCTGGATCAGATCATCGAGTGGCGGGGCAAGCCCGCCGCCCTTCGCTGTGATAACGGCCCGGAGTACATATCGCAAGCACTGGTGGAATGGGCAACAGAGAAGCGGATAACCCTGATCTATATCCAGCCCGGCAAGCCGACCCAGAACGCTTACATTGAACGATTTAACCGGACGGCCAGGCACGAATGGCTTGATCTCCACGAGTTCACCAGCGTTGCGCATGCCCAGCTATTAGCCACTCAGTGGCTGTGGCAATACAATAACGAGCGGCCTAACTCGGCTATCGGCGGAGTGCCTCCGGCCCAACGGCTAAAAGCAGGTTAACCCTCTACTCATTCGGGCGGTTAAAAATGGGGGGNCGCCTTTCTGGCTCTCTGAGCCCTTGGGTGAATTACGGCCTGTTGAGAATGTGTAGGCCGAGTTAGGCGTAGCCGTAACCCGGCACCTGCGCAGCTTTCAGGCCGCGCTTTTTTATGTGATTTCCTGTGTTGTTGGGGCGTACTGATTGGCGTCGGTGGTGTATTCCGCGTGGCCGTATTCCACCAGTAATTCCTTGATTCTCTTTACCAGTATTTTATCCGCTATCTTGTTGGCTACCGGTATGTCTTGCAGGGTTCGGTAGGTGATGAGGCGGGGGAGTACTAGCAGGTTGCCCACAGTAAACAGGGCATAGTCGATCAGGTGGGGTTCCACGCCCATTTCTTGCGCTTTTGATTTGTCTTTACGGCCCAGAAAGGCCTGGGTGAAGAAGACTTTAGAAAAGCTGCGCTCAACCAGGTTGTGCGCTTTGCTGAGAAGTTTTTTGTTTTTGCCTCGGTAAACGGACATGGTGGCGCGGGTGAGTTCGCCGCAGGTTTCGTCATCGTAGCCTTCGCGCAGGGTGCCGGAGTAGGTGAGCATGGTGTTGATGATCTCTGGTGCTTCGGCGGGCAGCAGTTCTTCGGGCAAGCCAAGTAAAAAGCACTGGTAGCGTGACAGTTCGACAATGGCTCGCTCGTTGGCGGTGAACTGTTTACGGCCTTTACGCAGTGCTCTGAAGGCCGTGAGGTAGGCGGGCATGGTGCCGGCGGGCATTTGGTCTACTTGGGGAATAGGAATGCCATATACCGCCGGGTCCCAAGGGCCGCCCTTGTCGATGGTGGCGCGTTTGATGATGTTGAAGCGCACCATGGAATGCATCAGACGGACCATGGCCGCGGCTTTGAAGCCGGGGCCGAACCGTTCCAGTGAGCCGGGGAGGGTGGCGGTGGTGAAGAAGCTGGCGGTTTCGTTGATGCGCTGGTTTACCGATTCGTTGGCTAAGGTGCCGGTGATGGCCATGGGCAGGCCGGAGTATTTGTTCATGAAGGTGGCCACAAAGGCACCGCGAATCACGTAGGGCGCCAAGTTGGCCATTTGATTGCGGCTCAGGCGCGCCCCTTCACGGACAAGGTCCATGTCTACCCAGTGCGGGGTGGATTCCATGGCAGAGATAAAATCGGTTAATTCCTGGGGTGCATCATCCACGGCTTCCAGCCCTTCATCGCAGGCTTTTTTGAGCATGGTGATCAGGTGGCGAAACCCGTATTGCGGCATCAACGCGGCATAAGCATCAGACACGGTGTCGCCGAGCAGGGTGTAGGCCCGTGCCCGTTCGACTTTTTCTTTGTCCGCAAGAATGCCGGCGCGGTATTTGCGAGAAAAAGATTCCGGCAAGGCGCTGCGGGTTTTGATGTCATCGGTAAAGCGCTCCGGTGTGACATCGAAATCAATATCACCATAGAGAGAGGGAATCCGACTTTTTTGGGCGTGAACTTTTTCCCAAAGTGCCTCTAGTGACCGCGCCATTTCGCACCTCTAAAAAGACATTTAATTATCTGTATACATTGGGGTTATAGCGTACTGCTGGCAATGGCAAGAAAGAACGAGGATAGAACATGCGGATTTTTTTGGCCTGAAGGGGGACAGGCGCAGAGGTGATGCACGGTGATTAGAGTAAATAACGGGTAAGGGTATGTTTTCCTGAAGAAAGGTTTGTTTGGTTGGTGTTTCGTGAAGATATCCCTCTTTGCCGTTAAACGGTGGGGTAAACGGCAAAGAGGGTGGTTAGGTTCTGGCTAGCCTTGCTCCGCCATGGCTTCTTTATAGAGTGACTTGCGCGGCTCGGCAAAAACCTTGCGCAGCATGGGTTCAAAGTAATCCAGTGGCAGGGTTTCTCCCTCCGGGTCGAATGCCGGCGAATCGTATTTGCTGACGAACTCCAGGGTTTGCCGATAGTGCGGGTGATCTTTGAAGTTCTCGCGCATGTCGCGATTCATGCCCAGGTAGTGGAAGAAATAGTAGCCTTGGAAGATGGCGTGGTGTTTCACCATCCAGTGGTTGGCCTCGCTGACGAAAGGCTCTAACAGCACGGCGGCCACGTCCGCGTGGTTGAAGGTGCCGAGAGTATCGCCGATGTCGTGCAGCAATGCGCAGACCACATATTCGTCATCTTTGCCGTCGCGATGGGCCAAGGTGGCGGTTTGCAGGCAGTGCTGGAAGCGGTCGATCTTGAAGCCGCCGAAGTCGCCTTCCAGCAGGCGCAGGTGAGTGATGATGCGATCGGGCAGGCCTTTGCTGAATTCACCGAAGGATTTGGCAATGATCTGCCAGTCCTCGCCGGTGCCCTCCTTCATGTGAGTAAAGTCGGCGCGGGGTGCGGTCATGTCATCCACGGTGCGCTCCTTATTCTGCATAACCGGGGTTGTTGCGATCCAGCTTGCGCAGCAGGCCGGGCCACGCCAGGTTGCCGCCCATGCCCTTGGTGACCTGTGCCGCCTGTTGCTTGATGGTGTCGACGATGCCGGCGGGGATCGGGGTCAGCGGGCGGTTGCCAGACAGGGCTTGCACCTGGATTTCACAGGCCCGCTGCAAGATGAACATGCTCAGAAAGGTATCGGCGATGGTGCTGCCCACGGTGAGCAGGCCATGGTTACGCAGGATCATGAAGTTGGCGTCGCCCAAGTCGGCTTGCAGGCGGGCTTTCTCATCGTCGCGCAGGGCTACGCCTTCGTAGTCGTGGTAGGCGAGGCTGGCCAGCGGAAACAGGCTTTGTTGCGATAGGGCCAGCAACCCTTCCTGCTGGGCGGATACGGCGACGCCAGCGGTGGTGTGGGTGTGCATGACGCAGGCAGCATCATCGCGCACTGCATGGATAGCGCTGTGGATGGTAAAACCGGCCGGGTTGATGTCGTAATCGCTGTCGTCGAGCTTGTTTCCTTCCTGATCTACCCGCACCAGGCTGGATGCGGTGATCTCGTCGAACATCATGCCGTAGGGGTTGATCAGGAAATGGTGCTCGTCGCCGGGTAGGCGGGCGGATAGGTGGGTAAAGATAAGATCATCCCAGCCGTGCAGGGCAATGAGCCGGTAGGCGGCGGCGAGATCCACGCGCAGCTGCCATTCTTCGGCGCTGACGGCGCTTTTTTTGGAGGGGATGGTAGCTGGGTTAAGAGTGACCTGGCTGTTCATGTAGCGCTCTCCCGTTATGTAGGGCTTATCTTGGGGTGTGCCCCTTATGATGTGGTCTGTTTTTTACTCCCTCGAGTGTAGGCCGGGGGTTAGGGGGAAAACTGTCAACTGGTTTACAATTGGGCCATGACGGATGCGTATACGGTGCTGCGGCACTGCCCCTTATTGGCGGGTTTCCCGGACGAGGCGCTGCATGAAGCGGCGCGGCATGCACGTGTGCGGGCGTTTCAAGCCCATCAGCCGATTTATGAAAAGGGCGAACCTCAGTCCAATCTGTGTGTGATTGCCGAGGGCCAGGTGCGGATTAGTTCAGTGAATGCACAGGGCCAGGAAGCGGTGTTAATTATATTTGACCGCGGCACCTGGTTTGGCGACGCGGTGTTTTCCCCGGGGGCTGGGCGCGTCTATGGGGCCACGGCACAGGAGGCCGCCGTGCTGGTGGAGGTGCCGGGCCCTTATTTCCGTGACTTGCTGCAACGTTACCCGCAAAGCTATCCGGTGGTGCTGGATCTGATTAGCCAACGCCTGTGGTCTGCCATTTCCATGATTGAAGAAGACGCCTTGCGTGGCACCCAGGCGCGAATAGGGCAGCGTCTGTTGTTTCTGTCGCAAATGCAGCGTGGCGGCAAGCCGGAGGGCGGACCGGTGACGGTGCGCCTGACCCGCGAACACATTGCCAATATGATGGGCATGACCCGCCAGGGTGTGCACCGGACGCTAAAAAACTTTGAGGCACAGGGGCTGATTACGCTGGGTTACGGGCGGATTACCATTGAAAATGAGGCGACGCTGCGGGAGCACTTGGCGACGTTGAATTGAGTTTGAAGCTTAATGCCGGATTACGCCTTTCAGGCTAATTCGACCTACTTACACGATATTCCCCGCGTGCACTGGTAGGTCGTGTTAGGCGCAGCCGTAACCCGACACTCTGCCCAACATTCTGCGGTGATTTGATTTTAGATAGACATAAAAAAACCGGCGGTGGCCGGTTTTTTTATGTCGCCAATTAGCGCACGTCTATTTAACGCACTTCCATGCCGGGTTCGGCGCCGCTGTCGGGGCTGAGAATATGAATATCATCTCCGCCGGGGCCGGCGGCCAGCACCATGCCTTCGGAAATGCCGAATTTCATTTTCCGTGGTGCCAGGTTGGCCACCAATACGACCAGCTTGCCTTCCAGCTCCTCCGGTGCGTAACGGGCCTTGATGCCGGCAAACACATTGCGTTCACCCAGCTCGCCTACGTCCAGCGTTAGCTGCAACAACTTGTCGGCACCGTCTACGTGCGCGGCCTTGGCCACGCGGGCCACGCGCAATTTCACCTTGAGGAAATCATCGATGCTGATGGTTTCGTCATTGTCGCCTGCGTCTGCTTTTTGCGTGGCGGCCTTTTTAGGCTTGGCGGCAGCGGGGGCCGGTGTGCTTTCTTTGGAATCTTCGAGCATGGATTCTACCTGTGCCATATCCACACGGCTGAGCAGAGGCTTGAACTTGGCAATCTCATGGCCGAGTAACAGTTGCTCCGAATCCGCCCAGGTGAGCGGCTCCACCTGCATGAAGGCTTCGGCGCGTTCGGCCAACGCGGGCAAAACCGGTTTCAGGTAGATCACCAGCAGCCGGAAGACGTTAATGGCGGTGCTGCATATAGCCAACACTTCCTGCTCTTTGCCTTCTTCCTTAGAGAGGCTCCAGGGAGCCTTGTCGGCGATGTAGACGTTGGCGTGATCGGCCAGGGCCATAATTTCACGCATGGCTTTGCCGAATTCGCGCTTCTCGTAGAAATCGGCAATGCGCGGGCCTGCTTCCTGCACTTCGCGCACCAGCATCATGTTGTCTAGCTCGGTGCTGAGTGTGCCGCCGAACTTCTTGACGAAGTTGCCGGTTCGGCTGGCGATATTGACCAGTTTGCCCACCAGGTCGGAATTCACTCGCTGGGCAAAGTCTTCCAGGTTCAGGTCGAAATCGTCCACGCGGCTGGAGAGCTTGGCGGCGAAATAGTAACGCAGGTATTCCGGGCTCAGGTGATCCAGATAGGTGCGGGCCTTGATAAAGGTGCCACGGGACTTGGACATCTTGGCGCCGTTCACGGTGACGAAGCCGTGGCTGTAGATGGCAGTGGGCTTGCGCAAGCCGGCGCCGTCTAGCATGGCGGGCCAGAACAAACCGTGGAAATTGATGATGTCCTTGCCGATAAAGTGGTACAGCTCGGCGGTGGATTCTTTGCCCCAGTAATCGTCGAAGCTGAGCCCTTCACGGTCGCAGTAATTCTGGAAGCTGGCCATGTAGCCAATGGGGGCATCGAGCCACACATAGAAATACTTGCCCGGGTAGCCGGGGATCTCGAAGCCGAAGTAAGGCGCTTCACGGGAAATATCCCAGGGCTGCAGGTCTTCAATCCATTCCTGCAGTTTGTTGGCGACCTGTTCCTGCAGGGCGCCGGAGCGGGTCCACTCGCGCAGCAGGGCTTCGAACTTGGGCAGGTCGAAGAACAGTTGGGTGGTTTCTTTTTCCACCGGGGTGGCGCCACTGACGGAAGAATAGGGCTCAATCAGCTCCGCAGGGGTATAGGTGGCGCCGCACACTTCGCAGTTATCGCCGTACTGGTCTTCGCTTTTGCATTTGGGGCAGGTGCCCTTAACGAAGCGATCGGCCAGGAACATGCCTTTCTGCGGGTCATACAGCTGGGTGATGGTTTTTTCCAGAATGTAGCCCGCATCTTTGTTGCGCTGGAATACCATTTCCGACAGCGCCCGGTTTTCGGGGCTGTGGGTGCTGTAGTAGTTGTCGAAGCTTACTTGGAAATCGGCGAAATCACGCTCGTGGTCGGCTTTCACCTGGGCGATTTGCTGTTCCGGGGTGACGCCGTTTTCCTCGGCCTTGAGCATGATGGCGGTGCCATGGGCGTCGTCAGCACACACATAGATGCATTGCTGGCCACGGAGTTTCTGGAAGCGAACCCAGATGTCCGTTTGAATGTATTCCAGCAAATGGCCGAGATGAATAGGGCCATTGGCGTAGGGAAGGGCACTGGTGACCAGTATCTTGCGGGGAGTGTCACTCATGGGAACGGCATCAATTTCCAAAAAATGGGTGGCCTATGATACGGGTGCTGCCGGGGTTTTTCATCCTGTGATATTCGCGGTGAAACCTGGGCCCTGGGAACAGGGGCGCCGGTGGGCATTTAAGGCAGGCAATCGCAGGTATGTTTCGTGTGCGTGGGGGGAATCACCGTGCCTGAGAGAACCGCTTGTGGTTAGCTTTTCGTCTCTCAGGCAGGTATGGCAATTAGCGGGTGCCCTTGGGGACCTGCCCGCGTTTTAGGGCGTCACGCACCTGTTGCTGGGAAACCGGTTTACTGAGGTAATCGTCTACCCCGGCATCACGGGCTTTTTGCACATAGTCCCCGGTGGCATGGGCTGACAGGGCGATGATCCAGCAATGGGGCTGTGCTTCATGTTCGGCTTCGAGTGCTCGAATTTCCCGGCTGGCTTGATAGCCATCCATGATGGGCATTTCACAATCCATGAATATGATATCCCAGTGATTTGGCCGGTTGCGCACCAGCTCGAGGGCTTGCTCTCCATCACTAACCAGGGTGGCATGAATACCCAGTGATTTGAGAATGCTGTCGATCACCAGCTGGTTCACCGCATTGTCTTCCGCCACGATTACTTTGAGTATATTGGCTTGGTCCAGGCAGATTAAGGGCGCGCGTTTTTCTGTAAAGGCCCTGTTTTCGTCGGGACCAGTTAGCAGGCTTCGTTTGAGTGCCTGGCAGGAAAACGGCGTTTCTATCAGCAGCAGATTTTCCGGTAGATTGTCACTGAGAGGCTGACCTGTAGGGTGCAGCAATATCAGCGCGGGGTTATCGAATTGGGCACGAAGTTGCTCAACGTTTTGCGGGTTTTCTAGGACCGGCAATTCAGCGATAAGATAATCCACGGCTTGGCTAGGGTTGGCAGGGTTCAGCGCCGCAGCGACGTTGCGATATTCCAACGTTTTAGCCCCCCAGCGGCTAAGCATCTGAGACAGGCTGAGTAGTTGTGGTGCGGAACTAGAAATAATGACGGCCTTGCGATTTTCCAAAACCGGTTTTCTTTGATTAGTTTCCACCTCTACGGGCAGTGATATCCAGAACGTGGCGCCGCGGCCTAGGGAGCTGGAGACACCAATTTCCCCGCCTAGTAGTTCGATCAACCGTTTGCAGATTACCAGCCCAAGGCCGGCACCATTGTGTTTAGTTTTGGCTGACAGGTCCGTAAATGCTTGGAACAGCGATGATTGCTGCCCTTCATCCAAACCTATCCCTGTATCGACTACTTCGATCATCAGCATGCATACCCCCTTGTTATTGGGGGGTTGTTTCAAGTTTACATGCAGGGCAATGTGGCCCCGATCGGTGCACTTGAAGGCATTGCTGAGCAGATTAGTAATGATTTGCTTGAGGCGAATGGGGTCGGTTTTGATGCGCTCAGGGACGCGGCTATCAATGTGGATATAGAGCGGTAGGCCCTTTTCACTGGAGTGCAGTGCAAACAAGCGAACACAGTCATCGACGATGTTTTCTAACGCGATAGAGCGGTAGTCCAGTTCGAGTTTGCCGGACTCAATTTTAGAGTAATCAAGAATGTCGTTGATGACTCTTAGCAGCGACTGGGTCGATTGGTAGATGGTGCCGACATATTGCTCCTGTTGTTGGGTCATGTCGGTGCGACGCAACAGATCAGTCATGCCCATAATTCCGTTCATGGGGGTACGAATTTCATGACTCATCGTCGCTAGAAATTCACTTTTAGCGTGGTTTCTGGCCCCAGCCTTAAACGCTTCCATTTCTGCGATGGCGCGGTCGCGAACGGAGTTGGAGTGGGCCTCTTTCAAGCGATTGATGCGCCGGGCTAAGGCCAGTGAAAGCAGCACGACCTCCAAGAAAACACCGATTTGCATTAGGTTTTCGGTCAGTATGTTGCGCGGGATTAGGCCATATTTATTCAGCGCAATAGTCGCCGCACCGACAATAAAGCAGAACCAAGCCAGGGTGAAAATACGCGCGTCCGGATCGCCGGCTCGGGTGCGAATTAGGCCGACGAGAAAAATGCTGAAATCCATCAGCAAAATAGCACTAGCGGAAATCGGTATTAGGAAAGTGCGGCTGGTAAAGGGGGTCGCTAGAAATAGTATCGTGCCTATGCCGATCAAGATCCGCAGCCACACGGCAAGGCGAGGGGATTTTTCCTGTAATGATAAAAAATGCAGGGCAAGCAGAGGCGGTAGCAGTGCCACTAAGGGTAGCAGGTAATGAATGATGTACTGGCTGATCAGGATAGAGTGCGGCCACAAATAACGCTGGGCATAGCCATGCAGGACTGCCATGAACAGGGTGACAACGGCGGACCAGCATACATATAGCAGGTAGACTTTTTCGCGGATGGAAAAGAACAGCGACAGGTTATAAAGAATCATCACCAGCATGCCGCCGAAGAAAATGCCTTGCACTATGCTTTGTGTTTGCGTGGAGGCGTTGTAGTTTTCTTGCGTCATCAACTCCAGCGGTAACTGAATGCTGTGTGCAGAGGAAACTTTGAGCAGGATGTCGCTGTCGGTGCCGGCCGGTAGGGTAAGCGGGAAGGCTGGCTTGGGGGCGGTGCCTGGGCGCACTGAAAAGTCACGGTCCATGCCTGCCTGGAAATGGGCAACCAGATTACCGCCGGCATCAATTTGGTAAACATCGATTTCGCCGAGCATGGCGTAGTCGATTTCCAGCTGCCAGGCACTATGGAACTGATTAAGGTTGCGAACTGAGAAACGGAACCAGCAATGATCCCTGATAAAGCCTAAATTCGGTACGCCGGCACCGGTAGGTTGCCATGGTAGGTCTGGGCGTTGAAGAATGTCAGTAATGTCTGGTGATTGATCCGCAGGCGTACAAAAGGAATACAGGCCCTTATAAGGGTGTAGGTGCTCTTGTTGTTCGCCAATAATCTGGGTGTCCGGTCCATTGGCGGATGCCAGTGTGGACAGACAGACTGATAAAAAAGCGACAAGCAACAACAGGGTGGCTTTCGAGTCGTTGAACAAAGTGTCTATATCCATCAGTGGATGAAGGGGGGATCTCACCTCTTTT
Source organism: Alcanivorax sp. 97CO-5 (assembly GCF_000524665.1). Classification (NCBI taxonomy): domain Bacteria; kingdom Pseudomonadati; phylum Pseudomonadota; class Gammaproteobacteria; order Oceanospirillales; family Alcanivoracaceae; genus Alcanivorax; species Alcanivorax sp. 97CO-5. The sequence goes on from NZ_KI965898.1 coordinate 9,713, forward strand.
CAGTGATGCTAGCAGCGTGAGCCGGGGGGCTCAATGCAGCGGGAGAATAACCCATGGTAGCAATAGTAAACCGTTTTTCGGTTGGCCCTATTACCGGTGAGTCCGGGGAGTCTCATGTGCGTCTTTTCGGGGCATTGCCCAAAGGAGAGCTAGGAGCCGGGAACAAATTCATGTGGGGGCGGGTGCGTTGGCGTGAGCTGGGCGAAGAACGTTGGTCTGAACCCCGACGATTCCGCCTCAATGGTAATTTTGACGGGTCCGGGGTCGTGGTAATCAATAAGCTAAAACCGGGGGCCTGCTATCAATATCAGGCAGGTTGGGTGCGCTCGGAAGAACAGACACCGTTGGATTGGCATGGTGTGGATACGGGGCGCTTTTCTACCCATCAGCCAACGGCGAATCAGACTACCTTCCTGTTCGGTTCCTGTTGTTACCGGTTTGTAGGGCTGGATGGCATTATTCAGGATGATCGCGCGGACAAAATTTTTGCAGAAATGTCGGCCCAGGCGGAGCAACACAATCTGGATTTTGTGCTCTTCGGTGGCGATCAGGTCTATGCCGATGCCCTGTATAGCATTGGTGCCGCTACCACCCCTGATGATTTCGATTCTCTCTATCGGACCAGTTTTTCTCAGCCACATTTGGCGAAACTGCTAAGGGAAACCAATAGCTACATGATCCTTGATGATCATGAAATCGAGAATAACTGGCCAGCCAAGGCGGATGCCGATCGGTGGACCAACAAGTATCCGGCTGCGATCAAGGCCTATCAGATTTACCAAGCGTCCCATTCTCCGGCTGCTCCCTTGAATCAGGCCGGCACCTATTTGGACCGCGATCCCGATAAATTCTGGTATACCTTTTCCCGTGGCCCGGCGGATTTCTTTGTGATGGATGTGCGTACCGAGCGGGTTCTAAGCCGCTGGCCCTGGCAGCGCAAGATGATCAGCGAGGTGCAGGAGCAGGCGTTTGTCGAATGGCTGGATCGTGATCCTGATCGCATCAAGGTTTTGGTGACCTCCGTTGTTATGTTTCCTGAACAACGCCGTCCCTTTCAGGGTAAGGATGCCTGGGAAGGCTTTCGTCATCAGCGCCAGCGCTTGTTGTCGGCCATGGCAAAAAGCGCGAGCCAAAAACTGGTGGTGCTCAGCGGTGATGTGCATGCCTCTCTGTACGCTAGCCTGACCTTGAATGGGGGCAAGAAGGTGCACAGTTGGACCTGTTCGGGGTTGTTTTGGCCCACCGCGCTATTCGCGTTTCGTTGGTATCGTCCAATGATTCGGGTGCCGGGGTTGCTGTATAGCGGTTGGGGACGGCCCTTAGGGCATGTCAGCGTGCCGGGGGAGGTTTTCAGCAACAATGCGTTTTCGGTGGTGTCATTTGATGACAAGGGGGCTCAGTTTGCTCTGTTCGATCGCCGAAACCGGGCAGTACCGGAGGCAAGTCGAACTATCGAGTGGTAACGCAGGCTGTGTTGGGCAGAAATACCTGCCCTTTGCGTTATATGGCGAAAAGCTTACAGGGATTGGCGTTTTTTTACCTTATTAGCGTTGGCTGATTTGCCTAAAGTGGATCTCGCAAGGACGCGATGGAACACGGATGTTCGATTTCGACCCGGTACAGCTTACGTCCGCCACCCCCAAATGGCGGGCGTCTTTTTTTCTCCCTTTGATTGCCCGCAGCAGAACCTCGATAATGCATCGCTTCATTGCAGGAGTCGGTCATGTCTGAGCAAGTAGAACAGCGGGAAATCCTCAAAGCTAAACTCAACCACGAAACCGCAAAAGCTAGCTGGAAAGAGCTGCAGCCCTTCTTTGCCCGTGGCCAGACGATCTATGTGGCGCCAGAGTTAGATCTGATTGAGGTCGCGCTGGCATTTTCAGAAGATCAGGCAGAACTGATTGCTCTGTGGCGTGACAAGACGCAGGTTGACAAGGTGAGCGATGAGCAGGCACAAGCCTGGTTCGCCGAAGACAAAGCTCTGTGGACCGTGGTGCTGCCGCCATGGGTGTTAGTGCAGCAGGAATCGATGCAGTAGTTTCTCGCCTCTTTTCTCCTCCTTTCTTCTAGGGTCTTTTAGGCCTTGCCGTCTGCCCCTGTGGCCGCTATTAGCGGGCGGCCACGCCGTTTCGTTTAATTAGGCCGGGGCGTTTGTCGAGTATGACGGCGCTCTCAGATTGGCATTCCTTAAAGAATGAGCGGAGAGCTTGAGCGTGGTTCTACGACATGAAAAGCCAGGCTGGCATTCATTGCTACCGGGGGTATAGAGTGAGCGAAAAGGCCTGTGCGTGTGCCCGGCGGGCCTAGGAGAGCTTGAAGGTCGTGGTTGGCCACGTGCTTCGGTTTTACTCGATACGTTTCGTAGTATAAGGACGCCGGAGGTTTTGATGCAGTATGAGGTCGCTCAACGCGAAGCGCTATTGCAGGCCCAGCTGGAAGGGCTGGTGACGGCTCACATCGGCGCTGATCAACAGTCTCTTTTTCGCAGTTTTCTCACTGCCTATTATGAAATGAGCAGCCTTGCTGCACTGACCGCTCGCTCCCCTGAGGCGCTTTTTCAAATCGCCCAGCAGCACTGGTTGATGACACTCCAACGCCACCCCGGCGAAACCCTTATCCACTTGAAACCCCCTTGCCACCCCGGTGGGCTTGCTGCACTACGCACTGTTACCGATGATGTGCCGTTCTTGGTGGATTCCGTAGCTATGGCCGTGCGTGATGCGGGTACGGCTATTGACTGGACTGTGCATCCGGTGATTCAGATGCGCCGCGATGCCCATGGGCATCTCACCCAGGTGGTTGGTGTCGGTGACGGTGAGCAGCCCGCTGAATCCATGATCTATGTGGAATTCGAACCGCTGGGCGAGGATAAGGATTACGCCAACTTGCAGGCTATTCTTGAACGTGTGCTCGATGACTTGCGTGTGGTGGTGGAAGATTTCGAGCCCATGCTCAATAACCTTAGCGCGACCCAGGCTAATTTATCGGCCAGTTATCCTAATCGAGACCAACAGGAGCTACAGGAAGCAAAAGAGTTTATTGAATGGTTGTCTGAAGAGCACTTTACCTTTCTTGGTTATGCCCGCTCTGAAGCAAAAGATATGGAGGGGGGCATCCAGTTGCACCTGGATAATGCTGCAGGGCTTGGTCTGGCCCGCCCGAATAGCCCCTATGCCAATGCGGATGAATTTATTGCACCGAATGAAGAAATGGCCAAATACATCCGCCATGGTCGCCTAGTGGTTGTCACCAAAGCCAATGTGCGTTCGCATATTCATCATCCTCACTACATGGATGTGGTTTCGGTAAAACGTTTGGCTGCAGACGGTTGCGTTGAAGGCACCGACCGCTATATCGGTTTGCTTTCCCTTGATGCCTATATCAACCGGCCCCGGGATATTCCATTGATTCGCCGCAAGGTGAATTACGTGCTGGAGCGTTCTCGTTTGCCAGGTCGCTCGCACTCCGGCAAGCACCTGCGCGACATTATTTACCAACTGCCCCGTGATGAATTATTTCAGTGTAGCGAGCAAGAGCTGTATGACATTTGCATGGGTATTCGTGCCCTGCGTGATCGTCACCATTTGCGGGTTTTCGTGCGTCGAGACCGTTACGGACGTTTTTATTCCTGCATGATTTACCTAAGCCGCGAGCGTTATTCCCCGGAACTGCGCGACAAGGTGACGGCTGAGCTGATGACATTGTGTAATGGCCGCTCGGTGGAACGTACGGTGGATTTTCTCCGTGAAGGGCTGGCTCGGATTCATTGTATTGTTCGCATCCCCCAGGGTATGCAGCTGGCAATGAACGATAACCAGGTAGAGGAGCGGTTGATCGAGATCACCCGCTCTTGGTCTGATCAGCTAGGGGAAGTGTTACGCAAAACCAGTGACCAGAATGACGAGTGCGAGGAGATGGGCCCCCGGGCCGGTGACGGTGCTACGTTGGCGTTGCAGTATAGAGAAGCCTTTCCTTTAAGTTATCGGGAAGCCTACAGCGCTGTGGAAGCTGCCGCAGACTTGCAGTACTTGATTCAGCTGAGAGCGGACCAGCCTGTGTTGCCCTGTTTGACTGTTTCCGATGCGGATGGTGCGGCGTGTCCAACCAGTTTGCGCCTGTACAGTTTGAATAATCCCATTGAGTTATCCGCTGTGCTGCCGGCGCTGGAGAATTTTGGCCTGCGAGTCGTGCGCCAGAACCCCACCCAGGTGACTCCTCGCGGCGGTGAGCCCCGCTGGATTCAGGTTTTTGATGTGCAAGTCAACGGGGACTGCTGTTTGGGGCCGGTGCAACAGAAACGTTATTTCGAACAGGCTTTTCTGCAATGTTGGAATGGCGATACCGAAAATGACGGTCTTAATCGACTGGTGTTGCTGGCAGGGCTAAATGCCCGCCAAGTGGTGTGTTTGCGTACGCTGACAAAATACCTGATTCAAACAGGATTACCCTTCTCTCAAAATTACATGGAGGAGTTACTGGCGGAACATGCACGCATTGCCCATTTATTGGTGCAGCTTTTTGAGAACCGTTTTGACCCGCAGTTAAGCGATAGTCGCCGTGAGCATGAAGGAGTGAAACTGTCACAGAGCTTGGCCCAAGAACTGGACAGCGTAGCTTCACTGGATGCAGACCGAGTATTGCGGGCGTTTTTGAGCGTGGTGAGAGCAGGGCTGCGTACTAACTTCTATCAGCGAACGGCAGGAGGCAACGACAAATCTTATGTCAGCCTCAAGCTCGACCCAACGAAAGTTTCCGAGTTGCCGCCACCGCTGCCTATGTACGAAACCTTTGTCTATTCGCCCACCATGGAAGGTATTCATTTGCGTGGTGGGCCTGTGGCCCGTGGCGGCCTGCGTTGGTCCGACCGCCGTGAGGATTTCCGCACCGAAGTGCTGGGCCTAGTCAAAGCTCAGATGGTTAAGAACGCTATTATCGTGCCGGTGGGTGCCAAGGGTGGCTTTGTAGTGAAAGGCGGCACGCCCAGTGACCGGGAGGCGTGGCAGCAGCAAGGCATCGCCTGTTACAAAGATTTCATTCGCGGGCTTCTGGATATCACCGACAACCGCGAGGGCGATACGATCGTGGCGCCGGATCAGGTGGTTCGTCATGACGTAGATGACCCCTATTTGGTGGTGGCCGCAGATAAAGGCACTGCGACGTTCTCGGATATCGCCAATGGCCTGGCTGACGATTACGGTTTCTGGCTGGGCGATGCGTTTGCTTCAGGTGGCAGTGCGGGTTACGACCACAAGCAAATGGGTATTACTGCTCGCGGTGCCTGGGAAAGCGTAAAACGCCACTTTCGCGAACAGGGCAAGGATATTCAGGCTGAGCCTTTCACTGTGGTTGGCATTGGTGACATGGGTGGGGACGTGTTCGGCAACGGTATGTTGCTATCAGACCAGATTCAGCTAGTTGCCGCGTTCAATCACCTGCATATTTTCATCGACCCAAGCCCGGACCCGGCCGCTACTTTTGTCGAACGACAACGCCTGTTTACAACCAAAGGTGCCACTTGGGATGACTTCGATCGCGAGGCTATGTCTGAAGGGGGGGGCGTCTGGTCGCGCCGTGCCAAGAGTATTGAGCTCAGTGAGCGGGCTTGCGAGGCGTTGGGGATTACTGAGCGCACGCTGACGCCTGCGGAATTGATTACGGCGATTCTCAAGGCGCCGGTGGAGCTGCTCTGGAATGGCGGTATCGGCACTTATGTGAAGGGTAGTAATGAAAGCCATGGCCAAGTGGGCGACAGAGCCAACGATGCCATTCGTATAAACGGCAAGGATCTACGCTGCCAGGTTGTGGGTGAGGGTGGCAACCTGGGGCTCACGCAGCTGGGCCGTATTGAGTTTGCTCTCAAAGGTGGCCGCATTAATACCGACGCCATCGATAATTCCGCCGGCGTGCACAGCTCGGATCGGGAAGTGAATATCAAGATTCCATTGAACCAGCGTCTGCGCGATGGGCGCCTGGATCGGGATACCCGCGACCCTTTACTGGTGCGCATGACCGACGATGTAGCCGATGCCGTATTGCGTGACAATTACGTGCAAAGCTTGGCGCTCAGCCTGTTGGAATATAACGCTGCGTCGCGGCTGGATGAACATGCTAACCATCTGCGGACACTAGAGCGCCAGGTGATGCTGGTGCGTGCGGTGGAATTTTTGCCAGATGATGAAGGGTTAAGTGAGCGCCGTACCCGAGGTAAAGGGCTGACTCGCCCGGAGCTGTCGGTGCTGTTGTCCTATACGAAGAATGCCTTGTTCGATGCCTTGCTAGCATCGGATGTGCCTGACGATGCCTTTTTTGATCAAGATGTGCTGCATTACTTCCCGCGGGAACTGGTGGAGTCGTTTGGTGATGATCTTCTTAATCACGGTTTGCGCCGGGAGTTGATCGCCACCGTGCTGGCTAATGCAGTGGTTAATCGCGTGGGCTTTGCTTTTGTTCATCGTTACGCAGATGAGCATGGTTTGTCATTGCATCGGCTGGTGAAGGCCTATGTCATGGCTCATGCCGTTTTTGACGGGGACCTTTATTGGGCGCCGGTGGATGAGCTGGATGGGCGGGTGGATAGTCAGGTGCAATTACGGCTTTATGGTCGCGTAATCGGGCTGATGAAGCACGTGACCACTTGGCTGATTCATTACAAGTGGGGGCGCCGTCCGGTGGCGGAAGCTGTGGCCCGTTACCGGCAGGCCATTGCTGAACTGGAAAGTATGTTGCCCGAGGTGCTGCCGGGCAGTTACCGGCAGGAATGGGATCAGGCTGTGGAGGGCATGAAAGACGATGGCGTTCCCGAGAAAGAAGCGAAAATGCTAGCCAATACCATGGTGCTAGGCTGTGCTCTGGATATTGTAGAGCTTGCCTCTCAGGCTCAGGTGCCGTTGAAACTGGCAGCGCAAGTGTACTTCTTCGTCGGCGATAAACTGCATATTTTGTGGCTATTGTCATCGATTATCGATCTGTCTGTTCAGGATCGCTGGCAAGCCTTGGCCCGGGCTAATCTACGAGAAGACTCTTACCGTTTGCATCGGCAAGTGGCCGCTAAAGTACTGGAGTGCGCAGGCGAGACAGCGGCGGCAAGATTTGCTGCTTGGGAGGAGAAGTCGCGCCAAAAAGTAGCCTTTGGCGTAAATCGCTTGCAAAGCCTGCAAGCGGAAGGCCCCTACGACTTTATGACGCTGGCGGTGGGTGTGCGCGAGCTGCGTAAGTTGCGCAGTTTGTAGGCCTTTTGTCGAGGAACGCACGGATTGCACTTGAGTTGGTAGGCCTCTGCATATACTGTACAAAAAGACAGTACATGCAGAGGTGAAGTGTATGCGTGCAATGAATAGGGGAACCCTCAGCCAGCGACCAGGGCGTTTTGCCGTCAGTCATTCTGAATCTAATAGTCCGCCTGTGAATCGGCCCACTCGCTATCACCGTGAGAAAGCCAGCAGCATTATCATGACCAACCGCAGCCCGGACCTGCCTTTTGAGCAGAGTATCAACCCTTATCGGGGGTGTGAGCACGGTTGCATCTACTGCTATGCGCGTCCCAATCATGCCTATGTGGACCTATCCCCCGGCCAGGATTTTGAGAGCGAAATTTTCTGTAAGGACAATGCCCCCGAAGTGCTGCGCGATAGTTTGCGTAAAGCAAGCTACCGTTGCCGGCCGATTGTACTGGGTACCGTGACCGACCCTTACCAGCCCATTGAGCGTGAGCGACGCATTACGCGCGAGTTGATGCAGGTGCTGGTGGATTGTCAGCACCCTTTCAGCCTGATTACCAAAAGCACCTTAGTGCTGCGAGATTTAGACTTGATTGCGCCCATGGCGCGGGCAGGGCGTGCTTGCGTCGCTGTCTCGGTTACCACGTTGGATAACCGCCTTAAGGGCCAGCTGGAGCCTCGCGCCAGCGGGGGAAAGGAACGACTTAAAGTGGTGCGCGAACTGAGCCGAGCCGGCGTACCGGTGACGGTATTGGTGGCGCCGGTGATTCCTTTTATTAATGATCACGAACTGGAAGATATTGTTCATCAGGTGGCCATGGCCGGTGCCCAGCAGGCGAGCTATGTGGTGCTGCGCTTGCCCCACGAAGTGGGGCCGTTGTGGCAGCAATGGCTAGAGGAGCACTATCCAGACCGTGCGGATAAGGTCATGTCCGTGATGCGGGATCTACACGGCGGAGCGATTTACGATAGCCGTTGGCATCACCGTCAGAGTGGGCAAGGTGCTTGGTCACACTTACTCCGTCAGCGTTTTGATTCCGCCTGTCGCAGTGCTGGGCTGGCCGCGCGCGAATCGCTGTCGCTGGATACCAGTGGGTTTGTGCCGCCGGGGCCCCATGGGCAGTTGAGCCTGTGGGGCACGGTTTAGTTGGCTAGGGTTCTTTATTTTCCGATGGGTTTAGTCAAAAGGCGTATTTCAGCGATTGGTAAATTTTGCGAGCCGGCGCTGTAGTACTGCTCGATATGGTTCAGGTAACGGTGACTGTGTTGATGGATTTGACTTGGCGGTTGGTGCCGCAATTGAATGCGGTTAATCAAGGTGTGGAAGTCGGCAGGGAGGGGTGTTTTCCTCATCAATGTGGCGTCTATTACGGCGTTCCAGAGCGGCTCATTCCTTGCTCTTCAAGGCGTATACCATGCGAACCGATGCGGGGTTAGTAAGGCGTTGGCCGGGCGCTATCGCACCATCATGCTTCCCCGGTTAAGCAACGTGCTGATGGTCTGGCTCGGCAAGCTCGCACGCCGTATGATTAAGCACCGACTGGCTGGATTGTTACAGGCGTGAATTCTTGTCCCTTTCAACGTGCCCGCTCCCCGGAACAGAAAGCGGAGCGGCGTGCACAAATTCTTGAGGCGGCGGCGATGTTCTTTGCTGAACAACGGTTCGACGCCATTAGTTTGGCGGCGATTGCTCGCCAGTCCGGTGTTACCAAAGCTGCGCTATACCGGTATTTCCCCTCCAAAGAAGCCCTTTTTTTGGCGCTCTATCTAAATGAGCTGGATGATATGGTGGTGGCGCCATTAGCTCAGGGGGAGCCGCTGTGGGCGGCAATCAGTGAGTTGTTAATCGGGCGGCCTTTATTTTGCCGCTTAACCTCTATTCTGCATACCGTGTTGGAGCACAATTTGGATGAACCCCAGGCACGGGAGTTCAAGCAGGCCTTATTGGCCCAGTTTGTCCATTTAGCCGGACGGTTAGAGAATGAATTTGGTTTGGAGGGGGATCAAGCAATTCGTTTCCTGATGCAAACCCAACAGTCGGTAATCGGTTGTTGGGCGGTGAGTCAGCCTGCGCCGGTGGTAGCTGCCGTGATTAACGCTCCACCGCTGGATGTATTTCAGGTGGTGTTCGCTGATGCCCTACGAAGCCAGTTACGTGCGTTGCAGGCTGCGCTATGACGGTAAGGCCTGCTTATGAGTGAGTGGTTGGGCACGGGTTGTTTGTATGACGCGGCGCAGGAGCCGCTAGCATTGCTGCTGCTGGCACATGGGGCTGGGGCCGCCATGGACAGTGATTTTATGAATGCTATGGCTGCGGCGTTGGCTTCACAGTCCGTGGCCGTGCTGCGTTTTGAATTCCCGTATATGCAACGGCGGCGCTACGAACAGCGCCAATTTCCACCGGACCGAGCACCCAAACTGCTGAGCGCTTTTGCCGCGCGCGTTGAGCAAGCACACTCCTTGGCCGGTGAGTTGTGTGGTGCGGTTAATGAATCACTACCACTGTGGATCGGTGGCAAGTCCATGGGGGGGCGAATGGCTTCTATGCTGGCAGCCGAGGGTGCGGATATCGATGGCGTGGTTGCGCTGGGGTATCCTTTTCATCCGGTTGGCAAACCCGAGAAAACACGGATTGCCCATCTGCCAGATCTGGCGGTGCCTATGTTGATTTGCCAGGGCGAGCGGGACCCCTTTGGTAAGCCGGATGAGGTGGCAGGTTATGGTTTGCCAGAGCAGGTGCACATGCACTGGCTGCCGGTTGGGGATCATGATTTTAAACCGCTTAAACGCAGTGGGTTAAAACAGCAGGATTTGATTCAAGAATCCGCGAGGGCGTCGGCGGCGTTTATGCTGAAGGGCGTGCCTGCCCATTAAGCGTTAGGCGGCCCGCCCTAAACCTGATGTTGTGTCAGGCAGGTGATGCGTTTGCCGGCCTGGTTGTACCATGACTATCGGGGTTTTCTCTTTTTCCTGCGCTGTATTCAGCGGTTCTCTGGGCGGTTTTACTTCTGTGATTTTTCACTGATCCACAGATTAATGGTGCCTTCTACCACTACGGTGCCATCGTCCCGTGTGGCTTTAACCGTGACAGGCAGGTTGCCGGGTTTCCAGTCTTCCGGGTTGGCTTCGGCGGTGGCGGTGATGTCGGTGGTGGCTTTGGCGGTGTAGGTCACGTCCATGCCTTTGGGAATCCACCGTAAATGCTTGGGTACAGAGGCTTCCGCCATGGCGCCCATGGCGCACTCCATCGCATTGCAGATAGCGATGACGTGAACGGTTTGGATGTGGTTTTCCACCCCTTTACGCTTCTTGAATGTGACCTTGCAGAAATTAGGGCGCAGTTCAGCGATGGTCGGGGTGATGGTCGCGAAGTAAGGGGCTTTTCGGCTGAATACCATAGAGAAAATCTTGCGCCCGGCCGGCAGTTTTAAGGCTTTTTCGTACAGGTTTAGCAGGTAGTTATTACTCATGGGACGGGCTCCTGAAATCAATGAGCTCATTCTCCACAGCCGCGGCGGTGTAGCAATGGGTTTGGGGCGCCATTGCTCGGCCCAACTGTTACCATAGTGTCAAAATTTTAATCTCAGCGGAGAGAACGGCGTGAAAGTTATACAGGCGTTGAAGGGCAGCAGCTGGAAGACCAAAGCGTTGGTGATTCTGGCTGGCTTCTATTTATTGTACGTGTTGCTGGGCTTTTTTGTTGCTCCCGGCTTGGTGCGCGATAACGCCCGAGATGCCCTTGCTGAATTGACTGGCCGTGAGGTGGTGATTAGCGAGGTAAAAATTAATCCGCTGGCGTTGAGTGCCACGGTGAACGGTTTCGCTATCAACGATGAGCAAACGCAAGTCTTATTGGGTTTTAACCAGCTTTATGTGAATTTCGAGGTTTCGTCGTTGTTCCGTTGGCGCTGGCATTTCAAGCAAATCGGTGTTGAGGGGCTGAACGTTAGAGCTCAGCGTAACCCTGGGTCGGTTTTTAATTTCGACGACATCATCGCCCATATGGAAACGCAACAGGCAGACAGTGACCCAAAAGTGGAACCCGTCTCTGATGCGGAGTCGTCGTTGCCGAACATCTCCGTAGATGAGTTGTCGCTCAGTCACGGAGAACTGCGTTATACCGAAGCTACGGGCAAGGAACCCCACCAGCTAATTTTGCCTGTGGCGTTCACGGTGACAAACTTTTCCACGGTTGCAAAAGGGGAAGACCAGAATGGTTACGCTATTCATTTAGAGGGGCCAGAGGGTGGCGCTTTTGATTGGAATGGCCATTTTGCGTTTTCACCGTTTCTGGCCCATGGCCATCTAAGCATAGAAAAAGTTGACCTGGTGTCGCTGGCTAAACTGGCCGAGGGCGAGGTGAGATTCACGGTGCCCTCCGGCGAACTGGATTTGCAAACGGACTACCTGTTCAGTACTGAACAGGGGCCGCGGGTGATGGTCAATAATGGTAAGCTCACATTGCGGGATTTGCAGATCCAGAAGCCTGGTGAGCAAGCGCCGAGCGTTGAGGTGCCAGCGTTGACCGTGACAGGTATTTCCGTGGATAGCGCCAAGAAAGAGATACAGCTGCCTAACGTTGCCTTGGAGCAGCCTCAAGTGAATGCGGTACTGGCGGAAGATGGGTTGGATCTCGCCACATTGTTCCTGCCAGTGGATCCGCAAGAGGCGGAGCAACGCAAGCAAGATGTGAAAGAAAAGGCCCAAGAGGCGGCTGAGCGTATTGCCGAGGCTGAGACGGTCTGGGTTACCCGGCTGGATAATTTGGCAATAGAAGGGAATGCCTTGCGCCTCACGGACCGGACCCTGAACCCGGCGCAAACAATGACGCTTACCGACGGTGGCCTGACCCTGAGCAACCTTATTATAGGTGAAGAGGCCACGTTTACCTGGCAAGGCAAGGCAACCCTTCAGGAGCAAGGCTCGTTGACTCATTCCGGTGAGGGTCAATTGGCGCCGTTGTCGATCAGTGCGAAGGGGGCGTTGACTGCTTTGCCCTTGGCGCCGTTGTCCCCGTGGCTGGAGCGCGAGGCACCACTGAAAATGACCAGTGGGCAGCTTAGCGTGGATTTGCAGTCCACGGTGAAAGGTGACACGCCAGATATTACGGTGAATGGCAGTGCTGGCGTGATTAACCTTAACCTGCAGGAGGGCGGCCGTCCCTTGATTAAGGTGAATAAAGGGCAGGTTAAAAATGTGTCATTGGCGACCGCAACCCAGCAGGTTCGCGTGGGAGAGATCCTGCTCACCGGTATAGATATGCTGCACCGGGTGGATGCTCAAGGCCGCGATGTGGCATCGCGCATCCAGGCCGGTATGCCGGCGCCGGCGTCCTCGGGCGGTTCTCCTTCTGCATCGTCATCGTCCAAGCCCTGGCAGGTAACGGTAGATAAACTCCGTTTAGTGGGCAGCCAAGTACGCCATGAAGATTTATCGCTGAGCCCCCATTTTCGCATTGGGCTATATCAACTGGCGGGCACGGTGAGTAACTTGGATACCCGTTCTGGGCGCACTGCCAACGTGAATCTGAGTGCGCAAGTTGATCGGTATGCGCCCTTCTCTGTTAAGGGCCGGCTGTCTTCGGAGCCGTTCTCCACGGACATGCAGGTGTCTCTGCATAACTATGAAATGACGAGCCTTTCGCCTTACACCGGCCTGTACTTGGGATACTTGGTAGAGAAGGGGCAGTTGGGGGTGGATACCGAGGTCAGCGTTGAGAAAAATCACCTCAATAGCGCTGCCGATATTCTTGCGGATCAGTTTTATTTGGGTGAAAAAGTCGCCAGTGAGAACGCGGTGAGAGCGCCGGTGAAACTGGGCTTGTCTGTTCTGCGCAGTCGTTCCGGTGAAATTACCCTGCCGGTGAAAATGTCCGGGGATCTGGATGATCCCAGTTTTAGTGTCAGTGGCATGATCTTGAAGGTGCTGACTAATATTGTGGTCAAAGCGGCTACGGCACCGTTTTCTGTACTGGCCGGCTTGGCCGGTGGCGAGAATTTGGAAACCATCGCCTTTGAGCCGGGCAGTGCGCAGGCCGGTGTGCAAACAACCGGTTCTTTGCAGGCACTGGCCAAGGTGCTAACGGAGAAGCCGCATTTACATATTGGGCTGGTTGGGACCACCAATGCAGAAGACCGTGCCGCTATTGCCGGGCGGGCCATTGCTGAGGATGTGGCGGGTGATGATTGGCTGGGTATTGATGCGGCCGTGCAGGAAAAGAAATGGCGCCGTAAGCTGATTCGCCGTTACGAGTCTGGCTCTGATCGCGATGTGGAAACCTTGATCAGTGCCCCTTTGCCTGAAGATGACGAACAGCGCGATAGCTTGCTGGCGCGCAGTGCCTGGGATGCCATGCTCGCTACAGAGATTGAGTTAGTGGACCAGGAGCAATTGATAGCGCTGGCGCGGTTACGTTCGCAAAACGCTAAGGCGAGGCTGGTGAAACAGTTTAATATTGAGCCGTCTCGCCTGTACCTGAGCGACGCTAAAGTTGACGGTGCGGTGTCTGGCTTGACGCTGACGCTGGAAAAATAATCGGTGGCATTAATCTGGGAAACAGAACAGGACGAGGTGCGCTACGAAGTACGCCGTGCCGGGCAGACTTTGCGGCTGTTTGCTAACGGCGTCCAGCATTCGGAGTTTCATCCTAAGCGTCTGCTGACAGGCAGTGTGTGGGATTTGTTGTGGCTGCCGGCGCTGTTACACGAACCTGCCCGGTTTCGTCGGGTGCTGGTATTGGGGCTTGGTGGCGGTTCATTGATCCCACCGATCCGCAAACTGCTGAATCCGGATGTGTTGATGGCGGTGGAATTGGACGGTGTCCACCTTCAAGTGGCTCGCGAGGTGTTCGGCATCGACGCATTTGGGGTGGAGACTTGGCAGGGGGATGCGCAGCAGTGGTTACGGGAGTATCAGGGCGAGCCTTTCGATCTAATTATTGAAGATCTGTTTGCCCCGAGCAATGAACAGGTGAGCCGGGCGGTGCCCGCCGATGCGGGCTGGCAGGCGTGTCTGCGCAACAATCTGTCGGAGCATGGCACTTTGGTCATGAATTTTGGTGACTGGCAGGAATACCGTGACAGTTCAGCCTCGGGCCGTCGTGCCATGAAAAGTTTCGCCAGCCGCTTTCGCTTATCCTGCAGTGATTGCCACAATGCGGTGATTGCTTTCACTCGTGAGCCCGCACGCAGTATTCACCTGCGGCGGCGCATTGCGGTAACCCCGGCGCTGAGCCATGCGAAAGCGGCGGCGCGGCTGGATTACCACATCCGCCAACTGGACTGATTCGGCTTTACGATCAGTCCTGGTCCAGCATGCTCAAGGAATAGAGCTCGTCATTCTCGTCACTGGTTAGCAGCTGTTTACTGCGTGCTTGGTCATCGTGCATACCCACAAATAAAGCACGATAGGTGAGCACTGCCTGGACATAATCCCGGGTTTCGCGGAAAGGAATGGACTCGATCCATACATCGGCGGGCACGCCGTCTTCCGCATTTTCCAACCAGCGGTTCACCCGGCTGGGGCCTGCATTATAAGCCGCTAGAGCCAACACACGGTTATCGCTGAAATCGTCAAGGAGTTCCGCTAAGTAACGGCTACCAAGGGCGATATTGGTGTGTTTGTCTTGCAGGGTTTTGCTGGTGGGCGTGCCCATCTCGGCGTCTTTTGCCACCTTGCGGGCGGTGGCCGGCATCAATTGCATGAGCCCCATGGCGCCCACCGGTGAGCGGGCCTGAGGATTGAAGGCGCTCTCGCGACGGGCCACGGCCATAGAGAGCCAGGGATCCAAGCCGTGGGGTTTGGCTTGCTCTTCAAATAATGACAGATACGCGGGTGGGAAGCGCCAGGCCAGTGTATTCCAGGCCTTGGCCTGGATAGAGGCCTGCACAGACAGGCCGTACCATTTTTGAGCCAATGCGTAGTCTGCCAGATCGGCAATTTGTGCCTTATTGCTATGCCACATCAACCACATCCACTCTTTGTGCGCCAGGTAAGGCTCATTCAGCTCCCGTAGCATGCGGATACGGGTGATGGCAGGCGGTGGGGTGAAAGTGGCTGAGGAGCGGTGCTCCTGTTCGGAGAAGCGATACGGTTCACCCAGCCGGTCTGCGGCCAGGAAGGCAAAGAAATTGCGTTGCTGGGCGGCTTGTTGATACAGCTCACGGGCTTGATCTGGCCGATCGGTGCTTTCTAACGCACGGGCACGCCAGTATAACCAGCGCGAATCATTACGATCTTCCTCGGGTAGGCGCATAACCCATTCATCTAGCGCGTCCCAGTCTTGTTCAATTACAGTGCGACGAGCCCGCTGTGTCACCAGCGAGGTGTCGGGATGATTGGCTAACCAGTTATCCAACCATTGGCGGTTGCTTTCCACTCCGCGGATAGTGGAGTACCAGGCTATCCGGCTGCCAGCCCGCTCCCGTAGTGTTTTGTCTGTTAGGCCCTGTTGACGGCTTTGGGTATCGAACCATTTGCGCGCCGCTTGAGTATCTTTATACGCCCAGCGCCGTAAGCCGGCGGACAGCAGTGTCTGGCGTTGAGTGTCAGGAAGGCTGCGAGGCACCTCGGTCACGTTGTGGGGGCTTTGGTAGAGCTTTTGCAGCCATTGGCTGGCGCTGGTGTAGTCGCTGTCTGCTAGCATTTTGTCTAAGTAGCGCATTAGTCCGGGATTATTAGCATCAAAGGCAAGCTGTTGACGTTCCCAGATCTGTCGGCCACCGATGACTCCGGCCTCTCGAGCGGCGTTGAACAGCGGGTCGCAATTGTTAGGCCGGGACTGGCCGGTGGCCCACAGATCTTTGGCGGCTTGCAGGGCGGTTTTGTCACCGGTTTGCCATTGTGCTTGATGGTAATAGCAACGCAGGGCTATGCCACTGGGAGCTTTGTCGCTAATGGCTAGCAGCGCTTGCCATTTTTCTGCCTTGCCGTAAGCGACAATGGCTAGTTGCCGAATATCCTTGGGTAGCGGCGAATCCGGGTATTGTTCAGCGTACTGGATTACTTTGTCCGCGCTGAGTTGGGGCAAAGCTGCGCGCAGTTTGTGGAAGTCCAGGTAGGCCTGCAGAGGGTGCTGATCACCCAGAGCCTGTTGCTGCCGGGAAAGCGTTTCCCAGTCATCGTTGCGTGCTGCGTCCAGAGCTTGATGGAAGTTGCCGCTATCCGTAGCGCCAACAACCAACGAAGAAAACAGACAGCAGGCAAACAGTGCAACGCGAGTTAATGGCGCAGTGCGACCCATTTGTGCCTCCACATCGTTGGAATGAATGGGGCAATTCTACCGGGCTGACTGTGCGCTTGGCGTGGTGATTATGTAAAACTTGAGGAGAATTCTCGTTATGGCGCAGCGTGGGGAAGATGTTGTTGGCCGCCCCCTTATCCGCCGCTGTGCGATATGCTCTATACTGCCGCCGCAGTTGACTTGAGCCGGAGCCCATGGAAAACACAACACAATTATTGCTGCGACAGTCCGATGCCCTTGCCGGGCGTAATGTGCTGGTGGTTGACGCTAATGACCCCGCACTGAAAACCCTATCGGTGGATGCCACGGTGCATGTGCATGCGGATGACTACACCATCGGGGCGCAACAGTGGGCGCCAGCACCCACTGTGCCCGCAGGCACTGACCTGCTGGTGCTGCCGTTGTCGAAGTCGCTTGATCGGTTACGATTTCTGCTCAACTGGTTAGCCGGCGAGATCGCCGAACCCACGGAGCTGTGGTTAATTGGCCCGACAAAAGGGGGGATTAGGGGGGCGTTGAAGTATCTGGAGGCTCATGTGGATGGGACTATGCTGGAGGACAGTGCCCGGCACTGCAAACTCTATAGCGGTTTATTACAACCTGGCGAAAAGCAGTCCTTGAACGCCTGGGGAACCGTGCTTGAGGTGGCGGATCAGGAAGCGGTGAGTTATCCGGGGGTGTTCAGCCATGGCCGTTTGGATGAGGGCAGTGCTCTGCTGCTGCAAGCCATGGAGGGACACAACCTGGGTAAGCCCGGCAAAGTTATTGATATGGGGTGTGGGGCAGGGGTTATCAGCGTTTGGTTGGCTCGTCATGGCTGGCAGGTTCAGGGTGTGGATGTGAGCGCCAGTGCCGTAACAGCCAGCACTGAAAGCTTG
Organism: Alcanivorax sp. 97CO-5; assembly: GCF_000524665.1. Lineage (NCBI taxonomy): Bacteria > Pseudomonadati > Pseudomonadota > Gammaproteobacteria > Oceanospirillales > Alcanivoracaceae > Alcanivorax > Alcanivorax sp. 97CO-5. The sequence continues at coordinate 27,049 of NZ_KI965898.1, forward strand.
GCACGCAATGGCCTGCAAGGCCGGATCATGGGGGGGGATTTGTTTTCCCCCATTCAGGGGCGGGTAGATATGGTGGTCACCAACCCACCATTCCACGATCGCCGTCAGCGTACTACCGATATTACCCGCCGGCTAATTGCTGAGGCGCCCACCTATCTCAAGCCGGGTGGCGTGCTGTGGTTGGTTGCTAATCGTGAGCTGCCCTATGTGCAGTGGTTGGATGATGCTTTCAGTCATGTGCAGGTAGCCAGCGAGACCACCCGTTTCCGTGTCTACCGGGCGGTATTGTCGTGAGATTACACGCTGGCAGTTACAGCATGCGTTCCTGGGCCATCCAGGCGATGCAGTTTTCCAGCATGGTGGCCAAGGGGACCTGATCATCAAACCCCAGTTGCGCTACGGCTTTTCTTCCATCGGCGTGGACCCGGCTGGTAACCAGTGCGACTTTTTCCGGGGTCAGGCTGGGTTCGTTACCGGTGAACAGGCTGCCGATGGGGTAGAGCTGGCCCGCCAGTTTGAGTAGTGCCGGGGGGACGGTGCGCCGTGGAGCCTTGCGCCCCAGTTGCTCAGCAATGGTCTGTACTAAGGTCAGGAAGCTGGCTTCCACTCCGGCAAGAATATAGCGTTCGCTACAGACGCCATGCTTCAGGGCTGCAATGTGGGCCCGCGCCACTTCTTCCACTGCACAGAAGTTTCCACCGCCAGGCGGAACCCCGGGGAGTTTGCCGTCGTTAATCATGCGAATCATCTGCGACCAGTTGTGGGTGTCGCCGGCGCCAATGATGCCGCAGGGGTTCATAATTACAGCGTCCAGCCCTTGGCGAATGCCATTTTCCACCTCCTTTTCAGCCAGAAACTTGGTGCGGTTGTAGCCGATCCAGTCATTGGCGGCATTGGAAGGGGTCTGCTCGTTGATGGGGGTGTCTTGAATGCCCCAGGCGGAAATGGAGGAGGTATGAATAAAGCGACCGGCCACATTTTTCAGGGCGGCGCTAACCATGGCTTGGGTGCCGACGACGTTGTCCCTGTATTGTTGTGCATTACCTCGGCGCCACAGGCTGGTGTTGCCCGCCACGTGAAAAACCGCATCGGGTGCAGCGGGCATGACCAGAGCCAGTTCGGTGGCATTGTCTAGCGGTGCCTGAACGACGGATACCCCCTTTTTGGCTTGCAAGGCACTGGCATCACTGTTGGGACGCACTAGGGCAACCACTTCCCACTGTTTGTCGAGAAGCTGGTCGATAATATGCCCACCGAGGAATCCTCGGCCCCCACTGATAAATGCCACGGGCATGTCAATATCCTTCTTTTGCTGATGTACATTTGTTGTTTTGTCTTTGTTCTTCTATACGCATAGACGTGAACGCTGGCAACTGCTTTGTTTGTCTGCTTTCATGCTTTTGAAAGCGCTGTTTGCGCAAAACACAAGATTGTTCTTCAGTGCTGGTCAAGCCAGCGGCTTTTGACTATATTGCCGTTTCGCCTTTGCGGGTGTAGTTCAATGGTAGAACGGCAGCTTCCCAAGCTGCATACGAGAGTTCGATTCTCTTCACCCGCTCCAGACATAAAAAAAACCGCCTTCAGGCGGTTTTTTTTGTCTGGAGCATTCTTGGTTGATTCTGGGCGAGCTCTCGCTCGCGATCCGGTGAAGTAATTATCATTATAGCGGGCAGGACAGATAGCGGCTGTCGAGCTGGAAAAGCGCATGGATTTCGTATTCTGCTCCCAATGTATTAGCGGCATTGCTCGCCTGCACGATACAAGGGTAGCAGTGCGCCCAGGCACAGGGTTTCACCAGTGGCTGGGGTGATGAGGGGGCGGTTACGGTGTTGTTGCCGGCGATAAAGGCATTTTGCTGCGGTTCGTACAACACATAGCCTAAGAGTTCGGCTCTGAGGGGAAGGCCCATTTCATCCAGAAAATCGTACATCCAGCGGTGATGATTATCGGTATGCATCGATTGGTTCTCTAGTATTTTCCCAACACGTTACGCCAGCCGTTGCAGAGGGTGGATAGTAGTTGTTTGGTATTTTTGTCGGTTTTTGTGAGCCATTGCTGTGTGATGTAACGCTGAATGCGGTTTGCTTTTCCTTATACTGTACATATAGGCAGTATTTGTTATGCTTTACCGATTGCTTGTTTGCGGTGTATTGCCATGTCTTCCCTGCCTTTTTTCAGTGAACCTGTTTCTGCCGGATTTCCGTCCCCGGCCCAGGGATATCTGGATGAGCATCTTGATCTGAACCGATTGTGTATTCGCCATCCGGCGTCCACGTTCTTGTTACGGGTAGAGGGCGACTCCATGGTGGATGCCGGTATTTATTCCGGTGACATCCTAATTGTGGATCGCTCTCTGGAGGCGGTGGCGGGCGACGTGGTGGTGGCGTCGCTGGAAGGCGAGTTCACAGTAAAGGAGTTGCAGTTGCTTCCGGTGCCCATGCTCAAACCGAGAAATGCGGCTTATGCGCCGATTCTGATTGGAGAGGAAGGGCTGGATTTGTTCGGCGTGGTCACGTTTTCCCTGCACACCTTACGCGGTGGTAGGCGTTTGCCCGCGGGTGAGTAACGGTTATGTTTGCGCTGGTTGATTGCAATAGCTTCTATGCCGCTTGTGAGCGTCTGTTTCGCCCGGACCTGCAGGGCAGGCCGGTGGTGGTGCTGTCGAATAATGATGGCTGCATTGTGGCTGGGTCTGCGGAAGCCAAAGCGTTGGGGGTGAAAACCGGGATGCCGCTGTTCCAGGCCCACGACTTGATCCGTGGGCACAAAGTGGCGGTGTTTTCTTCCAACTATGCCCTGTATGGGGATATTTCCCAGCGGGTGATGGCGACCTTGGAAACCCTGGCACCTCGGGTAGAAGCCTATTCCATTGATGAGGCGTTTCTGGATGTGTCGTTGATGAAAACGGCTGAACTACAGCCCCTGGCCCTGCAGATTCGCGCACGTATTGATCGCTGGGTGGGCGTGCCGGTGTGTGTGGGGGTTGCGCCCACTAAGGTGTTGGCCAAGTTAGCCAACCATGCGGCCAAGCGTTATCCGGCCACGGGCGGCGTGGTGGTGCTCAGCGATCCCTTGCGGCGCGACAAATTGTTGTCGTTAACCCCGATTTCCCAGGTATGGGGGGTCGGGCGGCGGTTACGTGGGCGCTTTGAGGCGCTGGGCATCAACACGGCGCTGGATCTGGCCCGGGCCGATGTCGGGATGATCCGCCAGCGTTTTTCCGTGGTGCAGGAACGGTTGGTGCGGGAGCTGAACGGGGAGCCTTGCTTGTCTTTAGACACCCAGCCTTCGCCCCGTCAGCAAGTGATTTATTCCCGTTCTTTTGGTGAGCCGGTGGCGGCATTGCCGCCGTTGCGCCAGGCACTGAGTGATTTTGTTTCCCGGGCCATGGAGTCTCTGCGTAAGGAGGGGCTATATGCCGGCCGGGTGACGGTGTATTTGCGCACCGCCCCCATGGGCAAACCACAGCAGTTGTTCCCGGATACGCTCAGTGCCGTGTTGTCGCCAGCCACGGCAGATACCCGCTTGGTGGTGCGTCAGGCGCAGGCGTTGCTAGCGCAGTTATGGTGGCCGGGCTATCGCTATGGCAAGGCGGGCGTGATCCTCACGGATCTGCGCGGGCGTGATCAGGTGCAGTGCGGATTATTTGCCGAGCAGAAACCCGCAGAGCAGGAGACTGGCCGGCGCGGGGAAGCGTTAATGGCCGTCATGGATAGCATCAACCAGAGTGGCGTGGGCAAGGTGTGGTTGGCGGGGCGAGGAATGCAGGGGAATCAGCACAGTACCTGGGCCATGCGCAGGGCGCATCTGTCTCCGGCCTATACTAGCCGCTGGTCTGATTTGCCGGTGGTGCGTTAGGCCTTGTGCCTTGTGCCTTGTGATTGGCGTTTGAGTTCAGTTCGGATAAGCAGGGTAAGAGCGCCGCACGGTGAACCGGTTTGATCTGGCGATGGCGGGCTTTGTTCGGTGCGCTCCATGCGACGATGGCATGCGCGCTCTAAAAATCACCTTGCTGACTAGCTGCCCCCCGCTGGCCACGTTCAGGGCCAGCGGGGTTGTTATTAATAATGGCGCACACGGTGAAATAAGCACGGCTTCTAGTTGTTGCTGCCGTGCTGAGGCTCACTGGTTAGCTATCGAGGTCATGTTTACTCGGTCCAGCATGCGTTCTTCAATGCGGTCCAGGCGTGCGCGGCAGTCGCGGAAGGTGCGGCTTATGCATGTGGTGTTGGCAACCATGTCGAGTTTTGGCCAGGTCGCTTGTTCACCTTTGCGGATATAGGTTTGCACATCTTGCAGTGTGGGGTTGTTCAGAATCCGCAGGGCATTGAGTGGTTGGCGGGGAGGGATCATGTTGATGTCACCAATGTATTTCTGCGTCACCATACTTTTTGCCTTGTCGATAATTAGCCCAAGGTCGTTGGAGGCTACCTGGTGCTGTACCAGTTGTAGGCCATAGCGCAGGTTCATGGATACGTTGCGCAAAGCCCAATCGCCCAGTGTGCTCAGGGAGCTGTCGGTGTTTTCGTTGCGCGACAGGAAGGGCACGATGTGGGGGTTGGTTTGGCTGACGATGGAGTGGTTGACGCCATAGAGGCGTGCCAGCCGGCGGATGGGAAGATCGTCAACAATGGAGCCATCGACGAATTTGCGCCCAGGAATGTAGGGTACGCGCTCACCATCGATGTTCTTCGCCCACAGGGAAACCGGCGGGTAGATGCTGGGAATAGCGCAGGAAGCCAGCGAGGCCTTGCGGATCAGCACGTTGGGGGAGGTGCGCCAGTTCAGCAGGCGCGCACGTTGGTTACGATCATAGGGGCTGACGGTAATATTGATTTCGCGCCCGGTGTGCCGATAGGCCTCTTCAAAGGTCATGTCGGAGATATTTTCTTCCAGGCAGGCTTCCAGGTGGTCGCCATCGAGTACCGGCGTGCCGCGCACCAGGCCCTTCCAGCCCAGCACCTTGAACGCTTCCAGATAGATGTTTTCCGGCTCCAGTTTTACTTTTAACTCTTCATCATTATGGGTGCCGACAACCGAAGCAATGATGCTGCCAGCACTGGAACCGGATATTACTGAGGGCAGCAAATTTTGTTTCCACAGGCAGCGGGCCACACCAATATGGAATAGGCCCAGCGCGGCACCGCCGGATAACATCAGGCAGCTTTGTCCGAAGGCTTGGCCGGTGGTTTCAAAGAAATCGAGTTTTTCTTTCAGCCCGAATTCCTTGAAGTTGCTATCACACAGGTAATTCAGCGCGGTGGAAACTTCGCTCAGATAGTTTTCGATGAGGCGTTTAGTACCCACGCGGCTGTGTTGATAAAGGCGAGGGTTGGAAATGTTGCCTAAGTTGCCATGCAGGCCTTCGTGCAAATGGAAAACCAGCTTATTCACATCGTTTCGCTCGCGGGCCTGACGAATCTGCCAGAGCCGATTACGAATTAATTCATAGTCGTAGTAGGGCGAGCGGTCTACTTCTTTCCATCTGTCCGCGCCGGAAAGGCGGTCGTGTTCCTGGCTGGCTTCATACCATTCATCGTAGGTAGTCGCCTTGTCGATGGCGCGTTCGAGCTGTTTGAGGGTGCCTTTCATTGAGGCTCTCCACCATGAGTTGTTGTCATTGACTGATGTCAGTATAGACAGGGGTGGGGGCAAGATTTAAGGGCTTGTAGGATAAAAAGTACTGAGGGGTACATAATAACGCCCGCAACTATGAGTTTATTTGCGTATCTTTGGGCGTGTTTCGATACTGCCCTGGGGTCATGGTGGTATGGCGTTTGAAGCTGCGCTGAAAAGAACGAATATCGGAATAACCTAGGGCTGCGGCAATGTCGGCCTGGGGCAAGCTGGTGGTGGTGAGCAGGTGCCGTGCCTGTTGCAGGCGCACGGAATCAAGCAGCTTTTGCCAGCTTTGCTGTTCGTCGGCTAGCCGGCGGTGCAGGGTACGAACGTTCATGCCTAACCGTTCGGCGACGGTTTCCTTGCGCGGCAGGGAGTGGCCAATGGCGTCTTGGATGCATTGCTTCACTCGTTGGCTGAGGTTGGTATCTACGCCTAGCTGATTCAGCTGCTGGATGGCGTGGGCTTCCAGAGTGGAGAGCAACAGCGGGTCTGGTTGGCGGATGGGTTGCTGGAGTAACTGTGGCGGCCCCACCAAAGCAGAACAGGGTTGTTCGAACAGCACATCACAAAGAAATACGCGCCGGTATTCGTCCACTTGGGCGGCCGGGGGCGTGGGGTGTTCCAGCCAGACTTGATCCGGTGCCAACTGGTCGTTGCCAGTGAGCCAGCGGGCATAACGCACCCAGGAGCCAAGCACGTTATCAATCAGGTGTTGGCGCGCTGGTTGTTCTCGGTACAGGCAATCCCAGCGAATCGCGGCCTGATGGGCATCAAGGGTGGTTTGCGTGGTGCCCATGTCGCCTACCAGCTTTTCATACAAACTGACTTTCGACAGGGCTTGCTGGAGTGTGCTGGCGCTCATGGCAATGTAGCCCATGACATTATAAGAGCCAGGTTGCACGAATTCGGAGGTATGTAAACCGAACAGCGGGTCGCCGGATTGCTCGATAAGAGCGTGCAGTAAGGTCTGGAAATGCTGACCATGGATGCGGGTATCCGGCTTCTGGATATGCGCTGGGTCCAGATTGGCGTGTTGCAGTGCGGCAATCGTATCCAGCCCACGGGCGTCTGCGTGGGCCAGGTATTGTTGCAGTGCAGCGCTACAAATCTGGCCCAATGCGTCCATGACGATGCCTGATCAGTCTAGTTCAAAAGTGATTTGTACCTGAGCGGAAATTTCCGTTTCGCCTGGGCGGTAACTTTCCGCTGCGCCGCTATCCTTGGCCCGCGCCATCATCATTACAGGCTGCGGAGAGTTAATACCCTGGGCCTGAATTTGAAAGGCTTCGCCCAGATCGCGGTCCGCAGCTTCGGCAATGATTTCTGCCCGCTCGCGAGCATCCTCCACCGCTTTTTCCAACGCTTTTTTAGCCAGTTTGTCGCGGTTGCTCACTTGAGCGCCAGCGGGCCGGATGTTGCGCACCCCTTGCTCGGCCAATCCTTCCAGCAGTTCGGCATAGGTTTCAAGGCCATCTACCTGGAAACTCACCTCGCGGCTGATCTGGTGGCCGACTAATTTGCGCTCGGGTTGGTACTGCCACTGGGGAGTGATGCGCATGGTGCTTGCAGTGACGGACTTTTCTTCAATATCCAGGTCGTCTGCCAAGTCCAGCATATTGCTGACTGCATCATCCACCTGGTCTTTCATCTCGGCCATGTCATCGCCATTCTGGCTGGCGGTGGCAATGACCATGAAACGATCGGGTTGGGCACTGATTGCGCCGTTACCGGATACGGTAATACTGTCGCGGGCGCTATTGACGGTGGTGTTATCACAACCAGACAAGGCCAGTGTGCCGGCGATCAATAGGGTCGCAGCGGATATAGCTTTCATGACATCTCCTTGTGCTGCCGTGCAAGCGGCAAAGCTCTATTTTGCTTATCGGTCAAGTTTACGCAACTTATGCTGCGCAAACCGCTTGAATTAATGGTTCCCTCTTTAAAAAAGGGCACCCTTGGTTGTTAGTCCGTTAGCCCCTATCATCGCAGCTCGTGAAGCAGAGGCAATCGGTGAGTACGGTCATGAGTACAGCCATGAATGAAAAGGAACAACGCATTCGACAACAGCTGGGCGATTTTATCCCCGATGATCTGGGTGTCAGCTTGGATCATGTGAGTGCTGTTAGTGCGTTTCAGGTGAGCGATGTGTCGGTGTCGGCCACGGTGACGTTGGGGTTCCCTTGCGAGAGTATTCGCGGGGCCTTGATTGATGCCCTTCATGCGCATATGGCGCCGGTGCTTGAGACGCGCTCGCTGTCATTGAACGTGAAAAGCCATATTGTGCCGCACCGGGCACAAAGTAGCCTGCCGGCTCGGGATCAGGTTGCTAATATTATTGCGGTGGCGTCCGGTAAGGGCGGGGTGGGCAAATCCACTTCGGCGGTGAATCTGGCGTTAGCTTTGCAGGCAGAGGGAGCCCGGGTGGGCTTGCTTGATGCGGATGTGTTTGGGCCTAGTCAGCCGTTGATGTTGGGGTTGCCCGACGGTACTCGACCGCAACTGCTGGAAGGTAAATTCTTTGTGCCGGTGGATGCCTACGGTTTGCAAACCATGTCTATGGGCTACCTGACGACCCAGCAGACGCCAGTGGTGTGGCGTGGGCCGAAAGCCAGCGGCGCGTTGGTGCAGATGATGGAGCAGACCCGCTGGCATGAACTAGACTATTTGTTAGTGGATTTGCCTCCGGGTACCGGGGATATTCAGCTGACCCTGGCGCAAAAAATTCCTGTGGCCGGTGCTGTGGTGATTACCACGCCCCAGGACATTGCTTTACTGGATGCCATTAAGGGGGTGGAAATGTTCCGCAAGGTGGATATCCGGGTGTTGGGGATTGTTGAAAATATGGCAATGCATGTGTGTAGCCAGTGCGGGCACCAGGAGGCCATCTTTGGTGAGGGCGGTGGCAGCAAAATGGCGGCGCAGTACGGTACTGAATTACTGGCCGCACTGCCGTTGTCGCTACGCATCCGCGAACAAGCGGACAAAGGCGAGCCGGTGGTGCATGCCTTTCCCGACAGTGAGGAAGCGGCGCTTTACCGTGTGGCGGCGCGGCGCCTGGCGGCTCGCTTGTCACTGACTGAGGCGGGAAACCGAGCGTTTCCAAATATCGTGCAGCATTGAGAAGGCAAGGCGCAACGCAAGACCGTGGTCAATCGTAGGCATAGGGGCCAAGCTGCAATGTGAGCGATAGGGTTCTGCACGTGCAGCCTAACTGACCGTCGCGCAACTTCTTGCCCGTTGTTGCTTGTCGCTTGTAGCGTGCCACCTATACCATTGGCCGCTTGAACGCTAACTACTCTGGAACATTGAGGCGTAAATGACTATTAAATCGGATCGCTGGATTTCCCGCATGGCCGCAGAGAAAGGCATGATTGAGCCATTTCAGCCTGGGCAGGTTCGTGCGGATGAGAACGGTGAAAAACTGATCTCTTATGGCGTGTCCAGCTATGGCTACGACGTGCGCTGTGCCGATGAGTTCAAAGTGTTTACCAATATCCATTCGGCCACGGTGGACCCCAAAGCGTTTGATGAGCGCAGCTTTGTGGATGTGAAAGGGGAGTATTGCATTATTCCGCCGAACTCTTTTGCGTTGGCACGCACGGTGGAGTATTTCCGTATCCCTCGCAATGTGTTGACCATTTGCTTGGGAAAATCCACCTATGCCCGATGCGGCATTATCGTTAACGTCACTCCGCTGGAGCCTGAGTGGGAAGGGCACGTAACACTGGAATTCTCCAACACCACGACGCTGCCCGCAAAAATCTATGCCCACGAAGGGGTGGCGCAGATGCTGTTTTTCGAATCCGATGAGGTGTGTGAAACCTCTTATATGGACCGAGGGGGTAAATACCAGGGACAACGTGGCGTTACCCTGCCGCGCGCTTAATCAGCGAGTGCTGATTGCGGCTTCGGGCCGTTGTAGTCGATCATGATCATGTCGGCTTTCAACAGGGTACTTTCAATGTGTTTCGCCTGGACGACCATATAATCGAGCTGCGGTGCTACCCAGAATAGGGTGCGCCGTTTCTCTTTGCTGTCTCCGGTGCGTTTCTTTTCCACGAGTAGGGTGTCCAGCTTGCCCAGCGGCGTTTTCAGCATTTCTCGGTCGATCACTTCGAAATGATGTTCGCGAACCTTATCGCCGTAGGCGCTGGTTACCGAATAGGATTTGTCGCCGGTGGCGAACACGCAGCGTCCTCGTAACAAGATGGTTAGCTCGTCTAGGGTATCGGCGGGGATGTCTTGGCTTTCCTTATCGTCTTCCGATTCATTGTGCACCCTTGGTGGGTTCCACTGGAAATCCATGTGATGAAAGCGCTTTTGACCAAAGCCCTTGAATTCATGCACGTATCGGGTAGTACGAGGCTGGCAGTCCCGCCAGTGAAAGTAACTTTCTTCTGTATTACTGAGCAGAAACGATTTTGCCTTGAGCTGCATATGGTAATAATCGTCGCCTTCTGCGGGCTCAAGTACTAGCTCGGCTTTTACGGGCGTGGGTAACTTGTTCACATAAATGCGAAATTCAGCAGAAAATGGAGCAAGAGGCTCGTTCGCTATAGCCAGGCTACTAACGAGCATCAGTAGGACGGAGATTAACCGCACGTTCAGAGTCCTTCCAATGATTGCAGGGTCATCAGGTGTTCGCCATCGTCGTTCTTCTGCATTAGTTGCACCAGCGTATAGTCATGATCTGGCGCGAACCACATGTAAGTTTGTCGCTCGCTGTTCTTGCCCCGTTGTCGTTGTACTTTTAGGGTTTCCACTCGGCCACCATCAATGGTGAGAGTCTCCCGGCCGACTACGGTGTAGTGGTGGGTCTTTTGGGCGCGCTCGTCGGCCACCTGCAGTTCTACCTCGTTGGCGCCGTCGCGCAGTTCACATTGCAGGGCGAGGGAGACAGAAAGCTCGTCGGTGGCGTTGTTGCTCACATCGTAGCTACGCATGGGTTTGTCGGTGCGCTCGCTGGCGACCACGCCGGTTTGGCGGTCGATATGCAGTTTGGCTTCTTTTACTTTGCCCAAGCCTCTGCGCTTATAGCCATAATAATTGCTTAGCGGGGTACACCCCTGCCAGTTAAACAGGGCGGTTTCGCGGATTTCGCCGAGCCAGTTTTTGGCGTGGACTTCCATTTTCCAGAGTCCGTTCTGCATTTGTCTGAGAGAGCGATGAGCCTCAATGCTGAAGGGTATCCCTTCGCTTTTCAGGCGGTAATCCAGATTAAAGGGGGACGGCGTTTGCTCTGCGCTGGCGACGGAAGAGAACGTCAGGCTCACCAGCATAATACTGGCGAGAATAAGTGGGTTAAGTGAGGATATAACCCTGTGTAGGGAGGGGCTTGCCATCCAGTAACACTCCGTTGTCGGTCAGTTCCAGTCTATTCTGTGCACGCCATTGCAACACCTGAGGATAGAGCCGGTGTTCGCGTTGTTGTACACGTTTGGACAGGGAATCAACGGTATCGTTCGTTTGTACCGAAATGGGGGCCTGTGCAATCAGAGGGCCGCCATCCAGTTCTTCGGTGACAAAATGAATGGAGCAGCCATGTTCGCTATCGCCGGCTTCCAGGGCACGAGCATGCGTATTTAACCCCCGATACTTGGGCAGCAGCGAGGGATGGATGTTGATTAAGCGCCCGGCGTAATGGCGTACAAAAACACTGGAGAGAATACGCATAAAGCCGGCCAGCACTACGGTGTCTGGAGCATACGGGGTGAGCAGGTCGATCATGGCCTGGTCGAACTCTTCCCTGCTCGGGTAGTCACGGTGATCCAGAGTGGCGGTGGGAATTCCCGCCTGGGACGCTCGCTCCAAGCCTGCCGCGTTGGCTCGATTGGAGAATACCACGGCAATCTCGACATCGAGACTGCCGTGTTCACGGGCATCCATGATTGCTTGCAGGTTGGTGCCTGAGCCGCTAATCAATACCGCTAGCCGGTGAGTCACGCTGACAGCCCGTCCAGAACGACGTCGGGCTGGCCGTCGCCTGCCTGAATTTCACCGATCAAGAAGGCGCTTTCACCTTCTGCTTCCAGCAGGGCGAGAGCGTCATCAACGTGGCTGGCTGGTACCGCAATAACCATGCCCACGCCGCAGTTAAAGGTCCGGTACATTTCGAAGGCGGGCACTTGCCCTTCCTGCTGAAGCCACTGGAACACTGCGGGGAACTCCCAGCTTTTAGTGTCGATTACAGCACGGGTGTTGTCCGGCAGAACTCGGGGGAGGTTTTCTGGCAGGCCGCCGCCGGTAATGTGAGCCATGGCATGGACCGGTACTTGCTCAATCAATTTGAGCAAGGATTTAACGTAAATCCGTGTGGGTTCGAGCAGGTGTTCAATCAGTGGCTTGCCGTCCAGATCGATGTCAGTTTCAGCCTGAGCCATGATCCGACGAATCAGAGAGTAGCCGTTGGAATGAGGGCCAGAGGCGCCAAGACCAATCAGCTTGTCGCCGGCTTCTACCTTGCTGCCATCCAGCACGCCATCCTTTTCCACCACGCCGACACAGAAGCCCGCCAAGTCATAGTCCTCGCCTTCATACATGCCGGGCATTTCCGCGGTTTCGCCGCCGATCAAGGCACAGCCTGCCAGCTCGCAGCCCTCGCCAATACCGGTTACTACGCTGGTGGCAATCTCTACATCCAGTTTGCCGGTGGCGTAGTAATCCAGGAAGAACAGGGGTTCTGCTCCGCCTACGATGAGGTCATTGACGCACATGGCGACTAGGTCGACGCCGACTTTCTCGTGGCGATTGTGATCGATGGCCAGTCGCAGTTTGGTGCCGACGCCATCGGTGCCAGCAACCAGAACGGGGTTTTTGTACCTGGTGGGTAGCTCGCACAAGGCGCCGAAACCACCAAGACCGCCGAGGACTTCCGGGCGACGGGTCCGCTTGGCAACAGGGGCGATGCGTTTAACCAGCTCGTTACCGGCGTCGATGTCGACGCCTGCGTCACGGTACGTCAGTGGCCGTTTCTGTTCGGTCATGGGGAGCTCCGGATTGGTGAAGGCGCGTATTCTAGCAACCGGTCAGCCTACTGGGGAACCTCTGCTTTGCAGCTTGGGTGGGTAAAGCACGTTTTCATCAGGGTCCAAAGCTCTATTGTTCCTCAATTTACCTTGTAATTGACCGTAAACGGATTCGCGTGGGTTTGATGAATAGGTGATAATAGCGCGCTTGAATTTTCGGTTGGAATGAGCGCCCATGCGTTGGATTGGATTGTTGGCTGTGTTGTTGGGGTGGAGCGTGCTCGCGCAGGCGCAATCACTGGACACGGTGCAGGTACCGGTGGATGGCCGTGGCGAAGCACAACGGCAGGATGCGTTGGCGCAGGGTCTGGAGCAGATGTTGGTGCGGCTGAGCGGGCAGCGTGATGTGCTCGATGAGAGCGTAGCTAGCGAGGCAGCGACGCAGTTGGATCGTTGGGTGACTCGCTACGATTACAGTACTCTAGAGGACGGTCGCAGTGCCTTGCAGGCCCGCTACGATGTGAATGGCCTGATGGCCTTCATGGCAGACAGGGGGGCTTCGGTATGGAGCATGCCCCGCTCACGGGTGCTGCTCTGGCTGGTGGATCAGAGCGCAGGCCGTGGTGAAATGGTGGTGGAAGACCATCCGCTGTACGCACATCTAATCGCTGAAGCCCAGCGCCGTGGGCTGACTCTGGTTATCCCCGAGTGGGACAATCAAGATCAGGAGCGCCTGAATGTGGCTGACGTCCGTGGCCGTTTCGATCAGCAGTTACATGATGCCTCCAGTCGTTATCCCCATGAATTAATTGCCGCTGCGGTGCTTTATCAGGGGGAACCGGCCACAGTGAATTGGCGGGTATTGAAGGACAAGACGGTCCTAGAAGAGGGCAGGGAAAAGACCGCGAACAGCGAGGATGCGGTGACGGCTTTGATCGATAACGTCACCGACCAGTTGGCCGAGCGCTATGGCGTGAAAGGAGAGATGACGGATCTGCGCACGTTGCTGGTGGTGGATGAGGTTGATCAGCTCCAGGACTGGTTTGCGCTGCAGCAATTTCTGGGAGGCCTGAGCGGGATGCGCCGCGCCTCACTGGAGCAAGTGTCTGCGACTACGCTGACCTTTAGGCTGGATTTCAGTGCCAGTGATGAGCAGCTACGCAATTTGCTCGAGCTGTCTCCTCGGTTGCAGGCCTGTCCAGATGCTGTCGTGTCTGGCCCCCAATGGCATTATTGCTGGCGTTGAACCCATGAGCGCGCAACTTCCTTTGGCCCTGCAGCTCCGTGAGGGTAACGCTCTGGATAATTTCCAGTCGGGCCCGAACGGCGCTGCCGTGGCCGGATTATATGAGGCGGTGCAGGGGGCTGATCGGCAGGCCTTTTTCTGGGCGGGTGACGGGCAGGGGAAAAGCCATTTGCTAGAAGGCGCGGTGCGTCTGGCTCAACACAATGGCTTGGATGCCTGCCTGTTGCCCGCCCGTGAGATTATTCCACTAGTGCCTGAGGTGCTGGAATCCATGGAGCAGTTTGGGCTACTGGCCATTGATGATTGCCAGTTGTTCGCCGGCCTGCCTGCCTGGGAGGAGGCTCTGTTTCATCTTTATAATCGGTTGATGTCCTTGGGGGGGCGGCTGTTGGTTACCGCCAATGCGTCGCCTGCAGCCATGGGGCTAATGTTGCCCGATCTGGCCACTCGCTTGGCGGCAGGGCCTGTTTATCGGTTGATGTCTCTTGAAGATGATGATTTGCAGGCGTTATTACAGGAGAGGGCCAAGGCGAGGGGATTGCGACTAGAGCCGGAAGTTGCTCATTATATTGTATTGCGTAGCGAGCGCTCTGCAGGTGCTTTAATGGCTCTGCTGGCAAAACTCGATCGCTTGGCTTTGGCGCAGCAGCGCCCTGTCACTATTCCTTTTGTTAAGTATGCGTTGGGCTGGTGAAACGATGGCTTAAGGCGCTTGTAAAGAATTCCTTCCTTACTTGATTTTGAGCGGCGGGTTTCGACCCCTACGACGAGGTGAAGAGGGGGCTCTTTTGAGGGCATTCCGGTTGCCCGTCGAGGTGTATCCCTACAGCGAACGGTAATAACCCGTGCCTGCATTGGCGGCCCCTGCGGGCTCCAATGATGGCTTTCGCGCTTATTTTATTTATGCCTTATCTTCTTACTATACTTCGGTTTTAGACCCACTCCGGTGCCTTGTGCTTGCTGACCGCTAACGGTCTGTAATCATTTATACTCGGGGGCAAGCCGTTAAGGAGAGGTGAATGGATATCAGTGCTGGTTGGGGCCTTGTTGTCATTGGTAGTGGCCCTGCGGGAGAGGCGGCTGCCATGCAGGCCGCCAAAAAAGATTTGAAAGTAGCCATTATTGAAGAGCAGTCGTCACTGGGTGGGAATTGTACCCATTGGGGCACTATTCCCTCCAAGGCTCTGCGTCATCAGGTGCGGCAGGTGATTCGTACCCAGCGTAACCCTTTGCTGCGGGGGATTCTCAAGCCCCGAGAAATTCGCTGGCAGGACTTGATTGCCCGTACCCGGGAAGTGATTGATTCACAGGTTCAAGTTAGAACAGACTTTTACGTGCGTAACCGAGTCACCGTGTTTGCCGGTCGCGGAGAAATTCTTTCACCAAATGAGGTTCGGGTAGACGATCACGAGGGCCGCCAGCACTTACTCAAAACGGATAATATTTTGGTGGCTACCGGTTCTCGACCTTATCACCCGGAGGATGTGGATTTTTCCCATCCGCGTATCTATGACTCGGACACCATTTTGACCATGGACCATACGCCACGGCATATCCTAATTTATGGTGCTGGGGTGATCGGTTCGGAATATGCCTGCATCTTTACAGGGCTGGGTATCCGGGTGGACTTGGTGAACTCTCGCGAGCACTTGCTGGATTTTTTGGATACAGAAATTTCCGATGCACTCAGTTATCACCTGCGTGAGCAAGGCTGTACCATTCGCCAAGGAGAACACTATAAGCGGGTGACGGCCGATGACGATGGTGTAACCCTGGAGCTGGAATCCGGCAAAAAGCTGCGTGCGGATGCCTTGCTATGGTGCAACGGTCGTTCCGGTAATACACAGAATATTGGTCTGGAAAATGTGGACGTCAAAGCCAATGACCGTGGACAGCTTAAGGTTAACGAACGCTACCAGACCGAGACAGATAACCTCTATGCGGTGGGGGATGTGGTGGGTTGGCCGTCATTGGCCAGTGCATCCTATGACCAAGGGCGCTTTTGTGCGGCGGCCATCGCCGGCGATGAAGTCCGCCAGGTAACGGATGTGCCTACGGGCATTTACACCATCCCAGGGATCAGCAGTGTGGGGCGTACGGAACAGGAGCTGACCGAGGCCAAGGTGCCTTATGATGTGGGGCAGGCTTTTTTCAAGAATCTGGCTCGTGCGCAGATAACCGGTGAACGGGTAGGGATGCTGAAGATCCTGTTTCACCGAGAGACATTGGCGGTGCTGGGTATTCACTGTTTTGGTTATCAGGCCATGGAGATCGTCCATGTGGGGCAGGCCATCATGCGCCAGCCAGGTGAAAACAATACGCTGGAGTACTTTATTGATACCACCTTTAACTACCCGACTATGGCGGAAGCGTATCGGGTTGCGGCGATCAATGGGATAAACCGTATAAAAAGGTGACGTATCTACAAAGCGACAAAACGCGGTATGGTTTCTTCTGCTTCTCAAGGACGATCCCGCGTTTTGCACTTAACGGCGAGGCTGCTTAGCTCTGGCAATAACCTTTAATGTAAGTGTTGGTTTGTTACTTTTCTGTCAGCGTTGCTGTTTTCCGGCTTCGATAAAAAACTCCCGGTTATTCTGCCTTGCTTGACTGTTTTTGCGCACCAGCACTTGGGTAGCGCCGCTGCCACCACGGTTGGCTGGGGTGCTGTGGTAGGCTAGTACTAGGCGACTTTCTTCCAGCCAGTGCATCACATAGCTTTTCAGAAACCCGGGGCGCTCACTATGAAGACCCTTGCCGTGGCTGATCAAGACGGTCCGCATGCCATTGTTGTGGGCGTTTTCTAGAAACGCCTGGACCTGATTGCGTGCCTCCAGGAGGCGAACTCGGTGCAGGTCCAGTACATCCTGAGCATCATATTTACCCAAGCGTAATTTGCGATAAACGCCTTCCTGCACCCCATCTTTCTTCAGCCCAACGATGTCCAGAGGACCGATTTGTGGTACTAACTCAGGGACCGTTAGTGGGTTGTTGTCTTTACGGTCGTCAACGGCGGCGGCGCGGCGTAATTGTTCGCGGATAGAGTCTTTGCGATGGGGCGCACGTTCCTGAACTCGGTTGTCCGGTTTAATCGGCGTTACATCTGCCATTTCTCGGCGGAAAAGGTCATCATCGGAGGCCATGGAACTGTGCTCCATAAGTTTCATTTCGACTGATGTGTAATGGTACACAAAGCGGGCGGAAACTGGCAGTGAGAGGTTCTTTGGGAGGGGTGAGATGGAACGTCGACGATTTAGCCGGCCCAGGCTCCGGGTGAACGTGCAAGCGTGTACCGATCAGCGACCAATAGGGCATATCCTCAACATCACCGATCAAGGTGTTTGCTTAGTGGGAAAGGGTATGCCGCCCAAAACCTTACAATCCCTTGTGCTGAAGCTGCCTTTCAAACTCTCTGGGCTGCTCGAGCTGCATGTGGAGGCCGAACCGTTATGGCATCGTTATTTGGACAACGGCCATTGGCGGAGTGGATTTCGTCTTACTATGGATGATGATACGGCTATCATTTTGACTACGCTGGTGAGCCGTTATGGGGAATAGTGGAGTTTGCTCCGGTTGCCTATAGCAATATATCAGCAGCTGCGATGCCCTGTGCATCGCAGCTCTCTACCGTATAGCGCCACTATAGTGAATCCAGTGGGGAAGAATTAGTAAGCCTGTGGACGTTGGCGATCTGGGCGGTCATTGTCTTCATTTGTATCGTGCCTGTGACGTTTCGCCTCTCGCTGGCGGCGTTCACGCTCTGCACGTTTGTGTTCTTCTTCCCATTCATTTGGGTCGTAGTCATCAAATTGGCGACGACTCATGCTGCTACTCTCTATTCCAGCGTTAAAGAAGTTTCTCTAGTTGGAGGCCTGCTGCGTGTTTAACGCTGGAAGCCTGTGACTGGAATATATAGCACTAAAAAGTGTGGTGTAGAAGAGCAAAGGGCACCATTTATCGGTGCCCGCTCATGGCTGCAAGGCAGTGCCGGCATTAGTTGCCGTAAGTCTGATCCAGATAGTGAAGAATAGCTTCGGATTCGAACAGCTCTTCGCCGGTATTCGGATCTACCAGATAGGGAACGGCAATCCTTCCAGCCCGAGCCAGTAGGTCTATCCGGTTGCGTTGACTAGGGGAGTAGTCCATATCGAGAGACTTACGGACCACCGGTAACACCCAATCCTTCCACTGATCACGGCCGCACTGGCGCAGCAAGTAAGGGAGCTGCAATTCAGTCAATCGCTCGCGAACCAAACGGGCAAAGGGGCTGGCTTCGAACGAATACAGTTCCAGAGCTTGCTCCGGGGCGCGGCTGCTCCGGGTGCGAATGCCATGACCACCGCGGGGAGCGGAGGCGGCAATTGCGGCGGCTGTGCGTAGACGTAGCTGCCAACTTTTCGGGGCAGGACGGCCTCCATACTGCTGATAGAGATACTCGATAATGTCGGCAGATCCATAAAGGGCTTCGCCGGTATTGGGGTCCATCAAATAGGGGAATTGCTGCTTGCCGCCTAAGCGTTCTACCAGCGGTCGGTAACGGTCGCCCCCCTTAGGGCAGGGGAGGATCATTACGTCTATATCTAAATCAGTTAGCGCCTCGCGAACCAGCCGACAGAAAGGGCAACCCTCCATTTCATAGAGCTCCAGCGGCTCTTGCGGATGTTTGCTATGGCCTTTAGTGGCTATACCGCGCCCTTGTTGTAGCGTGGAAGATAATAGTGAACGAAAAACTTCTGTGCTGTGTGACATGGCGAGTACTCCTGAAACGAATTGCAGCGACATTAGCATGTGCAAGAAGCCATTCATTGGCCGTAGTGACGGGTGATTTACCAACGGCTTGCGGTCTTGCCCATTCCGCTCACAGCCCTTGTTAACTCATGTCATTGAGAGATCGGGGTGGCTGGGGCACTCTTGCCCACCTATACCGGGCAATACGCCCTTCATAACCCGTCAGCCCAATGCTGATACATGCCTGAGGCAAGAGGAAGGTTCCATGACCGAAGCCTATATCTATGATGCCATTCGTACTCCCCGTGGTCGGGGTAAGAAAGATGGCTCTTTGCATACGGTTAAGCCGCTGGATCTCGTAGTAGGCCTGATCGATGAAGTAAAAGATCGTTTTCCAAATATGGATACCAATAGCATTGATGATGTGCTGTTGGGTGTGGTGACTCCGGTCGGTGACCAGGGTGCCTGTATTGCCAAAACAGCAGCTCTGGCTGCTGGGTTGCCAGATACTGTAGCGGGTTTGCAGATGAACCGTTTCTGCGCCTCTGGCCTGGAAGCAGTGAATACCGGTGCCCAGAAAGTGGCCTCCGGTTGGGATGACCTGATTCTCGCCGGTGGTGTGGAATCCATGAGCCGTATCCCCATGGGCTCTGACGGTGGTGCCTGGGCAATGGACCCGATCACCAACTACAAGACTGGCTTTGTTCCCCAGGGGATTGGCGCGGATCTGATTGCCACTCTCGAAGGCTGGAGCCGCCGTGATGTGGACGAATTTGCTGCTGAGTCCCAGGCCCGTGCTGTGAATGCGTGGGAAAAGGGTTATTTCGATAAATCTGTGGTGCCGGTGAAAGACATTAACGGCATGACAGTGCTGGATCGTGACGAGCACGTTCGCGCGGGCACCACTGCTGATGCGCTGGCAGGCCTGAACCCGTCTTTCGCAATGATGGGCGAAATGGGCGGTTTTGATGCGGTTGCTTTGCAGAAGTATCACTGGGTGGAAAAGATTAACCACGTTCACCACGCAGGTAACTCCTCCGGTATCGTGGATGGTGCTTCTCTGCTGGTGCTGGGTAACGAAAAAGTGGGCAAGGACTTCGGCATGAAAGCCCGTGGCCGGATTGTCAGCACCGCGATCAGTGGTGCCGATCCCACCATCATGTTGACGGGCCCAGGTCCGGCGGCTAAGAAAGCGCTGGCGAAAGCCGGCTTGAAAGCCAGCGATATTGATCTGTGGGAAATCAACGAAGCCTTTGCGGCGGTCGCCATGCGCTTTATGAAAGACATGGACATCACCCCGGACGTTACCAACGTCAATGGTGGCTCCATCGCCATGGGCCACCCGTTGGGAGCTACTGGCGCCATGATTGTGGGTATTGCACTGGATGAACTCGAGCGCCGCGACAAGAAGTTCGCATTGTGCACCCTGTGTGTGGGCGGTGGCATGGGTATCGCTACCATCATCGAGCGTCTGTAAACCGCGTCGAACGATTTCGGAGTAAAGATATGAGTGAACAAACTGCTATTCGTTGGGAAAAAGACGCGGACAATATTGTCGTTCTGACCCTGGATGATCCCAACCAGTCCGCCAACACCATGAATGAGCTGTACGGCAAGTCCATGGCAGCGGTCGTTGAGCGTCTGGAGAAAGAAAAAGATGAAATTGCTGGGGTGATCATTACCTCTGCGAAAAAAACTTTCTTTGCCGGTGGCGACCTGCGTGACTTACTGAAGGCGCGTAAGGAAGATGGCCCGCAGTTTATGGCCGGAATGGCCCAGCTTAAAAGTCAGCTGCGTACGCTGGAAACACTCGGCAAGCCAGTGGTTGCGGCCATGAATGGCACGGCTTTGGGTGGTGGTTTGGAAATCGCCTTGGCCTGTCATCACCGCATTGCTATCAATGATAAATCTGCGCAGTTTGGTCTGCCTGAAGTATCCCTGGGCTTGCTGCCCGGTGGCGGTGGCGTGACTCGCGTGGTACGCATGCTGGGTATTCAGGATGGCCTGATGAAGGTGCTGATGCAGGGTCAGCGCATGAAAGCGGAGAAAGCGCAGAAGGTCGGGCTGATCGACGAGCTGGTAGCAGATCGTGACGAAATGATGGCCAAGGCTCGTGAGTGGATTAAGGCCAACCCGAAAGCCCAGCAACCCTGGGACCAGAAAGGTTACAAAATTCCCGGTGGTGACCCGAAGAACCCTAAGTTTGCGGCTAACTTGCCGGCTTTCCCAGCGAACCTGAAGAAACAACTGAAGGGCGCTAACTATCCGGCCCCGCTGGCAATCATGTCTGCGGCCATCGAAGGTGCGGCAGTAGATTTTGATAGCGCCGCTCTTATTGAAGGTCGTTATTTCCTTTCTTTGGTGACCAGTCAGGTTGCCAAGAACATGATTACCGCCTTCTTCTTCAACTTGCAGGCCATCAATGGTGGCGCGAGCCGTCCGGATGGGGTTGAAAAATTCCGTGCTGAGAAGGTCGGGGTTTTAGGTGCTGGCATGATGGGCGCAGGCGTGGCCTATGTAACGGCTCGCTCTGGTGCGCAGGTGGTGTTGAAGGATGTTTCCGCCGAGAATGCGGAAAAGGGTAAAGACTATTCCCGTAAGCTTCTCGACAAGGAAATCTCCAAGGGCAAGATGACCCAGGAGAAGAAAGAGGAAATCCTTGGACGTATTACCGCCACCGCCGATGCGAAAGACCTGGAAGGCGTGGATTTTGTGATTGAAGCTGTGTTCGAAAACACTGAGCTGAAGCACAAGGTTTTCCAGGAAATCGAAGACGTGGTTAATCCGGATGCGGTGTTGGGTTCTAACACCTCTTCGCTGCCGATCACTGGCTTGGCCCAGGGCGTTAAGAAGCAGAATAACTTCATTGGTATTCATTTCTTCAGCCCGGTGGACAAGATGCCGCTGGTGGAAATTATCTGCGGTAAAGATACTAGCCCGGAAGCGTTGGCCAAGACCTACGACTACTGCTTGCAGATCAAGAAAACCCCGATCGTGGTCAACGATGCCCGTGGCTTCTTCACCACCCGCGTCATTGGTACTTTCGTCAATGAAGGCATCGCTATGCTGGGTGAGGGCGTCAGTGCCCAGTCCATTGAGCAGGCGGCGATGCAGGCAGGCTATCCGGTGGGTACCCTTAACCTGATCGATGAAATCAACATGGAAACCGCACTGAAGATTGGTAATGCGGCCCGTGATGATGCCAAGCGTGAAGGGGTTGAGCCGCCGCCAGAGCATCCCGCTGAAGTGGTCATGAAAAAGATGGTCGAAGAGCTGGGCCGTCCAGGCAAGTTGCAAGGTAAAGGCTTTTACGAGTATCCAGAAAACGGCAAGAAGCACCTGTGGTCCGGTTTGGCTGATGCCTTCGGTGGCAGCAAAGATATGCCGTTCGAGGATATCAAAGAGCGAATGATGTTCATTGAGTCCATCGAAGCGGTGAAATGCTTTGACGAAGGTGTGATTGACTCAGTAGCGGATGCCAATATCGGTTCTATCTTTGGTATCGGCTTCCCGGCCTGGTCTGGTGGTGTGATGCAGTACATCAACCAGTACGAAGGCGGCCTGAGCGGCTTTGTTGCACGGGCTGAGGAACTGGCCAAGCTCTACGGTGAGCGTTTCACCCCGCCAGCTTCTCTGGTAGAAAAAGCGAAAAAAGGCGAAATCTACAAGTAACCCTTGAGATATCGTTCCATAAAAAAAGCCCGGCTTATCCAGCCGGGTTTTTTTTGTGTTAATTTATTCACAAGAGAAAACCGGTTGGTGTCTCAATCGGGAGGGAGGAGGAATGTTTGAAGTAAAGACCACGGGAGGAGATCAGCCGGCGGTGGGAGAAAGCTGAGTGCTGGGGTTTGTAGGGGTGAGCCTGCTGTAAAGCCAGGCGCGTAATACGCTGGGCCGTAAGGGTTTGGGCATCAAAGTATCGCCGCCCGCATCCACGCATTGTTGTAAACAGGCCTCACTGTTGTTTTTAGAAATAAATAGAATGGGGATAGCCGCATTGCCGTTGCGAACGTCTTGAGCCACGGTGAAACCGTCCAGTATGGGGAGTTCTACATCGAGGATCAGTAGACCAATGTCTCGCTGGTGATACAGGCGCAGTGCGGCCTCACCGTCTGCGGCCAACACATATCGGTGGCCTAGTTCTTCGATGATGCGACAGATGATAAGGCTGACAGCCTTGTTACTTTCAACGACAAGAACATTCATCACTAATTTTTATCGCAGACAGCGCAGGAGAACAAGTGTGGTGTTTATGTGAAGCTGCTTTTTCCGATCTGAAGTGCTTTTAACCCTCCAGACGGGGTAGACAGTATGTTAATTTCGGCCAGTTTCATTATGATTGACGCTCCCGGGCTCTTCAAAGCGGCAGGCCGGCAGATACTAGGCGTGCCGATAATAATGCTGACGGGTGCGATTTCGCTTAATGGCAGTGCCAAAGGTGTGAGGGTGGAGGTCGATGTACCATCGCAGAACGATCAATATTAATCGGGTGGTGAAGTTGTTACAGGGTGCGGCTCGTTCCGGTGCCAGCATTCCCGAGATTTTGGACCAGTGTAATATTCCACGGCAATTGCTGGATGATCCGGAGGGAACCATTGAGCGGGATACCTTTATCCGCATGATGCTGCTGATCATGACCCAGACTCAGGATGAGTTCCTGGGTTTTGGCCAGGGACGAAAATCCAAGCCCGGCACCTTCTCCATGATGGCCCATGCGGTGATCAACTGCCCGAACCTGGGCTCAGCGGTAGAGCGGGGGATTCGTTTCTACGACTTATTCGAACTGAGCTTGCAGTCGCGTATTGAGCGTGATGGCGATGTGGCGAAGTTAGTCGTGGAAGCCGATCCCAGGTTGGACTTCCGCGAAGTCATTATTGAGGCGTCGCTGTTTATTTGGCTGCGTTTTATGAGCTGGTTGGTGGGCAAAGCCATTGAACCTAAACTGGTGACGCTGGATTACTCCGATGTGCGTAATGGTGAGGAGCATCGATTCCTGTTCGATTGCCCTATTGAGTACCAAGCCGATGCCAATGAGGTGACGTTCCGGGCTGACTTCCTCGATTTGCCACTGGTACAAAATGATCTTTCTCTCTCCAAGTTTCTAAAAGAATCTTTGGCTCAGCTGTTTGACGGTAATATTCACAATGTGGGATTACCGGCCCAGATTCGCGCGATTATTTCTAACGAATACGGCAATAGCTTTCCGGATTTTACGGAAATTTGCGGCAAGTTGAACATGACCCCGCAAACCCTGCGGCGCCGGCTCAAAGAAGCCAACACTAGCTACCAGGAGATTAAGGATGCTATCCGTAAAGATGCGTCGGTCTATTATCTCTCCAAACCAGATCTCAGCATCGACGAAATCGCGTTGCTGATGGGCTTTAGTGAAGCAAGCTCTTTTCACCGGGCCTTCAAGAAGTGGACCGGGAAAACGCCGTCCAATTTCCGGCGAGAGCATTTTGGCGTCAATCTGTAGCTAGGGCACGATGCTTCCTCTTACTAACGATTAGCTCTGAGACGTCCATGACAGTTAATGATGCCGACACGGCACGGCTGCTGGTGACCTGCCCGGATAAACCCGGGATCATCAGTGCGGTGAGCACCTTCTTGTATAACCACGGTGCCAACATCACCGATTTCGATCAGCATTCCAGCGATGCCCACGGCGGCACCTTCTTCTTGCGCTTGGAATTTCAGACACCGGAACTGGACTGTTCTCGGGAGGCACTTCGCAATAACTTTGCCAATCGGGTGGCTGAACCCTATGGCATGCAGTGGCAAATCAGCTACGCCAGTGAGAAAAAACGTATGGGAGTGTTGGTGTCTCGGCATGACCATGTGCTCATGGATCTGCTCTGGCGCACCTCCCGTGGCGACTTGCCTGCCACCATTCCTATTGTGATTAGCAATCACGATGATCTGCGCGACGAAGTCGAGCGTTTTGGCATCGAGTATCACCATATCCCGGTCAGTGCAGACAATAAGGCCGAAGCGGAAGCCGAGGCTTTGGCCAAGCTTGACGGTAAAGTGGATGTGGTGGTATTGGCCCGTTATATGCAGATCCTTAGTTCAAACTTTGTGTCTCATTACCCGCATCGTGTCATCAACATTCATCACTCTTTCCTGCCGGCCTTTGTGGGGGCGAACCCTTATCAGCAGGCCCACGACAAGGGGGTGAAGTTGATCGGTGCTACCAGCCACTATGTAACGGAAGACCTGGACCAGGGGCCCATTATCGAGCAAAACGTGCAGCGTGTTAGCCACCGCCATTCCGCTTCGGAGTTGCGTTCATTGGGGCAGGACGTGGAGCGGCAGGTGATGTTGCGTGCGGTGCGTTGGCACCTTGAAGACCGGGTAATCGTGGACGGTAACAAAACGGTGGTATTTGTGAAGTAGTGTAGAGCGCTCCATGCAAAGGGGCATTCCCGCTGCCGTATGGCTCATGGCGGGAGTCGCCTTGACTGGCGAAACTGATGTTCAAACAAAATCCGGGCTTTTGTTCAGTGCGTCCCGGCTATGCCATAGCCTCATCTTAATATTTAGCTCATCCATGGCACCGAACCCGTTCGGGCCATTTTCCGCCCGCCTCATCTGGGCTTCAGCGTAGAAATCCCATCCAGAGTGGGCGAGAAGACACCAGCGTACAGGGCTTAGGATCAGCGGCAGTCTGTTTTCATTATTGATCGAGCCGCTGTGATAAGGACAATGGGCAGCATTGTAATCAGCGCGAGAGCTCCATGCACAGTGACTTGTTGAATTCCCAGTCCGAGACCTTGCTGGCCCTGTGTCGACCGGGCTTTGAGGCTGACCTGGCTGCCGAATTGAATTTCCACGCGGCAGATCAAATGGTGGCCGGTTATCCCCGCGCTACCGCCAATAGTGGGTATGTGCTCTGGCATAGCCAACAAGGCTCGTTGGCGAGCCTGCAAGAAAGCGGCTTGATCTTTGCCCGCACGCTAAGTGTATGCGAGGGCGAGTTTAGCGATATAGGCGACGACCGTATCAGTGCTTTGTGGCCTTTGTTGGAAGCCGCAGGCCCCTTTAGTGAGCTATATCTTGAACACCCGGATACCAATGAAGGACGCGAGCTGCAGCGGTTCTTGCGTGGTTTTCGCAAGGCATTGGAACCTCGGTTGAAGAAAGTCGGCTTGCTGCGCCGCCAAGCGAAACAGCGGCTACATCTTTTTTTCAGTGATTCACACAATGGTTGGGTTGGCACCAGCCCCAGCGCTGTGCCGCTTGTAGAAGGTGGTGTGTTGCGCTTGCGATTACCTGCAGAAGCGCCGAGCCGTTCGGCACTAAAAGTGGAAGAGGCGTTGATACGTTTCTTTGGTAGTGCCGATGCGTTAAACGCCAAAACAGCGGTGGACTTGGGGGCGGCCCCGGGGGGCTGGAGCTGGCAACTGGCCCGACGGGGCATTCGTGTGCAGGCGGTGGACCACGGCAAGATGGCCCCCCGGCTGCTGGACGAATACCCGGTGCAGCATGTCTACGGTGATGCCTTTACTTGGCGCCCGCGCAGTAAGGTGGATCTGGTGGTGTGCGATGTGGTGGACAAGCCTGCCCGTACTTTGCAACACATGGAAAAGTGGCTTACCCAGGGTTGGGCCACCGCGGCATTGTTTAATCTGAAACTGCCGATGAAACGCCGATTCCAAGAAACGTGGCAATTGTTGGAAAAACTGACTGCGGCCATGGAGCGCATGGATCACCTGGGTGAGCCGGTAATTAAGGCCGCGCACCTGTATTACGATCGTGAAGAGATTACCGTCTGGGCCAGCTTTCATCGGAGCTACTGATCGTGAGTACTGAGCGCGGTCGTGGCGCTGCGCTATTCGCTACCCTGGGTATGCTGTACTTCGCCCAAGGCTTGCCAGCTGGCTTGCTGGGCAAGTCCATGCCCGCGCTGGCTAGGGATGCGGGCCTGTCACCAGAATGGATCGGCTTGCTGGCATTGCCCGCCGTGCCGTGGGCCTTGAAGTTTATCTGGGCGCCCTGGGTGGATCGCTGGGGGAGTGGCCGCCCCAATCACCGTAAACGCTGGATCCTGGCCTGCCTGACCGGGGTTGTGACGGTGCTGGCCTGTGCGGCCTTGCTGCCGCAAGGTTGGCTGTTCGGCCCCGGTTTTGCGGTGCTTATCGTGATGTTGTTTTTACTTAACCTGTTCAGCGCAACCCAGGATATTGCCACCGATGGCTTAGCAGCACGCTTACTGACTCCAGAGCTACGGGGCCTGGGTAACAGTGTGCAGGTTAGTGGCTACAAAATAGGCATGATCCTGGGCAGTGGCGCTCTGTTGATGTTGGTTGGGGTATTGGGGTGGCAGGCCACACTGCTGGCGATCATTGTCATGCTGTTGCTAGTGGCATTCACCGCCTGGCGATTTGACGAGCCTCTTGAGCCTGCCCGGCCGCGCAAGCCGGTGACAACCCGATGGTGGCTTCGCCAACTGGCGCTGTTCTGGCGTAGGCCGGGGTTGGGCGTGTGGCTGGTGGTCCTGCTGGCCTATAAGGTGGGCGATGGTTTCGGCACCCGCATGATCAAACCTTTTCTGGTCGACAGTCACTGGACGTTGGCGGAAATCGGTCGCTTAGACCTGGTGACGTCATTGGTCGGCTTGGCAGGGGCAGGCTTGGCGGGGCTGGTGATGATGCGATTAAGTCGTCGTGTGGCGCTGTTCGGTTTTGCCGGTTTGCAGGCGCTGTCATTTATCGGTTGGTGGTGGGTGGCTGCCTGGGGTCCAGACCCTGCAGCTGAGCCGTGGATCTGGGCGGTGGCATTGTTTGAGCAATGGGCGGATGGCTTGTCCACGGTGGCCCTGTTTGTGGTGATGATGGATTACTGCCGTAGCGGCCATGAGGGCAGTGATTATACCGTGCAGGCTTCGGTGCAATTGTTCGCGGTGGGTGCCTTTACTTTGGCCAGTGGATTCAGCGTGGCGTGGCTGGGCTATGCGTCGCATTTCCTGCTGGCTGCGATTCTCAGTGCAGTCGTTATAATGGCTGCCTTTTTCTGGCAGCCACCGGTGGCTGCCCATGGTGCACCACGAGGAGAGCCCTGATGTCATTGGATGCCCAACACGAACTCGATGCCACCGGCCTGTTATGCCCTGAGCCTGTGATGATGCTGCACAACAAGGTGCGGGACATGCAGCCCGGCGAAGTGTTGGCGGTGCGCGCTACCGACCCTTCCACTGAACGGGATATTCCGAAATTCTGCCAGTTTCTCGGTCATAGCCTGGTTGATCAGCAACGCGATGGTGAGTTGTTCTTGTATTGGATCAAGAAGAAAGAGGGCTAATTGAACACGGCTACGCTAGCTGCAACGCGTTCAATTAGCGCTCATCATTTCATCGAATACCGCGCGGCAGTGTTCAGCTTTTCGCCAGAATAGCCACTGCCGCCAGCGCTTCCGGGTCTCTCTCCTTCAATTTATTGGCTATGCCGTGCTGGAAGAAATAGCGAAAGGCCGGTAGCGACTGTGCTGTGGTCAGGCATTCTGCACCGGGCAAAATCGGTGTCTCAACCGGGTCGTTTTCTTGTGCCACCATGGCTGACAGGGTGCCATCAGCAAACAGCTTCCAGCTGACCACCTCCATGAGACTAATGGTGTGGAAATCATCGTCGGAAAACACCGCATGGGTGCCGATGGTGTCAGGGATTTCCTGAATAGCTTGCTCGCCGGGCTGGGGCTTGCCGAAAAACGACAGGGCGGCATCCATCTCTTTAACCTTATGTTCAGGCGCATTGACAAACAAATAATCGCTGCCAGGTAGTCGGTAACCTTCCCAGCGTCCATTCAGTGGATCAGCCAGCGCCATGGCGGTGACCGGCTCCTTGAGCCAGGGAACCATGGCTACGGTGTCACCATTGGCCAGTCGCGCCCAAGCGAGCACTTTTAAAGAGAATAATTTGTCGGGGTGGTGGTCGTTGGCATATAGCAGCTCGATGCCATCGTATTCCGGAGATAAACGCAAAATAGGGGGCTTGGCCGCTTTGCGGCGTGGAGGGAAGGAAACAACATTGTTTCCGCCTGGGTGTTGCCGGTTCGCCTGAGTCATGGGCTTCTCCCGGTACGTTACCTTAGGGCGTGAGCGCGATCTCAGTAAATCGCTCGGCACGGCCCGTTAATTCACGTTAGCCTGTCATGCGGTGCCATGCAAGCGGGTGCAGATAACCGGTTTGCGTAGGGTAAAATGGGCTGGTAGTGGGTAAGCGGGGGCCTGCCTGTAGGTGATATTTGCTGGCAGCCATGTTCCGCATTTTGCCTAACGCTCGGGGCCGGATGTCTGACGTAAAACCCCTTAGGCTTAGAAGATCTTGCTAGTGCGGTGCCTCTTTTTGAGGGAGGGCCATTATTCAGAAAGTAATCGGGTAATGTGTTTTGCGCAAAGAGCATGGCGACCGAGGTTTAAGTTTTTCAGGTTTTGAATGCAGGCTACGTCGTCGTCGGGCATCCGGCGTCAAGCAATCATTAGGAGCGATGTGTGGAGTGTGATTATTACTTTGCCTATGGTTCGAACATGAACCCGGCACGAATGGCGGTGCGGGGCATGCGCTATCGGCAATCGTTACGGGCGCAATTACCCGGTTGGCAACTGGCATTCAATAAGCGCGCCCATGGTAAAGAAGGGATTGCCTACGCGAACATCGTGAATGCGGACCATGACGGGGCGGAAGTGCAGGGCGTCTTGTACCAATTATGGGACCACCGGGAAATCGAGCGTATGGACCCGTTCGAGGGCCACCCGACTCGTTATTGCCGTGAGCGACTGTTGGTGCAGACTGATGAGGGCGAGCGGCACACCTGGGTTTATATCGCTAATACCGAGTGGCAAGCCGATGATCTTCGTCCGGAGCGCTGGTATCTGAATCACCTGCTCAGTGGACGCCCCTGGCTTAGTGCCGATTATTACCGGCACTTGCTGGCCACAAGCTGTGTGGATGATTTTCCACCCACCCTGGCTACGCCCTAAGCCAGCACCGCCGTCGACCAGGTCAGCATGGCCAACACGGGCAAGGCGATAGCCAGTCGTCCTGCTAACTGTGCGCGATACGGCAGTAAAAACACCAGTGGCAGGCCGGCTATTGCCACCAGCCCCACGGACATAAAAAGCGCCAATCCCAGGGGCCAGATCGTCAACGTAACCCACAACGATAACGACAACAGCAACCAGCCGGGCCATCGGTAATAGCGCACGCGTTCCGGTTGCAACTTGCGACCCATGACCTGGTCATGGTGGCGTTTCATGGCCAGAGACAGGCTGGTCAAGCCGGCATAGGCCAGAGCGAGGGCAAGAAACAGTGGCGGGACCATCGTCATGGGGTGTCTCCGGCAGGTTGCTTACTGCTGGCCGTGTTGGCGGCGCGCGGCGTACGGGTACGGCGAGCTTTTGCCGGCAGCGGTTTGTGTTGCAAGCGCCACAGGGTATACCCGCCCAAAGCAGCAAGGATCAGGCAGACCAGATCGAAACTGGCGATGGCTGCATGTTGCCAGGCCAGAGGCGTAAACAGGTGCGACGCCGTGGTGAAGATGTTGACTACGGGTATGGCAAGCCAGAGTAGCGAGGCGCCAGCGACCTGCTCAATCCAGCCCTGGCGGTTAGGACGCAGCAGACCATGCACCAGTGACATCAGCCAAACAATGAAGAAGATCTGAATCTCGCGGTCTTCGCGAGCAGTCAGCGTGACCGGTAACAAACGGTTGGCCAGGAAGTAGGCGGCGATGGCCAGCATCAACCCGGTGATGGAGGTCATGTTCAGTCCGCTCACCATTTTCAGAGCCCGATCGGGCTGCTGATCCCGGCGTAATTGCTGGGTGCGTTTGCTCACCCACAGCAGCATGCCGGTCACGGTCATGGCGGAGCCGGCGACCCCGAACAGAAAGAACAGCCAGCGGGTTAGCGGGTCGGCGAAGCGAGCCATGTGCACATTGGTAAAGAAATTATAGATCCGCCAGCCCGGTGACACCGGATCATTGGCGGGGATACGCGTGTCGATCAGGTCACCGGTATTACCCTGGAATACTTGCGTTGGATCGCCACCGCGCTGGCGATCGGTGACCGCCGGGTCCCTGTCTACCTGCAAGGTAATTTGCGCGTTGTCCCGATTGGGGTTGGTGATCTGGATGCGTTCTACCGGTTTGCCGAAACGGGCTTCGGTTTGTTCGATCAATGGTCCGATTGCCAGCATTTCTTCCGGCGCACCAGGACCCGCCGGGGTTTCTCCCCGGGAAAACACCTCAGAAAAGAAGGCACGCCGATCTCCCTCGTATGCAGCGTCGATGCCCCAGGGCATGATCAGGGTCATAAACAGCAGCAGGCCGGAATAGGTGATCATGAAATGGTAGGGCAGTGCGAGTACCGCGGTAGCGTTGTGGGCGTCCAGCCAGGAGCGCTGCCCCTTGCCCGGCCGGAAGGTAAAGAAATCCTTGAAGATTTTCTTGTGGGTAATCACCCCGCTGATAATGGCAATCAGCATGAACATAGTGGCCAGGCAGACCAGCAATCGGGCCCACAGGCGGTCGATGCCGTACAGCTCAAAATGGAAACGGTAAAGAAAGTTGCCGCCGCGGGTGGCGCGTGGTGCAACGACCTCGCCGCTATCCGCATCCATGAGCATCTGTTCGCCACGCTGACGGCCTCCGTTTTTCGGCTGTTTGGCGGGTTGCCAGCGCAACTCGACGGCGGCCTGACGGGGGCCCGGCAAGTTGATGTCCCAGGATTTGGCATCCGGCGCCTTGGCATTCAGGGCTGCCATCGCCAGCTCGACCGTACCCGGTTGCAGGGTGGAATCATGTACTTCCGGCTGCATCCACAGCGTAATTTCTTCCCGGAAATAGGCGCTGGTGCCAGTAATAAAAATGGCCACCAGTAACCAGCCAAGTAACAAGCCGGCCCAGGTGTGTAGCCAGGCCATGGATTGTCGGAATGACTTATTCATACGGCAGTGCCCCATAAATACAAGGCGCCAAAGAGCAGGCCAGGAAGGAGAATGCCGGCCCATGCCAGCCAGCTGGAACGTGCGCAAAACGCCCAAATAGCTGCTGCAGAGTAAAGTAGGAGCGATAGCATGATGCCAATAATCACGGCCTGATCGCGGGCCATTGGTAATATCACGGCCAGCGCCATGGCTGCCAGGGACGCAAGGCCATAACCACCCAAAGCTGCAGCCAGAATGCGTGAAGTAATTGAGAAAGGTGTCATAAGTATGTAGAAACAAGCCAACAATAATGAGAATTGTTATTATCTACAAACAAACTGCAAAGGAAATGTAAATGTGGCGCCGCAGCGACATTCGAGTGTAAAGACTGTAAGAACAGCGAACTTTTCGATCAGGACGCGAAGGGGGTAGAGGCTGACACTTCCGGCTCTGATAGCGGTTGCTTGAGCCGCCAACGCAAGCGCCAGCCAAGGAAGACGGCGGCACTGGTCAAGCCCGCTACCAGACCGATCCAGAATCCGGCAGGGCCCATGGGCTCGACCCACCAATCAGTTAATGCCAGGCCGTACCCGATGGGCAGGCCGATGCCCCAGTAGGCCAGCAATGTCATTACCATGGGCCAGCCGGTATCTTCGAAACCGCGCAGGCACCCGTTGGCGCAAACCTGCAATGCATCCGAGATCTGGTACAGGGCCGCGAACAACAACAGGTAGCTGGCGAGTGCAATCACCGAGCCGTTGTCGGTATAAATACGGGGAATCCAGTGCCGGGCCAGCACCAGACTGGAGGCGGCGGTGATGCCCACCACCAGGGTGATTGCCATGGCCACCTGCACGGCCACGCGAATACCGTTTTGATCGCTGCGTCCTCGGGCGTGACCCACCCGAACGGTGGCGGCCAGGGCGAAACTCAGCGGCACCATAAAAATCAGGGAGGTGAAGTTGAGCGCGATCTGGTGGCTGGCGACGACCTGGGCCCCCAGGCTGCCGATGAGAAGGGCAATGACCGCAAAGATACTTACCTCAAAGAAAATTGACAGGCCTACGGGTAAGCCCAGCCGCAGCATGTAGGCTAGATTGGCGCGCTCGAAATGCCGCTGTCGCAGATTCAATGGTGCATGCTGATACACCGGGTGGCGATGGGTATAGACCATCATCATTATTGCCATGGACCACATTACCAGTGAGGTGGCCCAACCGCAGCCGACTCCCCCCATGGCTGGGAAGCCCAGTTTTCCGTAGATCAGCACATAGTTACTAGGGATGTTGATCATTAGGCCGATTACGCTGATTAGCAGCACCGGCCGGGTATGGTTCATGGCCTCGGTATAACTGCGCAACGCCAGCATAATGGCGGCGCCAGGCATGCCCCAGCTAAGCGCATCCAGGTAGCCGCTGACCATGGGTCGGATCGCCGGATCCACGTCCATCCATACCAATAACGGAGCAATGCTGCGTAGAATAAGTGCGCAAAGAACCCCTAGCACAAGAGCCAACCAGAGGCCCTGCTGGGCGAGGGGGTTAATGCGGTGATAAGCTTTGCCGCCGAGATGGCGCGACAGTATTGGGGTGGCGCTCATCAGTACGCCGGTCATGAACAGGAACAGGGGCACCCAAATGCTGGCGCCCACGGCCACCGCCGCCAAATCATTGGCGCCAACACGGCCGGCCATCATGGTGTCCACAAAGCCGTTGGCCGTTTGTGCCAGTTGCCCACCCAGAATTGGCAATGCGAGGGTGAGTTGGGCGGCAAGCTCTTGACGGCGGGATAACATAGGCAGGTGCCACTGTTGTAAGCGGAACGGGTGTGGTGAACGAAATAGAACAGAATCAGGTTCGCAAGACGGCGGCTACCATACCGCAAACTGCCTTGCAGGTGTACGCCAGTGGTGATCTGGAAACCCTGTTCCGGGCGACTTTTTTTCATTCCCACGACACGCTGTTAGTAGGGGGCGCGGCTGAGCCTGTGTACCTGCCCGGTTCCCCTCATCGCATTTGCTATACCCACGATTACTTCCGCAGTGCCTTACACGAAATCGCCCACTGGTGCGTGGCGGGCCCGGTACGCCGTCAGCAACAAGACTACGGTTATTGGTATGCACCGGATGGCCGCAGCGCGGATCAACAGGCGCAGTTTGTGCAGGTAGAGGTTTACCCCCAGGCGCTTGAAGCCTTGTTCTGTGCTGCCTGTGGGCACACCTTCCGAGTATCTCTGGATAACCTGAATGGTGAGGGCGGCGATGAAACGGCGTTTGCGGTGAAGGTAAAAGCAAAAGCAGAGCGCTTGTTGGCTGAAGGTCTTCCTGAGCGGCCGGCCCGCTGGTGTGATGTGCTGGCGCAGGCGTATGGGCGCGAGGGCATATCTTTGCAGCAAGCGCTGCAGTGCTTGTTTTCGTAGGCGGTAATCCGACTAAAGCCGGCCACTGCGTTTCAGTGCCAGATATAAATGATTCAACTGCTGGGGCATGTTCTGGGGCGTGGCGCTGGTGACCAAGGCGCCCGCGTGGCGCAGGCGGGTGTGCAGCTGCTGGCGTTGCTTTTGTTCCTGGGCATCGGCACACAGGGTTAACGCCTGATCAAAATCTTCCACCGGCTGGCGCGCGAGGGCTTCCTGCTCTGGCAGCAGCATATCGGCGATCAACACCAGATGATGGCGGCGCATTAAACCAACCGCGCTGAGCAGATCATCCCGGTCTTCGTGCTGCAGCCGTGTTACCAGCACCACTAGCGCCCTTCGCCGGCTATGACGCACCAGCTGACGCGCTGCCAGGCTGAAGTCGCTGGCATGCCGGCTGGGATGCAAATCGTACAGCCCGTTGAGCAAATGGTTGATGCCATTTTGCCCCTGTACCGGTGGTAGCCAGCGAGGTTGATCGCCGGAGAACAACATGGCGCCAGCTTTGTCTTTTTGTTTGAGCGCACTCCAGGCTAGCAGCAGTGACGCATTCAGCGCATGGTCGAAGCCGGTGAGTTTGCCCACCGGCATGCCCAGCCGACGGCCACCATCGAGCATGATTAGTACTTGCTGATTTTGCTCATCCTGATACTCCCGGCTGATCAAGCTGCGGCGGCGCGCAGTGGCTTTCCAATCGATCTGCCGCAGGCTGTCGCCAGGGTGGTACTCGCGTAATTGGTGAAACTCCATGCCTTCGCCACGGCGAGGTTTGAGCCGCGTGCCGGTGAGCAGAAAGGAATGGTTGGCATCCAGCTGGGTTTGGCTGAGGCGGGAAAAATCCGGGTAGACCGGCACCGTGCAACGGGCCGGGCAAATTTTGCGTAGTGACCAGAAGCCCAGCTGGCTGGGAAACCAGAATTCCAGATCACCGAAATTTACCGGGCCACGTCGGCTGGGGCGGTAATGGTAGGTGAATTCGGTGAGCTCATTCTCGGCCCGGGCAAGCTGACAGGGCAGACCGGTTAGCATGTCGTCGCCGGGGTGATGGTCTGCCAGGGTGACGGTTGCGGGCAGATCGGCGGAGGTGATGCGTACCTTGATGGGATGCGGCTGCTGAACGGATAGGGCATTGGGGACGATGCGCTGTGCTGCTGGCGGCGGGCGGCGCCAGCCATGCAGCAAGTCGAGCAGGGCGAACGCCGCCAGTACAGCACCGGCTGCCCACCACAGCAGGCTGGCGATGTTGCTACTAAAAAACAGCAGCGAGATCGCGCTCAAGGCCCAGAGGGCCACGGCGAGGAGCAGGCGTGGGGCTGGCTTCATTGCCGCGGTGCTTCCACTTGGTCCAGCAGGCGGGCCAGTGCCGTCTCCGGGGTCTGCCCTTCGATTTCTGCGTCGGCGCTGAGTTGGATGCGATGGCGCAGTACGGGGCGAGCGACCTGCTGGATGTCGTCTGGGGTGACGAAGTCACGGCCTTCGAACATGGCATGAACGCGGGCCGCCCGGGCCAGCGCAATACTGGCCCGGGGGCTAGCGCCATGGGTCAGTCCGTTGAAGTCGCGAGTAGCGCGGACGATGCGCAGGGCATAGTCCAGCACTTGCGCGTCGATCAGTACGTCGTTGCTGAGCGCTTTCATGGCCTGCAAGCCGACCGCATCGGTGGCCGGGCTTAGGCTTTCCACATCCAGGCTGGCGCGGATGGTGCCGTCGAGCACCATGTTCACCAGCCGGGTTTCATCATCGTGGGCCGGATAATCAATCAACACTTTGAACAGAAAACGGTCCAGCTCCGCTTCTGGCAGCGGGTAGGTGCCCTCCTGGTCTAGCGGGTTCTGGGTGGCGAGCACCATGTAGGGTTCGCTGAGGGTGAAGGCCTTGCCTTCGATGGTGATTTGCCTCTCCTGCATCACTTCCAACAGGGCTGCTTGGGTTTTTGCCGGTGCCCGGTTGATCTCATCCGCCAACAGTAGCTGGGTAAAGGCCGGGCCGCGACGGATGCGAAATTGCTCGGTCTTTTGGTCGTACATGGCGTGGCCGGTCACGTCGGTGGGCATCAGGTCCGGGGTGAACTGGATGCGGTTAAAGTCTAGCTCCAGTACCCGCCCCAGGCTGCGTACCAATAGGGTTTTGCCTAAGCCGGGCACGCCCTCGATAAGCACGTGGCCGCCGGAAATAAGTGCGATGAGCACTTCACGGACAACCTGTTGTTGGCCAATCAGCACCTGATTGAGCCGGCTTTCAATGTCGTGGGCCAAGGCGGCCGCATCGGCGAGGGTGGCGGGTTGGCTCATATTGTTGTCCTTTTACGTTTTAACTGACGTTGGCGTGGTTGTCCGCGCCACTGTACCGCTGGAACCGGCATCAGTGACGGCAATTTTTCAGCGATTGTAATAATGAGACCTGCTGCGTGAACCGGTCTCGGGTGTCTGCTTGGCTCTGTAGTGCCGCGTCCAGTTCTTTTACTGGCACCGACAGCGCTTTTGCCGCCAGCGCCAGAGCCTTATTGCGTTGGTGATGGAAACGGAGCAGCTGTTGTTCTGCTTGTTTGCGCAGCTCTGCCAGCAGGGCCATTTGTTGGTTGGTGCGCCACTGAAAGTAACCGCTGGCGTGCAGGTGTTTCAGGTAATCACGGCGGCTTTCTTCGCGGGCTTGCTGCCGTGGCCCCTGGCGAGGAATGCGATGCCATAGCCACAGAACCAGCAAGATTAGCAGGGCAAACGCCAGCGCAGGGGCTTTTAGCCACAGCCACTGGGCCAGGGGCGGCATGGCCACCGAGCGGACAAACCACACGGGTTCTGCGCCGGTAAGCCAGGCCAGCAGCCAGGCATGATCGAAGTAGAGCAGCCGCTCGCTGGACCACAGGCTCAAATCGGTTAGCACGGAAATTTGCCCACTGCCAAGGCTCAGTTGTACCAGCTGGCTGCCGTAATCATTATCTGCGTAGCCGGTGATTTCCACCGGCCATTCCAGGTGCGGGGCGTTGCCTTCTTCCTCGTCCCAGCTGTCGTGCCAAATCACATAGTCACTGAATAATTGCACCCGGCGATCTGGCTCGTTGTCACTCACATGCAAGGTCAGCGGTGTGGGTTCTGGTGGGGCATCACAGGCTAGCCGTGCGCAATCTTCGCGGAGTGCTTCGTTGTCGCTATGCAGACAATATTGCAGTGGGCTGTCGACAAAAGTCGGCAGGGCCATGAGCAGATCGCGTATTGCATCTTCTTGCCCAGCGTCACTGGGCACCGGAGAGTCCCACACGGTGATGCCTAGCGCGAATAACAACGGATCGTTATCTTGCCAGTCGCTGGCGCTAGCGTCAGATGCCTCGAGTATGCCGGGAAGAGGGCGCGCCTCCACTACCAGCTTGCCGCCGTCCTGCACCCACTCAAGCAGAGCGTTAACTTGGTTAGAGGTGAGCATGCCGCGGTGTTTATCGATCACGAGGGTGGTGCGGGTGTCTGGCAATGGGAATAGGGCGGCGGCACTGAGAATGCGTTTAGAGGGCTGGCCCCGTTGTGCCAGCCATTGCTGGGCGGCGCTATAGGGGTTGCGGGTAATGCTGCTGTCCGGCGCCACCCGTTTCATGTAGGTGACTGGCTCAGTGAGGGCGTAGTAGCCAGAGACCATGGCAAGCAACAGGGCAGCCAGTAGCCAGGGAAAAGCGCGGCGCAGCCGGGCGGTTTTACCCATGGTCTGCCTCCAGCGGATCCATTTGCTGCCAGTGCTGTGCCAGCGTGCGGACCTGTTCGTCACTGACCGGACGGTGGGCCCAGGCGGTGCTGATCCAAGCCTGGGTAAGGCGTTGCAGGTAGTCAATGGGTAGTGGGTTGCCGTGCTGCTGTTGCAGGGTGCGCAGGCATTGCTGCTCGGTGCTGCCTGCTGCCAGTGGCACCGGGTAGCGTGCCAGAACACCGGCCAGGGTGGCACGCATCAGTACGGCGAGAGCGGCGCGGGTATCTCCAGCCTTGAGTGCCTCTTCTACGGCCCGGTTCAGGTTTTTAGGCAGGCTGCGGTTACGAATATCCAGCCCGGCCACGTGGGTGGGAATGACCGGGCGTTTGTCTGAGTGATGCTTGCGCAGGCCGAACTGGTTGGCAACCTTGACGATCAACCACAGCGCCAGTGCCACAAACAGTGTCCAGAAAATCGCCCATAACAGGGCATCAGGAATATTCACGGGGGCGCTGGACGTATCGACTTTATCACCGTCCAGGATATCGAACAGAAACTCCCAGAGTTTTTCCATCCAGCTTTCGGAGTCACTGTTATCCCGGTTTATCCACTGCCGTTCGGTGTGCTCTTCCAGGGGCATGAAGTCTGGACTGGCCAGCAGTTCGATCACTTGTTGTTGTTCGCTGGTTGTGGTGCTTGAGGCGGCTGTTTGCGCCTGAGCGGGTTCCATAAACGGTGCCGCCAACATCAATACCAGCAGGGTGGCGATGATATTTTTGGCCGCGCGGCGGCGTTCTCCCAGCCGGGAGAGTCCGAGTTGCAGGTCCCAGCCCTCCAGCCAGGTGCGCTTGTTCAAGTAGAGGGCAAAGCCACAGGCTACATAGAGGGGCTCGGTGACACACAGCACCAGATAGAAACACAGCCCGGAGATAGCCAGTTGTAATGCGCTTTGTTCATAGAACCAATCACTAAACTCCAGGTTGAATTGCCAGGGCACCAGCATGTACAGCAACGCCATTAGCCCGAAGGTCATGAACTGTTCCAGGTGCAGTATCAGCAGGGTCAGCATGCCGCCCCGATTGGACGGGTAGCTGTTGAGTACTTTGAGTCGCTGGCTGGCGGTGTCTCCTTTCACTTGTTCAAGTTGCCACACGCAGGCATTGAAACTGCGCAGGGGGCTCAGGCGTCGCCAAGTGAGCTGGCCGGCCAGTCCGGGCAGGGCGTAACTGGGCCAGCGTTTAAGCAAGGCTTTTAGGGTGAGGGTTTCTCCAAACAGGGCATGGCTGTAAAAGGCCAACAGAGGCCGCTCCCACAGGGGCTTGAGCCACCAGAATACGAAGAGCGGCCAGAGGCTGTTGTCCACCGCGGCCAGTGTTAGCAGTAGGGCATACGGCACCGCGGTAAATAGCAGCCACACAGCGGTAATGGGCCCGGCCCAATGGCGGTAGAACTGCGTGCCCAGATCTGTTGCCTGCCAGGGGGTGCGCGGCGCTAGACGAGCGCTAGCCTTCTCGAGTTCCATCCCGCCCCCCGAAGAAAAGATACAGATACAAAAGGACCCAGCAGGCTGCGCCCACGCTGTATTTGATAGCCGCCGCCAGGTCCCGTGGTGACCAGAACGCTTCAATAAAGGCCGCCAGCAGTAACAGAGCAAACACTCCGTACATGGTGGGCAGCGCATCCCGGGCCGCCAGGCGCAGGGCGTCCAACCGCGACCAGGGGCCGGGAGCAATAATGGCCCAGCCAAGCCGTAGCCCCGCGCCACCGGCTAGCACAATGGCGGTAAGCTCTGGGGCGCCGTGGGCAATCACAAAGGTGAAGAAGGGTTCTTGGGCACCCACGTTGATTAAGTGCCCGGCGGCGGCGCCAAAGAAGCTGCCGTTGAACAGCATCACCACCAGCGCGCCTACGCCTAACAGCAAGCCGCTGGCGAAGGTACGGAAGGCGATGCCGATATTGTTCTGGATATAATGGCCGAACATCATTACATCGTCATCGCCGCTGCGCTCGCTCTTCATGCCCGCCTGGTTATCCGGCTGGTACATGCTTTCCAGGCTGGTAATGCTGGCTTCGTCCACCACGGAGTAGATCATTTCGGGTTGTTGATGCACCAGTGCCCATACCAACGCCATAGACAGCACGAAGGTCAGGGCGCTGACCAGATGCCAGCGCCACTGGCGGCGGACTGCTTGGGGGAAGTCGCTGGCGATGAAGGTACCGATACGATCCGCTAGTGAGGGGTTGTAGCGATACAGTTGACGATGGGCGCGGAGCATCAGGTTGTTGAGGAACTGTTGCAGCTGAACGCTGTAGCCCCTTTCGCGGGCTAGGGCCAGTTGATGGCAAAGCTTGCGGTAGTCGGTAACGAAGGTATTCAGGGGCAGCGTGTTCTTCTTGCTTACGTGCAGTGATTCAAGCTGCTCCAGCTGGTTCTCCAGTGCCTGCCATTGCGAACGATATTGTTGTTCAAAGCGGGCCTGTTTCATGCTGGGCCCTCCACCAGATAGCGGCTGACGGCCTTTAGGCGTTGTAATGCTTGGGCCGGTGTCAATTCAGGGTAAACCAGCAATGCCAGCTCTTGCTGGCGAGCGTCAGAAAATTGTTCATGGCGCTCATAGAATGCCAGCAAGGCTAGCTGATCATCACGATTCAACGGCCAGTCCGGGGCCTGGCTTTCGCCACGGCGATGCTCGCTGATTGCGGGCGTCTCTTCCACGTGGATAACCAATGTATTGGCGGCCATGTCACCAAGCCGCTGATAACGAGGGCTCATCAGGGTGCAGACAAACCCGAGTAGGTAGAACAGGGGAAAGGCGTCGGCGGTGCGCAACAGGTTGCGAATCAGGCTGCCGTTGAAGCTCAAGGGGCTGCCGTTAGCGTGGACCACCACAATGCCCATGGCTTTTTTACCGGGAGTTTGTCCGTGACGAAAGGCCTCAAACAGGGTGGGGTAAAACCATTCCAGCACGAAGGCCAGAATCAGCAGCAGCCCCATGCCGGCCTTGCCCAGGGCTGCCAATATAGCGGCAAGCGCTCCGTAGATCACCAGCCGAATGGCCAAGTCGATGGCGTAGGCCAGTGCCCGAGGCACCGGCCCGGCCAGCGACAGGCTGAGCATGGCACCTTCTGGTGTTTCTACTTCCAGACGTTCATCAATCAGCATTCTGGCCCTGACGAATTTGCAGCGCGGCAAACACAAAGACCATGACGGTGAGTGTAGTTTTGACTATGGCTAGGGTACGGACCGGGGGTGGATCCAGAAGCTGGATCGCATAACCACAGAAATAAAACAGTATTAGGAAGCACAGCCAAGTGGCTTGGCGACGGTTCCCGCTAATCACTGCAGGAATCATGAGGAACAGCGGCAGGTACAACACTAGTGCAATGATCACACTGGAAGCGATATGGGCATCTGGCGGCGCCAGAGTGAACAGGCCACTGATGCCGACAAGCAAAAGCAGGGCGTAGCTAATACGAAGTAAAACGAGGTTCATCATCAAGCCTTCAGTTGGCGGGCCAATAACGCCAGGCGTTTGCCCAGTGCACGTGCCAGGGTGATTTCGTGTTCGGTCAGTGCCGGGTCGCCCTGGCTGCCGGAAACATGGGTGGGACCGTAGGGTGTGCCACCGCTTTGGGTATCCAGCAAGGCGGCTTCGGAGTAAGGAACACCGGCCAGCACCATACCGTGGTGCAATAAAGGCGTCATCATGGAAAGCAGCGTGCTTTCCTGACCGCCGTGCAAGCTGCCGGTGGCACTAAAGACGCCCGCAGGCTTGCCGATCAGGGAGCCGTTCATCCACAGCTCGCTGGTCTGATCAATGAAATATTTCAGCGGCGCGGCCATATTGCCAAAACGGGTGGGGGAGCCCAGAGCCAGACCCTGACACCCGGCCAGATCATCCAGTGTGGCGTAGGGCGCACCCTGATCCGGGATTGCCGGTTCACTGGCTTTGCAGTTAGCAGATACCGCGGGAACGGTGCGCAGGCGGGCTTCCATTGCGGTGCTTTCAATACCGCGAGCCACCTGTTGTGCCAGGTTGGCAACGCTGCCGTTGCGGCTGTAATAAAGCACCAGTACATAATCGGTCATGGGCGATTTAGTCCAATAACGTCAGGGCGTTTTCCGGTGGGCGGCCGAGAACGGCCTGATCCCCTTTAACGACGATGGGGCGCTCAATCAGTTTTGGGTACTGAGTCATGGCGGTAATCACATCGTCATCGTTGCTCTGCGCGGTGAGTCCTGCGGTTTTGTAATCCGCCTCCTTGTTGCGTACCAGGTCATGGGCACGGGTGAATCCCAGCTTGGTGATGAGACTCTTCAGGGTGGCGGCATCGGGAATATCGTCCAGATACTTTACGATGATGGGGGTAATACCCCTTTCTTCCAGTAACGCCAGAGTCTGCCGCGATTTGGAGCAGCGTGGATTGTGGAAGATAGTGTAGTCGCTCATGAGATTGCATATCCTGTGTCGTAACGCTGTCATTGTAAGCTGCACAGGGGTGGTGGCAAGGGTAGGGTCAATGAGAAAGGATGCGAAGTGTATGGAGAATGAACAGCCGGTAATTCCAGTGCAGGCCCGATTCAATTCCATTAAGGCATTTTTTGTGCTGCTGGTGCGCCAGTTTAATGAAGATGGCTGCCGGCAGAGTGCTGCGGCGCTAACCTACACCACATTGTTTGCCATCGTTCCCGTGATGACGGTGAGTTTTGTGGTGCTTTCCTCCGTGCCCGCGCTGCAAGGCAAGAGCGCCCAACTCCAAGAGTGGGCGTTTGAGTATTTTGTTCCCTCGGCGGGCAACATGCTGCTCGATCACCTGCAGTCCTTCGCCAAACAGGCCACCAACCTCACCGTGCTGGGCATTGTGTTCTTGGTAGTGACGTCAGTTTTAATGCTAAGTACCGTCGAGCAAACCCTGAACCGTATATGGAAAGTGCAGACGCCGCGTAAAGGGTTGGTCAGCTTGTTGATGTATTGGGCTCTGTTGTCACTGGGCCCGATTTGCCTGGGTCTGGGTCTGGCGATCACTTCCTATCTCACCTCGCAGGCTATTT
Source organism: Alcanivorax sp. 97CO-5 (assembly GCF_000524665.1). Lineage (NCBI taxonomy): Bacteria > Pseudomonadati > Pseudomonadota > Gammaproteobacteria > Oceanospirillales > Alcanivoracaceae > Alcanivorax > Alcanivorax sp. 97CO-5. The sequence goes on from NZ_KI965898.1 coordinate 69,667, forward strand.
TCAGTGACACGGTCAGTTATCTGGGCGGGGTGCGATTGTGGCTGGCTGTGCTGCCGTTCCTGTTCACCACCGCCATGCTGACACTTATGTACACGGTGGTGCCCAACACCACGGTTCCGTTTCGCCAAGGCGTGTTAGGGGCGGCGATGGCGGCGCTATTGTTCGAATTGGCGAAAGGGGCCTTTACCTTTTTTATCAAACAGGCTCCCAGTTACCAGGTGGTGTATGGCGCCTTCGCTGCCGTGCCGGTATTTCTGCTGTGGATTTATATTTCCTGGACCATTGTGCTCGGTGGTGCGGAACTGGTGCGGGCATTAGTGGTGTTTCAGGAGCACCAGCGCCAGGTGCCACGCATGCATGCCCTGGTGCGTTTGCTTAATGTTTTCTGGCAGCGTCAACAGAGCGGCAAGGTGCTGCGCAGCAAAGAAGTTCGTCAAGTGATGCAGGAATCGGGTATCAGCCAATGGGATGAATTTCGCAATCTATTAGTGAACGCAAATTTAATCCGACGCACTGACGAGGGCGGCTACATCCTCAGCCGCGATCTGCGTAATATATCGCTGGGCCAATTGGTAGCCATGCTGCCTTGGCCAGCGCATACCCAGCTAAGGGTTAGGCAACAGCCCGAGTCATTACCATGGGAGCAAGCATTAAAGTCACGCATGGATGAGGCCCGCGAAGGCATGATGGCGCCCTTGGATATTAGTCTGGATGCATTGTTCAGTGCTCCATCCGCAGAGAAAGAGCGGCACCCTGAGCAACAGGGCCGCAACGATTGACCACGGGGAGAACCATGACGACGAAGCATGTACTGGTGAGTGGCATTGTGCAGGGTGTAGGCTACCGGGCCTGGGCCCGGCAGGAAGCCACCCGTCGCAACCTCACGGGTTGGGTTCGTAACTGTGCTGATGGCCGGGTGGAGGCTCTGCTAGAGGGCGAAGCCGATGCAGTGGACGACATGCTCAATGCCATGCATCAAGGCCCGGCCTTGGCACAGGTGGACAGAATTCTGGTGGAAGAGGGCAATAATGATGACGATGGCCCCCGTTCCACGCACTTTGAGGTAACGTGATGAAACAGGTTGAGCTGGTCAATGGTGATCTGCGTTTTCCTGCCTTGATGGCCGGTAATGGCGAGCCGGTTATTTTGCTACACGGTTTTCCCGATACCTACGAAAACTGGGCGGTGCAGATTAATGCCTTGGCGGATGCGGGGTATACGGCTATCGCACCGGCTCTGCGCGGTTACTCCCCCGGCTGCCAGCCGGGCAATGGCGACTGTTCCCTGTATGCCGCTGTGGATGACCTGATGGTGTTTGCCGCCCAGTTAGGGGGGCGTGTGCATTTAATCGGCCATGACTGGGGCGCCGTGGTGGGTTATCTGGCCTGTGCTCAATCTCCGGAGACTTTCTGTTCGTTCAGTGCCTTGGCTATTCCGCCGGTCCGTCGCATTCCCCAAGCCCTGCTAAAGGTACCGGAACAGGTGTTATTGAGCGGCTACATGCAGTTTTTCCAGCTGCCGCTGGCACCGGAGGCCTGGCTCCAGCGAGGTGATCTGGATGGCGTGACAACGTTATGGCAACGCTGGTCGCCGGATTGGGAGCCGGGGCTTTATCTGGACAATGCCAAGCACACCTTGGCTGAACCGGGGGTAATTCCCGCTGCGTTGTCTTGGTATCGGTCATTATTCAAAGTGTGGAAAAAAGAACACCGTCAGGTTAGGGGTTGGTTAGGCTTGAATATCGCTACGCCTACCCAAATTTTAATCGGCGAAAACGATGGTTGCATGAGCCCCAAGCTGCTGGAACATACCCTTGTTGAAAGTGACTTCAGTGGCGGCGTGGAGCTTCAGGTACTGCCCAATGCCGGGCATTTTCTGCACCTGGAGCAGCCAGAAGCGGTCAATCACCATCTGATTCGGTTGCTTAATAATACCCAGTGCGAATGAAGACACTGCGTTAATGAGGCGAGTGGCAGGGGGGCGGCTAATCCTGGCGTTCCCACCGTTGATTTTCGCCCCCTTCATACTCTGCGCTATACTACGCGCCCCTATTTTCCCAGCAGGAGTAATCCCATGACGGTGATTCGCCAGGATGACCTGATTCAGAGCGTGGCAGATGCCTTGCAGTACATCTCTTACTACCACCCGGTGGATTTCATCCGCGCGGTGAAAGAAGCCTATGAAAAGGAAGAGAGCAAGGCAGCCAAGGACGCCATGGCGCAGATCCTGGTTAACTCCCGCATGGCGGCCATGGGCCGCCGGCCCATCTGCCAAGACACCGGTATCGTAACCGTGTTCGCCAAAGTGGGCATGAATGTCACTATCGAAGGCGACATGAGCCTGGATGACATGATTAACGAAGGGGTGCGCCGCGCCTACAACCATCCGGATAATGTCCTGCGTGCCTCGGTGCTGGCGGACCCGGACGGCAAACGCGCCAACACCAAGGACAACACCCCTGCGGTGATTAACTATTCCATCGTTCCCGGCGACACTCTGGAAATCGACGTGGCGGCCAAAGGTGGTGGTTCCGAAGCCAAATCCAAATTCGCCATGCTCAACCCGTCTGATTCCGTGGTGGACTGGGTGCTGGAACAGATTCCCAAGATGGGCGCCGGTTGGTGCCCGCCGGGCATGCTCGGTATTGGTATCGGCGGCACTGCCGAGAAAGCCATGCTGATCGCCAAAGAATCCCTCATGGACCCCATCGACATCCACGAGCTACAGGCCCGTGGTGCCCAAACCCGCTCTGAAGAGCTGCGCCTGGAACTGTTCGAAAAAGTGAATGCCCTCGGTGTGGGCGCCCAGGGCCTAGGTGGCTTGACCACCGTACTGGACGTGAAAGTGGTGGATTACCCCACCCATGCGGCCAACAAGCCTGTGGCGCTGATCCCCAACTGTGCGGCGACCCGCCACGCCCACTTCATTCTCGATGGCTCCGGCCCGGCAGACCTGAAAGCCCCGGATCTGGAAGAATGGCCGGACATCGCCTGGGGTAATGACGAAGGCGCCAAGCGCGTGAACCTGGACACGGTGACCCCGGAAGAAGTGCAGACCTGGGAACCGGGCGACACCTTGCTGCTGTCTGGCAAGCTGCTCACCGGCCGAGATGCCGCCCACAAGCGTATGGTGGACATGATTTCCAAAGGCGAAAAGCTGCCCGTGGACTTCACTAACCGCTTTATTTACTACGTAGGTCCGGTGGATCCGGTGGGTGATGAAGTGGTCGGGCCAGCAGGCCCTACCACCGCCACTCGCATGGACAAGTTCACCCGCACCATGCTGGAAGAAACCGGCCTGATCGGCATGGTGGGTAAAGCCGAACGTGGCGACACCGCTATCGAAGCCATCAAGGACAACAAGGCCGTATACCTCATGGCGGTGGGCGGCGCTGCCTACTTGGTCTCCAAAGCCATCCGCAAATCCCGCGTAGCGGCGTTTGAAGATCTGGGTATGGAAGCCATCTACGAATTCGAAGTGGAAGACATGCCCGTCACCGTGGCGGTAGATTCCACCGGCGAATCGGTACACAAAACCGGTCCGGTCATCTGGAAACAGAAGATCGCTGAAAAGAGCGCGTAGTACGTACTACACTCTCGACACAAAAAAGCCGCGCAACTGCGCGGTTTTTTTGTGGGCGAGCTTTCTGTACCGTTGTATTGGTTCAGGCAAAAGAAGAAGGCAAAATATTGAGTAATGCGCTAGCGGGGAAGCTTGTAACTAGCTGATTTATTGGTTTTTATCTTTCAATATGCGAATTTGAATAATGATACATTAAGCTGGCGTGTCCATTAAGGTAAGAAAGTAAAGATTTCATGGAAAGACAGGAAGTTTAATGACCAAATTGAAGAGGTCGAGGAAATCTATTTCACGAACAGCTCTAGTAAAGTCATAACAGTTGAAAATGTAAATCTCACCTCTTACGGCACATCTAGGGATTTTCTAGATCAACCAGTATCTATTTCCCCCCCCCCTAGCCCTTCTAGAAAACGAAGGCCTTTATCTCTTCTGCGTAACTGTATAGGGGGGAGAACGTCAGACTACTGACACTAAAGGTAAATGGCGTACAGTAGCAGGTCGTTCTTCGGGAAAAGAGAACCCCGTTTCAGCTCTTGGGCACTCCTCTTTGCAACAACAGGGTGCGCATAAATTAGACGATGCAAGAGATCAATGGGTCAGGCCTTACCCCGTGCTTTAGGGGGGCGATGGTAAGAGTTGGCCCCGATGATTCAATAGAGGGAGTCGTATCAATGAAATTCCTGATTTTTTTGGGCACGGTTCGTGATAGTAGTCCGCCTAAGCCTGCTCGCTTGGGAGAGAGGGTGGCGAAGGCCTGCCTTGAGTGCCTGAATGAGCGATGTGCGGGGCATGAGGTGGAGTTGATTGATGCGCTGGATTACCCCATGGAGGCGGTGTTTAAGCCGCATTTTTCTTACCTGAAGAGCAAGGCGCCGCCGGCACTCAATACGCTGGCCGAAAAAATAGCCTCTGCCGATGGTTATATCATGGTCAGCCCGGAATATAACCACTCCATGAGTCCAGCGTTAGCGAATTTGCTCAACCACTTTGGCAGTTCGCTCTTTTCCTATAAGCCCAGTGCAATCGTTACCTATTCAGCCGGCCAGTGGGGCGGAATGCGTGCGGCTGTCGGTATGCGTACATTTCTCTCGGAACTGGGCTGCCTTCCTGTTTCTGCGATGATTCATGTGCCGAAAGCACAAGACGTCTTCGCCGAAAATGGCGCGCTACAGGCGGGTGAGGATAAGGAATCCTGGTTCGATTATTTGGGTAGAACGTTCAATCAACTAATCTGGTGGGCTCAAGCCGCGAAAGCGTATGCTGATGAGGTCGATCCGCACAAGATGGTTCGGGATTTCAAAACAACGCCTTCCGAGCGAAATGCGCCCTAGTGTTTAGTCGGTAAAGTGGACTCAGGGCGTTGGAAAGCCACGAGTGATGAGTGAGGAGCTAACGGCTGCTCTTGCCCGTGCATCGAAAGCCTCTTCGGCAATGAGTAAAGCATGACAGAAATCACCTTCAGCCAAGACCAAAAAGCCCGCATGGTCAGCAAGATAAAAGCGTACTTTGAAGACGAACTCCAGCAGGAAATCGGCGGGTTCGAGGCGGAGTTCTTGATTGATTTTTTTGCCACGGAGCTGGGGCCGCATTTCTATAACCGTGGCCTTTTTGATGCCCAGCAGGTGCTGACCGAGAAGATGGATGAGGTGGGTTATGTGATGCAGGAGCTGGAGACGCCAGAAGTGTAGGGCGATTGCGGCAGTGCCTTCGTTACGACGGTCAGCTTTGCTGTGGGTTAGGGAGGTATCAGCCAATCTCGGGAACTTTCCTTGCGAAGGCCCCTCCCACAACACAGGCTGGCCTTAAATTTGCTGGCTTGGCAGCACATGCATTGACTCCCCCCTGAGGTACCTTTTATGCCCCGATGCCGGTTAAAGACATTCCCCCTTTTTGTGGTCCTTTTCTTTCTTGGAGGCAACGCCATGGCTGACACGACCCCGCAAGGCGCTACGGTAGGCGGTGAACCGCCTAAGCCCAAGGTCATCATTTTTGATGTGAACGAAACCCTACTGGATTTGGAGTCCATGCGGTCTTCGGTGGGTGACGCGCTGGGTGGCAATGAAGAGCTGTTGCCGTTGTGGTTTTCGACCATGTTGCACAACTCCCTGGTTACCACGGTAACCGGGCAATACCACGACTTTGGCCAGATCGGCGTTGCCTCGCTGCTGATGGTGGCAGAGAACAACGATATTACCTTGAGTGAAGAAAAGGCGGAGGACGCCATTGTGTCCACCATTCTCAGCCTGCCGCCGCATCCTGATGTGAAGCCGGGGCTGACGGCATTGAACGAGCAAGGCTTCAAGATCGTTAGCCTCACCAACTCGTCTAACAACGGGGTGAAGACTCAGTTTGAGAATGCGGGGCTGACGGACTTCTTTGATGCCCGCTATAGCATCGAGGACATCAAGGTGTACAAGCCGGACTTGCGCGCTTATGAGTGGGTACTTGAACAGTTGGGTGTGAAGCCAGAAGAAGCCTTGATGGTGGCGGCCCATGGCTGGGACGTGGCTGGCGCAAAAGAGGCAGGCTTGCAAACGGCTTTTGTGGATCGGCCGGGTAAAGCGCTGTATCCATTAGCCAAGAAGCCGGATTACGTGATCAAGGATCTTAGTGAGTTGGCCGATATTATGAATGCCAAATAAGCCAGGCCGGCGGCAGTATGCCGCTGGCGGCTAGTCCATCAGAAACCCCGGTTCGGGCCTTTGTTGTAGAGGGGCTCGGCTGGGTTTTTCTTTGCTTGGAGAAGGGGTAGCTCGTATTCGCGGTGGAGCCACTGCTCCTGCAAAGCACACACATGCGCGTGCCTGCTTTTAAGAAAGGGGTCCGGGGAGCCCCGCCCCGTCCTTGGGGCGCGGAGATCAATCGGCAGGCTTTCCTGGGGTCACAGTAATGAAGGCCTGTGGGCTACCCGGACGCTCAATATACTGTTCATCCGTGCAGTGGTTAACGAAAGAGATGTAGGCGGTTGCTGGGCCTGCTCTTACGAGGTTTTGCTTACTGAACCAGTTCGCAGGCCATGTGGGAGTATTTCTTTTTCACCTGGCTACGACACACGTTGGCGCCGAAAGAGGGTATCTGATCGCAGGCTTTAAACGCGGCGTAACGCTTGGCGCATTGGGCGACAATATCATTCATGCCGTTCTGGCCCGCGGGGCCTGCTGGTGTATTGGCTGCGGCCGCGTTGGTACTGGCAACCGCGGGCCGGGCCGAGCCGGCTTGGGCACTGGCGCTGGCATCAATCATGGCAGCGATAAGGCTAGAGGGCAGGCCGCCTTCCTTGAGCAAGGCGATTTCGTCACTGTTGAATACTTTGTAGGGCTGGTTGGCAGCGCGGATGCGTGAGGCCAGCAAGGGGTTGTCTTCGTCATGGGATAGTCGCAACACGTCGTAGACCTTCATGTCTTGCGGGCCGAGGAACCAGATGTCGTATTCATCGGGCAGATAAACGATGTAAGCGTTGTCTAAAGCAATATTGTCGCGATGGTAGGAGAGAGCATGGCTGCTGGGCGCCAATTCTGCCAGACGACGCAGGGTTTCCATACGGAAGAAGGAGTCCGGGTTATTTTTTAAATATTGGCGGTAGGCGTCTACGCTGCCCGCAGAGACTACGTTTTCATAGTCTGCCTGCTGTATTTGGATATATTGCTGCAGGGCTTGCTTGTGGCGATTGAGCTGGTCATCGGCCATGACTTTGTATTGTGTTTTACCCGGGCTGCCGAATATATAGGCGGTGGGTAGCATGGCGAGGGATGACCGATACGCAACAGGCTCTCGATTTTCAAATAGCACCTGGTTTCCGGCTTTCACTTCCATAACGGTTTCACCTTTGGTGTTAACCCAGGAAGGTAGGATGCCAAGCGTTAGAAGGTAGGCGAGGAGAGTTACTGAGCCGCTATCTTTGTTGTTGTCGTTACGGATGCTAACGGTGAGGTCTTGCCCTGATTTAGCAAACCAACGATTCACTTCCGCGGTGGCAACCTCGCTAGGGTATTGGCGAACGCTGGGTGAGGCATAGCCTCCGGGCAAGTTTAGATGGATATCTGCTTGGCCGGAGAAGCTGTTCAGTGCCTCAGGTGCCGGTGCTGGGCTGGCGAGTTGTCCTTGGTCCGGTATGTAGTGGGTGCCGGTGCAGCCGATGAGTTGTACGCAAAGCAATGCGGCCGACCAGAGTGCTACTCTGGCGCCTGAAATATAAAACATTCTGATATCCCCTTTCCCTCAGTTGTGTGCCGGGCCCCCGCCCGGTGCCTACCAATGGCATTCTGCCATTTGTAGGCGAAAAATATAGGATAATAATGTTGCCGCCTTGGAGGTGATGGCCATGTGCCATTTGCTCCTCACCGTGGGGTGTGCAGGGATATAAAAGGATATGAAGGGTAGAGAGGCTTGCCTGTCAGCGATCACCGATGGTGGTAATCGCTTGCAGGCAAGCTCCCGTGATGGGCGCCGGGGTTTTAGCCAGCTTTCAGTTTCGGTTTTACTGTAATCAGCAAAGCGGGTAGCAGGGTCAGGTTGCTAAGCAGGGCGACCAGCATCGCCAGGCCGGTGAGCAGGCCGAAGTAAACGGTGGGGTTGAAGCTGGATAGGGCCAGGATGGAGAAGCCGGCAATGATGGTAAGCGAAGTGTAGTACATGGCTTTGCCAATGGAGCCATGACAGCGCTTCATGGTGGCCACGTAGTCGTGGTCTTTTGGCAGCTCTTCATGGAAGCGATGAATGTAGTGAATGGTGTCATCCACGGCGATGCCAATGGAGATGGCGGTAATGGTAATGGTCATTAAATCCAGCGGCAGGCCGATCCAGCCCATCAAACCTAGCACCAGGGAGGCGGAGATCAGGCTGGGAACCATGCTGATCAGAGCCACGGGGAGGCTGCGGAACAGGAGTAATAGCATGAACAGGATAGCCGCAAAAACGTAACCCAACGTTTTAATCTGTGAGTCGAACAGGCTTTGCAGCATATTGTTGTAGAGCACCATGGCGCCTGTGAGGTGTACCTGTTCCGGCTGCAAGCCGAAGTTGTTTTCCAGATCGGAGCGGATTTTCGCCAACAATTGGTTGCGGTTCAGATTCTTGTCGGAATCGATCACCCGTATGCTAATGCGTACCTGGTTACCGTCGTCGGACAGGTAGGGTTTAACTAGCTGGCTGCGTAAGTCCTCCGGAATAAAACTGGCTAGCAGCATTAGCTGCACATAGCTGAGTGGGCGCCCATTGAGTTTTTCTGCTACCTCGTAGGTAGTAGCAATGGAGAGCACTTTGCCGGTTTCTGGTAGAGACTCTAGATAATTCTGAATATCTACTAGCTGGCCCAGCCGGGCAGGGGTAAACCAGTAGGCTCCTTTGAGCGGGTTAGGTTTGGCTTTCTCTGGTGTAGAGGCGAAGGGGTCTGCGCCGGATTCGGTGACAAAAGGATCGCTGTCGGCAAACGGATCGGCACTGTCTGTGGCGAACGGGTCGCTGTCTGCGAAGGGGGCTGTGTTATCCACCTCGTTAGCGCTATCAGATGCAAACGGGTCGCTGATCTCGTCGTCTACGCTGGCGCCATCCCAACCGGTGGCGGGTTGCCCCAGTGCGGCGTTCTGCGCCGCTGTGGTTTTGGGCGCATCGATAACGATATCCAGCGGAGTGGTGCCGCCTAGCTTGCGATCAATCTGCAGCATGCCCTGGTAAATTTCCGTGTCTTTCTGGAAGTAATCAATAAACCGGTTTTCCACGGTGAGGCGGCTTATTCCCCACAGGGAAGTGGCGATTACACCCAAGGCAAGCAATAGCAACAGCGGGCGGTGGCGTTCGGTAAAGCCGGCAAAGGCTAGGGTTAGCTCGCGGCTGATGTCACGGCCTTGTCGAGGGGTGCCGGCTGCCAGCGGTGCCAGCAGAGCTGGGAATACAAGAAAGCAGACGATTAGCGATATGCCCAGCCCCAGGGTCATCATCCAGCCGAAGTCAATCACCGGGCGAATGCCGCTGATCACCAGTGAGGAGAAGCCCACCATGGTGGTTAAGATCATATAAATGCTGGGGCGCATCATGTGAGCGGCGGTTTCGCGAATCAGCCATTTTTGGCTAGCCTGCGGATTTTCTTCGTGCAGCTCACGAAAGCGCACGGTGAGGTGAATGGTGATGGACATGGTGATGATCAGCAGCAAGGAAATATAGTTGCTACTGATGACGGACACTTTCCAGTCCACCCAGCCCAGCCAGCCAGTAACGGTTAGTACGGTGACGCCACAGCAGGCCAGCGGCACGATCACCCAACGGGGGCGGCGGAAGATCAGGAATAGGGTAAGGATGAGGAAAACCAGTACACCAACGCCGAACACTTTTAAATCTGAACGAATAAAGCGCACTAAGTCGGTGGTAATCATGGGGACGCCACCGAGGAACAGGTTGGCCTCGTTCCGGTAGCCATCCATGATGTTGCGTACCTGGTCGATTTCACCGGCAGTGCGTTGCTGAATCTGGCTGCTGTAGTCGCTGAAGGCACGGCTGGCAGCTGCTAGCTCTTGCTGGCCTTGTTCATCCAGTGCGCCGTTGTCTTCCAGGTCACGCAGATCGTTGCGCTTGTAAAGCAGGTCGAAATATTTCTGATCCCGTTCGAAGCTCACCAGCAGGGCGGTGGTGTTGCCGTCATCGCTGACCAGCAGGTCTTCGTAGAGCGGGTTTTTATCGGTGAACTCTTTCTCAGCCAACGATAGGTCTACGCCTTCGCTAGTGAGGGTGCGATATTCATTGGCTAGGTCACTGAATTCCACCTGAGGGCTGAACAGCAAGGGCACATCCAACATGCTGTAGACCGAACTGACGCGGTTTACCTTTTTGAGAGCCTGCTGTAAGGATTGCAGGTGTTCCAAGCTGCTCTGCTCGAATAACGGTTTGTCTTTAGGGCTATAGGTAATGACGAGGAAATCACTGCCGCCATATTGTTTGGCGATTTTGCGGTAATACTGCAGTGCCGAGTCATTTTCCAACACCATGGAATCCGCTGACGCGTCGATCTTGAAATTGCGGGCTTGGGTTCCGGCAATGCCGCATATGAGCACCAGTAGCACTAGCCAGAAAACAGGGTGTGCCAGTACAGCCCGGCAATAGGCATTAAACAATCGATGGGTCATGGTGTGTCCGGTCAACGTTCAAGAGGTTGGCAAAAGCGCAGGCCTGATGCTCAAGTATCGGTATTCAAATATCGTACGGCGGGGAAAATCAGAACATAGCCGCGTATTCTGCTGCGAAGCGCGTATCGAAACGATGAATCAGTTTGCCGGCGGGCCAGGTCAGCAAGGTCATTAGGCCTTCGCTCCATTCTTCCTGGTGTACCCGACACCCGCCTTGTTCGTCGTCGATAAAAGTGAAGCGGTGGATGACGCGGGCAAAAGGTAGCTGCAGGCCCCAAGTGATGCGTTCGTTCTCTTTGTACTCCAGCACCTTCACTACCACAGGCGCGGGGGGCAGGCGAGGCAAGTCGGCCACAAACAGCAACAGGGCGCCGGGGCGCCAGCCGCCGTTGAGTAACCGAGCGTGGCGGACAACCGAGCACCAGCTTGACCAGTTTTCAGCATCAGCAAATAGTTTGAAAGCCTGTTTGCGCGAAGCGCGGGTGTCGGTGACTTCGTCGACCAGATAACGTTTTAGCATGTTCTATCCGTGTTTTTATTGGGTTAAGGCGCGTCTTGGTGAAGCGCGAGACACACGCTGCTGCGTACGCGTGCGAAATCCGATTGTTTCAAAGGCACTAGATTACGCACAGTAGGCATCAACCTCCAGTCGGTAAAATGGGTCAATTCAGTGAGGGAGTGTTGACCTGCCGGGGGCGGTTACCTAGTTTCGGATGATCGCTAGGAGTCAGCATGATAACAACATTGTTACCGGCGTCGATTCTGCCGGGGCTTCTTGAAGTCTCGTTACGTAACCAGCTGGATGTGCAGGCCCTGTTTGAACAGGTGGGCATTGATGCCGATATTGTCGGCCGCAGCGACCGATTCATCAGCTTGAGTCAGCTTGATGCGCTGCTCTATGCCGCTTTCACGGAAAGTGATGATCCTCTGTTCGGTTTGCATGTGGGGGCGGATAACCACTATGGCAACTTAGACCTGTTAGGCAACCTAATGGCGACTGCCAATACCCTGGAGCAGGGCATTGGCATGCTATTTCGCTACAAAGATTTGGTGGTTCCCTATCTGGATTTTGCACTCTATTTAGAGGGCAAGAGTGTCCGGGTGTCGGCGATAAGCAAAGATCCCACCCTGCGTTTTACCGCCACGCGGGCCCATAACGAAGTGGTTGTGGCAACCATGTTGTCTATAGGGCGCTCACTGCTGGGCGCCGATATGCCGCTAACGAGTGCCAGTTTCTTGCATGGCCAGCCCTTGCCCGAAGAGCTGGAACGTTATGGTGCTTTTTTCCAGTGTCCGCTGCTGTTTTCTGCCGGGCAGAATGCCATCCAGTTTAGCGCCGAATTGCTTGGCTCGCCGTTGCCTCGTGCCTACCCGAAATACAATGAACGCTTACGCCGCTCTGCGGATCAGGTGTTAGCCGGCTTGTCTCGTGCGGCGGGCATGACTGGGCGGGTGGTGAAACAATTGGAACGGCTACTTTCCGAGCATGCGGTGAGTATGGAAGCGGTAGCTGATGCGTTGGCCGTGACACCAAGGACGCTTCAGCGCCGTCTTCAGGAAGAGGGTACACGGTTTGCGCAATTGCGTGATCAGGTCCGTCACCAACACGCCTGTAAAGCCCTGCGCCAACCACGCTGTAATATGCAGAGCCTGGCCATTGAGCTGGGGTTTTCCGATACCGCCAATTTTTACCATGCTTTTAAGCGCTGGCAGGGCTGTGCGCCAGGCCAATACCGTAAGAGATACAGTAACGACAGCGGTAAAGAAGCCCAAAAAGCGCAAACAGATGATTCCCTTTAAGGTTAAGCCTTTCCTTGAAATGGGTGTGGCATTTTGCCGCATTGGCATTTATGGCTTAGCTCGTATCCTTGCGCGGTTGATTCAATACTGGGGAAAGACCATGTCTCGTTTTGCCTATTCCGCTGTTGCGCTTTCGTTTCTTGCTGCCAGCCCCGTAGCGTTTGCTCATTATGAGGGTGCCCGGCCTGACAGCCATGCGCCGATTTCAGTCATGGGTGACCATACGCATAGTAAGGGCGAGTGGATGCTTTCGTACCGATATATGGGCATGGGAATGAGTGGCGCCAAATCCGGTAGCGACTCTCTCAGCACCGATGAGGCATTCGGGGAAATCCCGGGCATGGGCGCGATGAACATGAAGGCGTTGCCTTATGACATGACGATGCATATGCACATGCTTGGTGCCATGTACGCGCCTACTGATAACCTGACACTCATGGCGATGCTGCCTTATAGCACCAACGAGATGACCACCAAGACCCGCATGACCATGATGGGCACCACCACCCAGGACGAATTTGATACTGAAACTTCCGGAATTGGTGATGCCAGCATTGGTGGCCTTTATAAATTCTATGACGAAAACGGTTATCGCCTGCACCTGAACTTGATGCTGGGCCTGCCCACGGGTTCTATTGAGGAAGAAGATTACATCCCAATGGCGGGTCAGGATTTGCAGCTGCCTTACCCCATGCAACTGGGGTCTGGTAGCTATGAGATTCGCCCAGGCCTTACCCTAAACAAGCAATACGATAGTTGGAGCTGGGGTGCGCAGGTAAGCGCTAAAATTGCCTTGGACGAGAATGATCAGGACTATAAGCTGGGATCGCGTAAGTACTTGACTGCCTGGGCTGCAAAGCCTCTTTCTCCATGGGCGTCGGTGTCACTGGCTGCGTATAAAAGTTGGTGGACCGGCATTCATGGTGCCGCTAAGGACTTGACCATTTCGCCGATGATGAACCCAGCCGCAGACCCGGATGTCAAAGGTGGCCAGCGCCTGGAAATCGGTGTGGGCTTGAATCTGTTGGGTAAAAACGGCGCCTTGAAAGGCCACCGCTTAGCCATGGAGTACAAAACTCCAGTGCAGGAATCTCTGCATGGCCCCCAGATGGAAACGGATTACACTTTCACGGTGGGCTGGCAAAAAGCCTTCGGGGGGAAGTAGCCCTTGTACGGCTAAGAGAAGAGAGTAAAAATGGGTGAAGGCCCACGCTTGTAAACTAAAAAAGCCGCTCCTGATTGGGAGCGGCTTTTTTGTATCTGAAATGGTGCCGGAACGCGGAATCGAACCGCGGACCTACTGATTACGAATCAGTTGCTCTACCAACTGAGCTATCCCGGCGTGCCCATTTTGCAGGCGGGCGCTAGTTTATCAGGCCGCCCGCTGCAGGCAAGAAGGAATCACGTTTTACTGTTTGATGTCGGCCAGTTTGCGGGGGTGCCACTTTTGCATTCGCACCTCCATGCCACGGCAAATCTGGATGCGCTTTGAGCCTGAGGCCCGCTGCTCCGAGCGATGCCGCCGTTTCTATGAGGTACGAGGTGCGAGCTGCCCAGTTTTCAGTACTCTTGTATCCTGAAAAGCCTCTTTTGGTGAGGCTTAGGTGTACACCTTCAAAGGCGCCTTTGCGGCGCGGTGAGTTGGCCGACCGCGCCGCAAAGAGTAGCGCTCCTTTAACGAGACGTTACGCCTTGAATGTTAGGGAAGCAGAATTCAGACAGTAGCGCTGGCCAGTAGGTGGTGGGCCGTCAGGAAAGACGTGACCCTGGTGGCTGTCGCAGCGGGCGCAGCGGATTTCCACGCGGAGCATGCCGTGGCTGCGATCACTCAGTTCACGGATGTGTTCTGGATCGTAGGGTTGGTAAAAGCTGGGCCAGCCGGTACCAGATTCGAATTTAGCATCGGAAGCGAATAGCGGCAGGTCACACAACTTGCAGTGATAAGTGCCGGCGTCTTTATTGTCCAGTAGCCCGCCACAAAATGGCGGTTCCGTGCCCTGATTGAGCAAGATATGGCGTTCTTCTTCGGTCAGCGTTTGTGCGCGGGCCTGCTTCTCTTCTTCGCTCAGGGGCGTCAGATCAAAGCCGCTGGCGGACAGTGCTTGGGTCATCAGGCACTCCCTTAGATTGGTCTCGTTAAGGTGTTCGTGTTTTCAGTTTGTCGGGGAAAGCATGAATCAGCTTTTCTACTTTGGGTTTGGCTACATGCGTAACGTAGCCTTGGGTTGGGTTTCGGCGGGCGAAATTCTGATGGTAGTCCTCGGCGGGAAAGAATGTTTCCAGAGGCTCCACGGTGGTGGCGATGGGCGCAATAAAAGCGCCGGCATTGTTTAGCTGTTCGATATAGGCCGTGGCTACGGTTTTCTCGGCGTTATCATGATAAAAAACCGCGGAGCGATACTGGGTGCCTCGATCGTTGCCCTGGCGGTCTTTGTGGGTAGGATCGTGGGCCACAGAAAAAAACACTTTCAGTAACTCGCCAAAGCTTATGATGGCGCTGTTGTATTCCACTTCAATGACTTCCGCATGGCCGGTGGTACCGGTGCAAACGGCTTCGTAATTGGCCTGAGCCGCATGGCCTCCTGCATAACCAGATACCACCGCATTGACTCCTTCCAGATTTAGATAGACCGCTTCAACACACCAGAAGCAGCCGCCAGCGAGTACCGCTTTGGCGGTGCCATTGACGGGCAGATCTTCGATAGGGTCAGGGAAGTTTTCAGGGCGAATGGCCAGGGATGTGCCGGGAATTACTGCGTTCATGGTCCCTCCAGTAGGGAGTGTCACGCCAGCCGGGCTTGTGGACCGGCTGGCATGCTATCAGTGCGACTATCAGTGCAACTAGAGGAGCGGCGACAGGGATCAGTCCTGCTTAACCGCACCACTAGCAATCAAGCGGTCAATGTCACTGTCACTGAAACCGGCTTGGCTCAATACCGCGCGGCTGTCGGCCCCAGCGGTGGAGGCTGGTTTGACCTTGCCAGCAGCGGTGCGTGAGAAGCGCGGGGTCGGTGCCGGTTGTGCGGCGCCGTTGACGGTAACAAACGATTCTCTAGCCACGTTATGCGGATGCGAGGGCGCTTCTTCAAGGCTGAGTACCGGCGCAAAACACACATCGGTGCCTTCCATGAGGGCGGACCATTCGTCTCGGGTCTTTTGCTTGATGATAGCGGCGAGCTTTTGTTTCATTTCTGGCCACTTGGGCGGATTGATCTGGTGGCCAAAATCTTCGGGGGGCAGCTCAGCAAGCTGGCATAGTTGCGCATAGAACTGCGGCTCGATACTGCCGATGGAAACATACTTACCGTCGGCGGTTTCATACACTTCATAGAAATGGGCGCCAGAATCGAGCATGTGGGTGCCGCGATTGTCGGTAAACATGCCCTGGGATTTGAGTCCATAGAACATGGCCATGAGGGCGGCAGAGCCTTCCACCATGGATGAATCCACTACCTGACCTTTACCGCTACGCTGTGCTTCCAGTACAGCGCAGACCATGCCGAAGGCTAGCATCATACCGCCGCCGCCAAAATCGCCTACCAAGTTGAGCGGGATGGCGGGTTTTTCGCCTTCACGGCCCATGGCATGCAGGGCGCCGGACAGGGAGATGTAGTTCATGTCGTGGCCGGCGGCCTGGGCCAGGGGGCCGGTTTGGCCCCAGCCAGTCATGCGGCCGTAGACCAGCTTCGGGTTGCGCGCTAGGCATTGTTCCGGGCCTACTCCCAGGCGCTCAGTGACACCGGGACGGAAGCCTTCGAACAGGCCATCGGCGGTCTCACATAGTTTGAGTACGGTTTCGATGCCTTCGGGGCTTTTCAAGTCTACGGCTAGATTTTGGCGATTACGAAAAAGGACGGTGTGGCCAATAGCGGAGTGAGGATTGCCGCCGGGACGGTCGATGCGGATGACGGTGGCGCCCATGTCGGCCAGCATCATGCCGCAGAAGGGGCCGGGGCCAATGCCGGCCAGTTCGATGAAAGTCAGTCCGTGGAGAGGGCCTGTCATAATGTTCATTTCCGTTGTCAGAGTCCGTTTTACCGTTCCCTGACAGACGTGGGTCAATCAGGGAACAAGAGCTTGTTCGCGCAAGGTGCGACGCAGGGCCGAGCATTGGCTTTTGGCAATGGCAACGGCGTTGCTGGCTTCGTGGGTGGTGGCGATACCTGTCCACAGAGGCTTGCCGTCGGCGTTAATCAGCTCAGCGCCATGTTGCCGCAGGGCTGTGGGCTCCTCGTCTTCGGCCAGTTCACCGCCAATGCCGACTTGCCAAGTTGGCTTCACGTCACCGGCAAATTGTCCCATGGGATTGAGCTGGTTGCCGACTGTCGGCGGTGCTGCGGCATCAATCAGCATGTGGGTAAGCTCAACCACAAGAATTCGGTCGACATCGTTTTCTTGCGCCCAGTCGAGGATGCTTTCTTTTCCGCCTTCATACCATAACGGTAATTCTTGGTGGCTGAGCAAAACGGTCAATGAATCACTTGAAAATATATCCTTGCAGGTCAATTCCCAAGTTTCACGGATGTTGCCTTCTGGCGTGTGGGCAACCAATAGCAAAGAGTCTTGCGGTGGGTGGCTGCCGCCGTCGGTGTAGCGGGTTTCTACCTCAGTGGTGCTGGCACAACCGGCAACGAGTAGGGCAGGTAAAGCGGGTAGGAGGTATCGGAAAAGCGGTCGCATGAAAATCTCCGGCGGCGAATACGGTGCCTTCAATGGCTTGGCTCCAGTGTAGCAGCGCCAAGGGGCCGGCACATCAATTGGTGCACAATCTCTTGCCATGTTGGAGTGGTGTGTTTGCTGCTATAAGGCGCCATCTTCCATTGCTTCGGGGCCGCAGGGGGG
The DNA here is from genome assembly GCF_000524665.1 of Alcanivorax sp. 97CO-5. Lineage (NCBI taxonomy): Bacteria > Pseudomonadati > Pseudomonadota > Gammaproteobacteria > Oceanospirillales > Alcanivoracaceae > Alcanivorax > Alcanivorax sp. 97CO-5. Next base: position 87,003 of record NZ_KI965898.1, read on the forward strand.
GCGTTTGGAACGACGCCAAACAGGTGCTCTGGTGATTTTTTCTGAGTGTCTTAGTGCGAGCCTGGTGTGTATTCATCTTGTTCTGCTCTGACTTTCTCTATTTTGTCATTTGCGGTGGCCATGATGAGCCCACTGAACAATGACAGAAAAGCTGTATGCGTTGGGCTTTCCTGGTTCCTTTATGAAAATGCTGATGCAAAAATAGTGAGAGCACGCTGGGCTATAGGGCGTGTCGTCAAAGGTTTCCGGCGGTTGGATGTGCTAGTTCAGATATCTGCTGGTCAGTCAGGCATGCCACTATGACGCGTGACATATAATGGCTGCTGGCTAGTCCAGCTGCGGGCATGCGTGCCGAGCGTAGCTAATAGTGGCTAGGCTTTAGAGTGTTGGTTAAAGTGGATAAGGGGTGACGCTGGGTGCGCGTGAGGCGCTGGATGTATCAAGGAATAAGAGTATCTGCCGGCTTTTATGATACGCCGAAAAAATGATTTGCATGCAGGCAAAATGGTACTATAGCTTTCTTCCTATTTGCATAATAGCCAGTATAATAATGTGACCTAGTTTACATACCCAAGGGGGGTGTCGTGAAAGGAAGCCTACATACTTCACTATTAGTGGCAGGTGTCGCATTAGCGACGCAAGGTTATGCAGCAGACGAAACGGCGACAAAGCAATATCTTGCGCCGATGGTGCATTACCTTGAGCTTGATGAAGACAGGGATTTGTCCAGCAAGGGGTTGGGAGCGGGCTTGATTTATGGCCGTCAGCTGTCCGACCACTGGTGGTGGGAAACTGAGGGCGCGGGCTACGGCTTGGATTCAGGGGTGGCAGGCGCTGCTGATTACTATCAGTACACAGTAAGCACCGGCTTAGCCTACGCTTTTGGCGATCGCGAAGAAGAGTTTACCCCGTTCGTACTGGCTCAGGTCGGTGGCATCTATAATGATGTGGTGCCAGACGACGATGACGGCGTTGATTTTCATGCCAATGTGGGGCTGGGTGCTGTCACCGGTCCGATGTTTGATAACGGCTTGAAAATGCGTGCTGAAGCTCGGTACATGTATGACGATTTCGACGGTATTACGGGCACTATCTCAGAAGATGAGGGCGGTTTTAACGACTGGCGCTTCTCTCTTGGCTTGGAAATGCCCCTCGGTCGCACTAAGACCGTAGAAGTAGAAAAAATCGTCTATGAAACCCGTGAAGTAGAAAAAATCGTTGAAGTTAGTGCGCCAGATAGCGATGGGGACGGAATCCCTGACGATCGCGATCAGTGCCCGAATACGATTCAGGGTGGCAAGGTTGATGGCGAAGGCTGTTTGCTAACCAACCAGACCATTACCTTCAATAACATCGGTTTTGAACTGGATTCTGCCAATATTACAGCGAGCTCCCGTCCGATTTTGGATCGTCTTGTAAAAGCGCTTAAGTCACAGACCAACTTTGATGTTGAAATCGCAGGCCATACCGACTCTAGCGGTAGTGCCGAGTACAATGAAGGTTTATCTGATCGTCGTGCTAAGGCTGTACGCCAGTACTTGATCGATCAGGGTATTAGTTCAGAACGCCTTACCGCTCGTGGGTATGGTGAAGTGGTTCCGGTTGCCAGTAATGAAACTGCATCTGGGCGTGCGATGAACCGTCGTGTTGAATTTCGTGTTAGTGAACAATAGGGGATAGGGATACTATGAACTCTTTAATGAAAGTTTTATTAAGCATTATGATAGCGGCCACTCTTGGGATGGGGTTGGCTGGTTGTGAAGCCGATGGCGATAGCGATAGCAGTGGCGGAGGTGGTAACGCAGTAGGTAATATTGCGGACCAAGATGCTGATGGCGTGCCTGATAGCGTGGATAATTGCCCCGCAAACTCAAATGCCATGCAGGAAGATCTCGATGGCGATGGCATCGGCGATGTTTGCGACGATGATCGTGACGGTGATGGCGTAGATAATGATGCCGACAACTGCCCGCTGCTAGCGAATGATTCTCAGGAAGACGCTGATGGTGATGGTGTTGGTGACGCCTGTGATATGGATAACGATCAGGACAAAGACGGCACCGATGACGGCGTAGATAATTGCCCAGCGACCTTCAACCCAGAACAGGGTGATGTGGATGGCGACGGCAAAGGCGACGTTTGTGACGACGACTCAGATGGCGATGGCGTTGATGATGCCAACGACAACTGTGCATTCACCGCTAACAACGACCAAGCTGATACAGATACAGATGGTGTTGGCGATGTGTGCGAAGACGATCGTGATGGCGACACCGTGTTAGATGATGTCGATAACTGCTTGAGCCTGCCTAACACTGACCAGTCTGATATTGACCTGGATACTGTTGGCGATGTATGCGATGAAGATCGTGATGGTGATGGCGTCGATAACGATGGCACCGATAGCAGCGATAACTGTCCTGATACTGCCAATAACGACCAGCTTGACCTAGATGGCGACGGTATTGGTAATGTTTGTGACGATGACTTTGATGGTGAAGTCGATCTGACCGACACCGATGGTGATGGCGTCATTGACAGCGAAGACAACTGCCCAGAAATTGCTAACGAAGATCAAGCAGACGACGATGGCGATGGCATCGGTAATGTTTGTGACGACAACGGCTTCACCTGTTCAGCTGACAGCACTTTTAAGCAGTTGACCAGCGCTGATTACACGGCAGAAGGCGACTCCTTGGGCGGTTTGTTTGAGTTTGGTGTTTGCTTGGGCTGTTCTGTGGAAAATGCCGACTCTGTGATTGATGGAAGTAATGCCTCTTATGCACAGGTTAACTTGGGCCTGGCATTAGGTGGATTGCTTAGCAACACCAGACACAGTGGCGCGTATGTAGCGGTTGATGCCAAGGATCCAGCTAACGACATTTCAGAAACCATTGTTGGGTTTGTAGTTAGCGATCCGGCTGCTTCATTGGTGAGCTTGGAACTGCTAGGCGACTTCGTTTCCATTCTGTTTATTAATGACGGCGAAATCGTGCATGAAGTTAAAAGAATTGAAGCGCATTTGCTGGGTCTAAGCTTGCTAGGCTTGGGTGCTAACACAGATCAGCGCTTTATTGCTGCACTAGCGCCTAGCGACGTGTCTTTTGACTCCATCCAGTTGAACTATGGTGGTGTTTTGAATCTCAATAAAACCTTGCGTGTTCATGACGTGTGTGTTGGTTCGCCTTCATTCTAGTCTGGACGTAAGTGAGATATAGTTCGATTTAAGTAAAAGCTCGTCTCTGCGCCTTAGAAATGAGGCGCAGAGAAAAAGCCTGAATCAAGCGGGTTGCAATGCTTCTGAAATGAATGCGTTGCAACCCAAGTGATTCGGGCTTTTTTTTTGCTCCACATTTCTATTGAAATAGCGTCTTTTCCCTTCCTGTTAATTACCCGCCCCTTCTGTGGCTGGGCTTTCGCCCTAGTGCTAGATGTTTGCCTTTGCTGCCAGAAAATGCCACTTGATAGGTTTTTCGAGATCTTGAGTCGGCAGTTCTTCCTAAAGAGTATTGCCCTATATTCATAGGCTGGTACTCTGAACTAAGTAATAAACCCTAGAAAAGGAAGGGGGTGCTCATGCGTTTAGGCATATTTATGCTTATATGCCTCGGTTTCATGCTGCTAGCCGGTTGTGACAAGGAGCCAGAGGTGGGTGAGGTTGTTAGCACCTTTGACAACTACCTGGAAACCGGTGATTTGCCCGCCATGAAAGAGCGTGGTTTTATCCGGCTTCTGGCCCCTCGCTTTGATGAACCGTCCGGTCTCCCTCGCGACGGTATTCCTGCTAGTGAATATCAGCATCAGGCCGAAGCGTTTGTGGAATACCTTGGACTTGAGCCGCGCTGGGTGTATGCCGATAACTTCTCTGAGTTGGGCACCCTTATCAATCAAGGAGTGGCGGATATCATCATCACCAATTATTCGGTGACCAAGGCCCGCAAGAAGACGCTTGCTTTTTCTACCCCTGTTAATGCGGTGCAAGAACGTTTGGTGGTGCCACGGGCATTGGCGGACTTGGCGTTGACTGAGATGGGTAGCCTTATTGTGTCAGTGCCGGACGGGTCCGCTTATCAGGAAACGGCCACTAAGCTGGCCAAACGGCATCAAAGCATAAGCGTAGAGGTCCTGGATAGCTCCATATCAGATGAAGCGTTGGTTAATGGTGTGGCTAATGGTGAATTTGCGGCCTCTATCGTAGACAGTAATATGCTGGACATCTTGTTGGATGAGGACGGTGAAGCGGTTGCGGGGCCGGTGTTGAATCGTAAGCGCCGCATTGCTTGGGCGGTTCGCCCCAGTAGTACGGAGTTACTTAATCAGATCAATCAGTATATTACTAGTGAGCGGATCATTGCTTCTGATGGGAGTGCAGAAGCTCGTGATTGGGAGATGATTGCCGAGCATGGCGTATTGCGAGTAATTACTTCCAATAACCCGGCCAGCTATTTTATGTGGCGTGGTGAGTTGATGGGCTTTGATTATGATCTGATTAAAGATTTCGCCAAGCAGCATCGTTTGAGAGTTCGGGTAGTGGTCCGGGATAGTCCGTCTGCCATGTTTAGCGCGCTGGAGGCGGGGGAGGGCGATGTTATCGCTGCGTCGATGACGATTACCTCTGATCGGCAGCTAGCTGGTTGGGCGTTTAGCAAGCGTTACTTAGAAGTGAATGAGCAATTGATCGGTGAGGCTGGCGATGTGCCATTGGGATCGGTGCAGGCGCTGGCTGGTCGTACCGTAGCAGTTAATCCGGAAACGGCTTATTACGACACACTAAAAGATCTACAGGCGACTGGACTGCAGTTTGATATCCAGGAAGTTTTTCAGGCAAGCACGGAAATGCTGATTGAGGGTGTGGCTAATGGTGAGTACGACCTGACCATGGCCGATAGCCATCTGGCGGCCATGGAATCCACCTACCGAGATGATATCGCCGTTTTGTTCCAGTTCGAACCAGCCAAAGAGATTGCCTGGGTTACCCGTGAGCCTCAGAAAATTTTGCGCAAGCAGCTGAATAATTACATAAAGCGGAATTACCGGGGCTTGTTTTATAACGTGACGTATAATCGTTACTTCGTAGAAAAGAAAACCATCGCCGCCCATGAGGCCTACCGGGTGGAGCCAGGCCGTAATATCTCCCCGTATGATGATTTAGTGCGGGAGAAATCGCTTGAATATGGCTTGGACTGGCGTTTAATCACCTCGCAGATGTACCAAGAAAGTCGGTTTAACCCAAACGCTCGTTCTTTCGCCGGCGCCCAAGGATTGTTGCAGGTAATGCCACGCACAGGTAGGCAATTTGGGTACAGCAATTTGACCGATCCGGAGAATGGAGTGTCTGCAGGCCTAGCGTATATAGATTGGCTTGAGCAGCGTTTTCCTGCGCGGTTAGACCTGGCGGAAAAACTCTACTTTACCTTGGCTGCGTACAATGCAGGCCATGGCCATGTGGAAGATGCACGTCGCCTGGCGCAACGGCTGGGTAAGAATCCTGACAAGTGGTTCGGTCATGTAGAAGAGGCCATGCTGCTGTTATCCAAGCCTCAATATGCCCAGCAGGCTCGTTATGGCTATGTGCGAGGCAGGGAGCCAGTGAAATACGTGCGAGAAATTAAGACTCGATACTTGGGTTATGTGTCAGCGTTGGGGGAACAGAAGCAGCCCGAGCTTTAACGTTGATTTTACAACGGGGCCATGGAAAAGCTGGAGGAGAGCCCCATTGTATGTGGTACCACTCATTGAAGGAGATTGTGATGGACCGCAACACTTTCATCGAAAAGGTAAAAGGCAAGCTGGACGAGTTGGACAATGAATTTGATCAACTGCAAGTCAAAGCGGACAAAGCAGGTGAAGATGTCCGCCACAAGTGGGAAACTCGCAAGCTGGAATTAAAGGAAAAACGTGAGGAGCTGGCTGCGCGGCTGGAAGAGGTGCGCAACGACAGCAATACCCGTTGGGAAGACGTGAAAGATAGTGTGGAAAAAACTTGGGATAGCACCTTGGATGGTCTGAAAGACATTAAGAACAGCTTATTCAAGTAACGTCAGTGTTTTATAAAAAACCGGGCTTAATGCCCGGTTTTTTTATGTCTGTCTGTAGCTTAGTAGGGTGAATACTACTTGTATCAGATTACTCAGTGCATTCTGCTAGCCAGTCGATAATTGCTTGCTCCACTTCAGCACGACAATGATCGTTAAGAATCTCATGCCGGCCTTCAGGCCAGAAATGGGTCTGGAGCGGCTGTTTCATAGCATGCAGTACTTTCTCTAGCGCCATCATGCCCTTGCCATTATCGCTCATCGGATCTTGCTCGCCGCCGAGTAATAAGACCGGCAGCGTTTCTGGTAGCTCGGACAAGCCGGCAATACTTTGAATGCGGCGCATGGCGGTAACCAGTTGCATCCATGTCTCCGTACTGCAATCGAATCCACAGAGTGGGTCGTCGATATAGCGTTTCACTTCTTCGGGGTTCCCGCTCAGCCAGTCGAACTCGGTAGTGGCTTCTGGTATCCGGGTGGCCCAGGTGCCGAAGGTGAGCTTGCGTATCACCGGGCTGGGATGACGTTTACCCTGACGCATACGTTCGAATCGTACGGGTAGGCCCATCAGGCGATAGTAAGCGCCAGGATGATAATCACTAGCACACAAGACTAGGCCGGCTAAGGTATCCCCAAGCTGCTCTGCCGCGCCCAACGCAACAAATGAGCCCATACTGTGTCCGCCCAGTACTACGGGCAACTGTGGGTGCTTTTCTTTAGCAAGATGAATCACGCTGGCAACATCGTTCATCAGGTGCTGCCAACCGTGCTGGTCACCAATGTGTCCGGCGGGGCAGGTATCACTGATGCTGGCGCCATGGCCACGATGATCAGGGCAATAGAGATGCCAGCCGGCCGCATTCAATATGCTGGCAAGGTTTTGGTAGCGAGCGCCATGTTCCGACATGCCGTGTAGCCAAATTACTGTTCCCTTGCTCGCTTGAGCTTTGCAGGGCCAATAATGGATGGCGATGACATGGTTGTCATCCGTAGTGTGATAGATCATTTGTTCGCTCATAATGTTCTCCGGCTGAGCAAAACCTGCGCTATTGCCGAGGCAAGGTCAAGACATCTCAGCGATGAAGAATCATGATAGCAAGAATAAAAAATCTCCTGATGGTTTTCGTGGTTGGCGTAACGGGGTTAATTGCCTGTTCAACGCATAACGTTATGATTAATCATTGCGCTCGTGCCAAAGATCATTGGGCAGGCGATGTCTGTTGACCAGGCACGGGTCGCGCACAGGTCAATGATAATCAGCTCCGTGATTCGCTGGGGTCATGGGCGCACGCTTACTTTGGTGGCTTAGAATCTCATCTATGAGCCTGATTTTTAACCGTCTTCTCGTTTTCAATCTGTACCGCCTCTCGCTGGAAGGGCTATTATGGTGAGCGAAATCCATCACGATTAATCTTGGTGATCTGTAAGCCATTACAATGGGTGTTGCCAATGACGTTGTGGTACGTATGGTTAAGCATGAGATGAATTGAGTGTGTTTCTCTTTCATCATCGACCGGGGGCCAGAGGCCCCCGGTGCTGTTTCAGGAATTATTGTCAGGAGTTTTCATGATTGAATATCGGATTCGCCCCTTGCGCCCAGAGGCGCATTTGTTCGAAGTTACCCTGACGGTGGCGGAGCCGATGCCAGAAGGGCAGGCCTTTAGCCTGCCCGCTTGGATTCCTGGCAGCTATATGATTCGCGATTTCGCCCGTCACATTGTTCATGTGCAAGCCCGCTGTCATGGCGAAAGCCTGCCAGTGGCCAAGCGAGACAAACAGACCTGGCAGCTGCCTCCCTGCGACGGGCCGGTGCAACTGCAATATCAAGTATATGCGTGGGATCTGTCGGTACGCGGCGCGCACCTGGATACCACCCACGGCTATTTCAATGGTAGCTGTGTTTTTCTCGCGGCCATGGGCCATGAAGATCAACCTTGCCAGGTAGAGATCGAAGCCCCGCAAGGGCATGCCTATACTGGTTGGCAGGTGGCCACCGGGCTGCCGCGTCAGTCCGGTTCCGAGCTGGCTTTCGGCCTGTTTGAGGCCGAAAACTACGATGCCTTGATCGATTACCCAGTAGAAATGGGGCCGTTCGAATACGCCCAGTTTGAGGCTTGCGGAGTGCCTCATTGGGTAGTGTTGGCAGGCCGACACAAGACAGACACAGCACGCTTGTGTCGCGATCTGAAACCGATTTGCGAGCACCACATTCGCATGTTCGGTGAGCCGGCGCCGATGGATCGCTACGTCTTTATGACGCTGGTTACCGGCAATGGCTATGGTGGGCTGGAGCACCGTAACTCCACTAGCCTGATGTGCCCCCGTGATGATTTACCTCGCCGTAGTGATGAACCGGGCAAAGTCCGCGATGGTTATCGCTCGTATTTAGGGTTGTGCAGCCATGAGTATTTTCATACCTGGAACATAAAACGGATAAAACCTGCGGCGTTTACTCCCTTTGATTTGTCACAGGAAGTGCACACAGAATTACTGTGGGCCTTTGAAGGGATTACCAGTTACTACGATGATCTGTCTTTGACGCGAACTGGGCTGGTCTCGCCACAAAGCTACCTGGAGCTGTTAGGGCAGACACTGACTCGGGTTTACCGCGGTCAGGGGCGTCACAGACAAACGGTGACCGAGTCCAGTTTTGATGCCTGGACTCGCTTCTACAAACAGGACGAAAACGCCCCGAACGCCATTGTCAGCTATTACACCAAGGGCTCATTGGTGGCGCTGGCGCTGGATTTGACCCTGCGTAATCTGACCGGCGAGCAGACATCGTTGGACGACCTGATGCGCGTGTTGTGGCAGCGCTACGGTCAGACCGGTGAAGGCGTCCCTGAGCAGGGAATCCAGCCACTTGCTGAAGAAATCGCCGGCACCGACATGAGCGATTTTTTCGATCTGGCGCTGTACAGCACTGAGGACCTGCCGTTAGCTGAACTGTTGGCCGAGCGTGGCGTGGAGCTACACTGGCGCAGTGCCGCGGGGCATGCTGATAACGGTGGCAAGCCGGGTAAAGAGGGGGTCCCTCATCTGGGCGTTCGGCTGGTGCCCGATGTGATGGGCGCGAAGATTGCGGTGGCTTTTGAACAAGGTGCTGCCATGGCAGCCGGGTTATCTGCCGGTGATGTGATTATTGCCGTGGATGGTCTGCAGGCGACCACTCAAAATATCGATGATTTACTGTCATGTTTCCTGCCTGGAGAATCTTTGGAAATTCATGCTTTCCGCCGTGACGAGTTAATGCGATTTAAGGTTCAGGTGGAAACCTCCGAGCCCAGTACGGCCTTTTTGGCCATTGCTAAAGGCGGGTTGACTGAGAAAGGTCGTAGGTGGCTTCACGCACAATAGCAGCATGAACATCCATTTTTTATCTGTAGGAGCGCGGCTCTCGAGGCGCGAACGTTGTCAGGAGAAAGTTTTCTCCTCTGGTTTGTCGCTCCAGAAGCGCTCTCGCACAGCGGTATTTAAATGACCGACACCCTGAAATCGCTTTACGAGCAACTCGACAAAGTACGCCGGGCTGACCGTTTTCGTCTTAAAAAACGCCTTGATGGCCTGGCACGCCTGCCTGCCAAGAAACGCAATGACAAGGCGGTGGATAAAGTCGCCACGGCTATCGCCAGTTCTGTGGCTGGCCGCGAACAACGGTTGGCCTCGGTGCCCGCTCTTGAGTGGCCGGATTTGCCGGTGGTGGCCAGCCGCGATGAGATAAAGCAAGCGATTAACGATCATCAAGTGGTGGTAATTGCCGGGGAAACCGGGTCCGGTAAAACCACCCAGCTTCCCAAGATTTGTTTGGAGCTGGGCCGGGGTATCGAAGGCACCATTGGGCATACCCAGCCTCGTCGACTGGCCGCGAGGGCGGTGGCCAGCCGGGTGGCTGAAGAATTGCATAGCCCACTGGGTAGCACGGTGGGTTTCAAGGTGCGCTTTTCTGAACAGGTGGGCGAGCATTCGTTAATCAAGGTGCTAACCGATGGCATGCTGCTCAATGAAATTCAGCAAGATCGGTTTTTGAATCAGTACGATACGCTGATTATTGATGAAGCCCATGAACGTAGCCTGAATATCGACTTCTTGTTGGGTTACCTCAAGCAGTTACTACCGCGCCGGCCTGATCTGAAAGTCATTATTACCTCGGCCACCATCGACCATCAGCGCTTTGCTGAACACTTTGGGGGCGCCCCGGTGCTGGAAGTGTCCGGTCGAACCTTTCCGGTGGAAATGCGCTATCGGCCACCAGCGGAAGGGCAGGAGCTGTCTCGCCAGATTGAAGACGTTCTGTTGGAAATTCAACGAGAAGAGCGCAGTGAAGGTTTGCCGATGGCTCGGGACGTGCTGGTGTTTCTGGCCGGCGAACGGGACATTCGTGATGTCCATCATCACCTGAAACGCTGCGCCACCCATGGCTCCAGCTTGCGTGATATGGAAATTTTGCCGCTCTATGCTCGTCTTAGCCAGGCTGAGCAGCACCGCATATTCTCAGCACATCGTGGTCGCCGCGTGGTACTCAGTACCAATGTGGCAGAAACGTCGTTAACGGTACCGGGCATTCGCTATGTGATTGATGCAGGCACCGCCCGTATCAGCCGCTATAGCGTGCATTCTAAGGTGCAGCGTTTGCCTGTGGAGCCGGTGAGCCAGGCCAGTGCCAACCAGCGGGCAGGGCGAAGTGGGCGGGTGATGCCCGGCATTTGTTTCCGTTTGTATGATGAGGACGATTTTCTTAATCGCCCGGCGTTCACCGACCCGGAAATTCAGCGTACCAATCTCGGTGCTGTCATTCTGCAAATGTCAGATCTTCGATTGGGCAAGGTGGAAGACTTTCCCTTTATTGAGCCACCGGACGGTCGTTTGGTTCGGGACGGTTATCGGTTGCTGGATGAACTCGGTGCGCTAACGGAAAAGCAGACGTTGACCGCCCTGGGCCGACAACTGGCCCGCTTCCCACTGGACCCGACACTGGGCCGAATGCTGGTGGCGGCAGCAGAGAAGAACGTGCTGCGTGAAGCTCTGATTGTAGTTTCAGCACTGGCGACTCAAGACCCCCGCGAGCGGCCTCACGATAAACAGCAGCAGGCGGATCAAGCCCACCAGCCATTTACCGAGAAGGAATCGGATTTTCTGTTCTTCGTGAAGCTGTGGCAGTGGGCGGATGCACAGCGAGAAGCCCTGAGCCGTAACCAATACGAAAAGCTGCTCAAGAAAACCTTCCTGTCTCCCACGCGTATGCGCGAATGGCGTGATACCCATCGCCAACTTTTGTTGCTGGCCAAAGAGCAAGGCTGGACGCTTAATGTGCCGATTGATTCAGGTTTATCGTTAACCGAGCCGGATAATGCAAACAATAAAAGCGCGGCCAAAGCATCTCCGTCACCGCTATATGCGCCGTTGCACAAGGCGTTGCTGACTGGCTTGTTGGCCAATGTTATGCAGCGCACCGAAGAGGGCGAGTGGCTTTCAACCCGTAACCGTAAACCGTTGGTGTGGCCGGGGTCGGCGTTATCGAGAACCAAGGCACGCTGGCTGATGGCTGCAGAGCAGGTGGAAACCAGCCGCTTATTTGCGCGGACGGTAGCAAAAATCGATCCGCTGTGGGTTGAGGAGGCCGCCGGGCATTTGCTCAAACGTCACTATTTCGAACCGCATTGGTCGAAAAAGCGCGGCTGCGCCATGGCCAAGGAGCAGGTCAATCTTTTCGGTCTGATTTTGGCCAGTGGGCGGGGCGTAAATTACGGGCCGATTCAGCCGGTGGAATCCCGGGAGCTGATGATTCGTGAAGGCCTGGTCATGGGGCACCTGCATCGTGAGCCACCGTTTGTGAAAGCAAACCGAGAGCGCTTTGAAACCCTGGAAGACATGGAGCATAAACTTCGTCGCAGGGACATTCTCGTGGATGAAGAGGCAAGGGTGGCGTTCTACGATGCGCGCTTGCCCGGCGATATTCATACCGTGGCCGGGCTGATGAATTGGTATAACAAGCGTGCGACTGCAGAGCAGAAAGAGGCCTTGTTCATGGACGATGGTTTTCTGCTCTCCCGTAGCCCGGATTTGGGCAATGATCAGTTCCCTGATCAACTCAAGCTCGATGGACTTCGTCTGCCGTTGGAATACAGTTTCGACCCGACCGGCGAGCGGGATGGGGTCACTCTGATTGTGCCGCTGGCGGCGTTGAATCAGATATCAGAATCTCGCCTGGATTGGTTGGTGCCTGGTTTGCTGCGTGAAAAGCTGGAGGCCTTGATTCGTGCCTTGCCAAAAGCACGGCGCCGGCATTTTGTCCCAGTACCGGATTATGTCAGTGCCTTGATGGAAACTCTGTCGCCGGATGAGCCGTTGCTTCCGGCCATGACCCGCGAGCTGCAACGCATGAGCGGTCTGCGCATCGAACAAGAGGAGTGGCAGACCGCTAACCTGGCCGACCATCTGCGTATGTTTATTCAGGTGGTGGACCGTGTAGATGGTCACCGCAAGGTGCTGGCTCAAGGGCGTAACCTGGGGGAGGTGAAAGATCGCCTGGTCAGTGTCACCCGAGACTTGCCCAAACCCAAACAAGAGACACCGGCAGTGCGTGGCCAGGAATGGTTGTTTGGGGATATTCCAGAGAGTCAGGAGCAGGATTTGGGCGGCATGACGGTGCGACGTTTCCCGGCCCTTGTCGATACCGGCAATGACGTGGAGCAGCAGTTTCTTGATGACGAAGCCGATGCAGCGTGGGCGCATCGTTGGGGCACAGCTCGCCTCCTGGGGTTCAAATTGACCGTGCAGCTACGAGACCTGCGTAAGCAGGCTGCGCAAATGGCGGGGTTTCAAAAGCTGAAAACCGAGAAGGGAGTCATGGCGCGTCAGGCACTGGATCACGCCTTGCTACGCGTGTTGGCTGAGCATTTTCAGCTACACGAGCCGGTGCGCAGTGAGGCCGCGTTCCGGGATCGGCTCAACGACCATCGTGGTGACTTTGTGCCTTGGGCGCAGCAACAATTGAGCATTATGGGTAAACTCTTCGCCCATTACCGGCAGCTGATGGGCAAGTTAGAAAAGAATTTTCCATTGGCCTGGGCCCATGCTCATCGGGATATTAAACAGCAACTGGCCTGCCTGTTTCCCGATGATGTATTGCTGCAAATGCCGTGGGAGTGGCTGCAGGAATACCCCCGGTTACTGGCGGCGATTGATCACCGCCTGGAAAAACTGGGGGGGCAAATAGGCAAGGATCGCACCCTCAGTGCTGAACTGGAGGCGTATAGTAAACAACACGAGACCCGTGCCGCTGGCGTTCCGCTCTGGAAGCAGTCTGAGCCTCTTCAACAGTATTTCTGGATGTTACAGGAATACCGGGTCAGCCTCTTTGCGCAACAGCTGGGCACCAAGCTATCAGTGTCGGCGAAGCGGCTGAATAAACAGTGGGAGCTATGCTGAACGGGGTTAATATGCGCTGAACGTGATCCACGGTGGCGTTCTTATGCTGTAAAGGAAGGCGCTACGCGCCGCGTAACGACCGTAACAACCAATAAAATGGGCCCTACTGCCTTTGCGCCGCGCCCGTTGAACCCGGATAATCGATCCATTATTTAATGTGCTGTAGCAGGGCAGCTGGCCCTGCAATTAGTGTGAGGACTTGCTTGTGAGCTATTCCGTGGTAATCAGTGGTACCGGCCTGTGGACGCCGGACCAGACCATCACTAACGATGAGTTGGTGGAATCCTTCAACGAATATGTGAAGCGCTATAATGCCCGCAACGCACAAGCTATCGAAGCGGGTGAATTGGAAGCTTTGGGCCCATCCAATAGTGCTTTCATTGAAAAAGCCTCCGGGATTAAACAACGCTATGTGATTGACAAAACGGGTGTCCTCGACCCTGATCGCCTCGCTCCCCGAATAGACGAGCGCACCGATGATGAGGTGTCTATTCAGGCTGAAATCGCTGTTACCGCCGCCAAGCAGGCGCTAGACAATGCGGGCCTAAAAGCCAACGATTTAGATGCGGTGCTGGTTGCTTGTTCTAACATGCAGCGTCCCTACCCAGCCATGGCCGTGGAGGTGCAGGCGGCTTTGGGCATGGATCACGGTTGGGGCTACGATATGAACGTGGCGTGTTCCAGTGCCACTTTCGGTATTCAGGCGGGGGTAGATGCCATCCGTAATGGTAGCGCCCGGCGGGTACTTATGGTGAACCCGGAAATCTGTTCTGCTCACTTGGCCTGGGAAGACCGTGACTGCCACTTCATTTTTGGAGATGTGGCCACTGCGGTGATTCTTGAGCGCAAGGAAGATGCTGTATCCAGTAATCAATGGGAAATTTTGGGTACCCGCCTGCAGACCAAATTTTCCAGCAACATTCGTAATAATTTTGGTTTTTTGAATCGAACCGATGAACGCGGCGTCGGTGCCCGTGACAAACTGTTCCGCCAAGAAGGGCGAAAGGTGTTCAGGGAGGTCTGCCCGATGGTTGCGGAACAGATCAGTTCTCACCTGAAAGATACCCAAATTCCGGTAGAGTCTGTTAACCGAATGTGGCTACACCAGGCCAACTTGGCAATGAACGAGTTGATTTCTAAGCGTGTGCTGGGGCGTCCAGCCACTCGCGAAGAAGCACCGGTGATTTTGGATGCTTATGCCAATACCAGTTCGGCAGGTTCTATTATCGCTTTCCACAAGCACAATGAAGATTTGCCGGTGGACACCAAAGGGGTGATCTGTTCTTTCGGGGCCGGTTACTCTATAGGCAGTGTGATTGTGAATCGTATTAAATAAGCGTTACGCGATTTACTTTTTCCTCAAAAAGGCCGCATTTTGTGGCCTTTTGTTTTTTAGTCCTGCAGCCGTAACGTTTACCTCACGTCAGCATCCCTATAGTGTCTGGGTCAGGGCGTTTTTGATTCCTTAATGAATAAATACGGAGAATGAACATGGCTAAGTTGAGAAAATTAAACCCCCTTGCTGCTACCGTTGGTGCTGCTGTTGTTGCGTCTGCATTGTCTGCACCCGTTGCCCACGCAGCGGAAAACCCGTTTGCGGCTGCTGACCTGAGTGCCGGTTATCAGCTAGCGGCCCATCACGCTGAAGGTAAGTGTGGTGAGGGTAAGTGCGGTGAAGACAAGAAAGCTGAAGGAAACTGCGGTGAGAAGGGGGCTGAAGGTAAATGTGGCGAAGATAAAAAGGGCGAAGATAAGAAAGGCGAAGGAAAATGTGGTGAGGGTAAATGCGGCGGTGATGCATAAAGGCACCCGACTATGAAAGTTGAGACACCAGTGTCCGGTGTGGGCCTGGGTCTTCGGCGGGCCCTTATGGGCCCGCTTTCACAGGCTCATGATTACGCACCAGAGAGCATTCCGTTCGATTTTATGGAAGTGGCCCCAGAGAACTGGATCCCCATGGGCGGTCGACTGGGTAAAGAGTTCCGTGCTTTTACCGAGCGCTATCCTTTTGTTGCTCACGGGCTGAGTCTGTCACTGGGTGGGCCAGAGCCCCTGGATTTTGAATTATTGAAATCGGTGAAGTCGTTTCTTAAACAACACAACATTCGCCGCTATACAGAACACTTGAGTTACTGCAGTGACCACGGTCATCTCTATGATTTGATGCCTATCCCCTTTACGCAGGAGGCGGTGTATTACGTGGCGGATCGTATTCGTCAGGTTCAAGACTTCCTTGAACAACCTATTGGTATTGAACATGTCAGTTATTATGCCCAGTTAGGAAATGCGGCTCTGGGCGCACAGATGTCTGAAATCGATTTTGTGAATGCGGTATTGAAAGAAGCAAACTGTGAACTGCTGTTGGATGTGAATAATGCCTATGTGAATGGTATTAATCATGGCTACGATCCTCTTGATTTCATTTCCGCCTTGCCGGGTGAACGGATTTGTTATCTGCACATCGCCGGTCATTTTGATGAAGCAGAAGACTTGAAAGTGGATACTCATGGTAGTGATGTGATTGATCCTGTTTGGGCGCTTCTTGATCATGCTTACCAGACATTTGGCTCGCTCCCTACATTGTTGGAGAGAGACTTTAATATTCCGGACAATGCGACCTTGTTTGCTGAGCTTCGCAAGATCGGTGGTTACCAGCAGCTTTATCCCAGCGCAGCGATCAAGTCAGTGGATTGGCAAAAGCCTGCGCAACCATGAAAGACAAAAATTTCCAGAGACTACAGCGTGAATTGGCCGCGCACTTACGTAACCCGAACAGGCACCCTGCGCCTGCGGGTATTGAAGATCGACGTTTGGATATTTACCGCAACCTATTTTTCAATAATGTGAATGGCTTTCTGCGCCAAGGGTTCCCGGTATTACACAGTTTGCTAGATGACGAGCGTTGGCTGCGGTTGGCTCGGTCTTTTTTTGAAAATCACACCAGCAAGACCCCGTATTTCCTGCAGATTCCTCAAGAGTTTGTCAGTTTTCTGGCGAGCGGGCAGGGCAGCGAGCCCGGTGACCCCGTTTTTATGTTGGAGCTAGCCCACTACGAGTGGATGGAGCTGGTGCTTGATGCTTCCACCGAGACATTCCCAGACACCGAATTTTACCCCGAGGGAGATCTCCTCCAAGCGATCCTGCAGCTTAGTCCCTTACATGAGATATTGAGTTACCCGTTCCCTGTACACCAAATCTGCGCTGATTTTCAGCCACAGCACGCGCTTGAACAGCCGGTCTGGCTATTGGTTTATCGTGACCGGAAAGATGACGTTCGCTTTATGGAAATCAACGCGCCAACGGCGAGACTCTTGCAGTTGATTAATGAGTATCCTGAGGATACCGGTAAAGTGGCAGTGGCGCGCCTTGCCGAAGAAATGCAGTTTGCGGATGTGGCGGCCTTGGAGGTGTTTGCCCGTGATATTCTGCAACAAATGTGCGAGAGGGATATCCTTATAGGAGCTTCATCGAGTCGCCAGTAAAGGGGCCGCTGATGGCGGCTTTTACGGTGCTGAATCAGCCGGCATTACAGGGCTGAGCAAGGATAAGTGTGTAAAATCTGTCGATGTTCAGTAACCCTTTTTCAGGGCCTCTGTTTTGAGCTGCAGGGCACGGCTATACTACGGTAGTCCACTACTTTTTGGGGTGTTTGTGCGTTATCTATTGCTGAGCCTGCTGCTGTGTCTGCCATTGGCTGTTCAGGCGGAAGAAGACTGGGGAGATGGCTCCACCGCATTCGACTCGCCGGATAGCAAGCCCAATTATGAAGACCCTTGGGAAGACATCAATCGCAAGATTTTTGCCTTCAATGAAGCCTTGGATAAATATGGCCTGAAACCCGTCGCCAAAGGTTATAAGAGGGTCACGCCACAGTGGATGAACGACACTATTACCCGCTTCTATGAGAATCTTCGTGATTTCCGTAGCGGCTTGAATAATGTGTTGCAGTGGCGCTGGGGGCACGTGGGACAGAACTGGGGGCGGTTTGCGGTTAATACTACGCTGGGTATTGGTGGTTTGTTTGATGTGGCCAGCAAGGTCGATTTGGAGAAGCACAATAGCGACTTGGGGCTGACGTTAGCACACTGGGGAGTGCCAGAAGGCCCTTATATGGTGTTACCGTTCTTTGGGCCGTCCACAGGGCGGGACACTGCGGCCATCTTGCCGGAAGATTACATGCGCTTGCGACACTACATTTCCCACGATCGCACACGCTACAGTTTCACCGCGGCATATGTGGTGGATTTAAGAGCGGATTTGCTGGATCTGGAACGCAATATTGTTGGCGATCGTTATACCTTTTTGCGCAATGCGTACCTGCAACGTCGGCGCTTCGAAAGCGGTGATCGGCCGTCATTACGATTCCCTGAGATTGAGACCCGTGATTCAGAACTCAATGATGAGTATGAGGAGGACGGCTGGTAGAGGCTTGCCAGCCGCCTGTGCAGATCAAGCCTCGATACGGGTGGCTTTGAATTTTGCGCGAATATAATCTCCGTGGGAGACATAGAGCAGATCGCTAACCCGGCGGATCAAGTGCTCCTCGTGAACATCGGCCTTGCCGTCGGCAGCGGCCATGGCCCACATTTCATCGATCAGCGCTACTCGTTGTTCTGGCCCCCAGTGTTCACGTAGCGGCAGAGTGAACTCAAATAGATCGGTGGCTTGATCTACCCGGTTTTCCAGCTCAGAGACGATATCCTGCATTTCTTGGCTATCCAGCTGCCAGCGTTGTTTGACCGCGATGACCAGACGTTGGGTTTCTGCCTGGTCCACGGTGCCATCGGTGCGCGCTACCTCCAATAGCAAGGCGGCAGCAGCGCGGTGCAAGTCGTGTTCGGAATACTTTGGTGTGTCGCTTTCGGGGCGAAACAATCGGTTCAGCCAGTTCAAATGACCCCCTCTTCAATGAGTAAGGTTTCCAGCGCGTGCTGGTCTTTAGCAAAACGGCGGATTCCGTCGGCGAGCAAGTCGCTGGCCATGGCATCGTCGTTGAGCTGCCAGCGAAATGCGGCTTCGTTCACCGGTACCCAGTCGTCCTGTGGGGCTACCAGTTCGGAGTCCAGTATGCGTTTGAGACCGCCGTTATCCGCTGCTAGTTCCTCAAGTAGGGAAGGGCTGAGTGTAAGCTTGTCGCAGCCGGCCAAGGCTTCGATTTGCCCAGCGTTGCGAAAGCTAGCGCCCATAACAATAGTATCCAGGCCACGTGCCTTGAAGGTTGAGAAAATATCTCGCACCGAGAGCACGCCGGGATCTTGTTCAGGGGTGTCGATGACCATGCCGTTTTTGCGGTGCCAGTCGAAAATGCGGCCCACGAAAGGAGAGATTAGTGTGGCGCCAGCTTCGGCTGCTGCCAGTGCCTGGGTTTGGTTGAAGACCAGTGTCACATTACAGCGGATGCCTTCTTCTTCCAGAATCTCAACGGCACGAACCCCTTCCCAGCTGGCGGCGACCTTGATCAGGATGCGACTTGGGTCCACGTTGAGCTCGCGGTAAATCGCGATCAAACGACGCCCTTTTTCCACGGTGGCGCGGGTATCAAAAGAAAGGCGAGCGTCCACTTCACTGGAGACAAGACCCGGCACGCGTTCCAAAATGGCCTGACCGGCCAAGCAGGCATAAGTATCGGTGAGCCAGTCCATTTCACCTTGATGGCCCAAGGCGCGGCTGAGGTCGGCGGCCTGCTGCAACAGGTCACGGTAACGTTCGTCACGGGCGGCAGCGAGTAGCAGGGAAGGGTTGGTGGTGGCGTCTTCGGGCTGTAGTTGGGCGATCATTTCCAAATCGCCGGTGTCAGCAACTAACGAGGTCCATTGAGCGAGTTGTTCGCGTTTGTTCACGGTTTCGTTCCTTTCAGTGTCATGACGGGCGACAGGGTAGAGGCCAATGATGACAGGGAGTTTTCTGTGCCGTAGCGGGCAGCGTTTGAGCCGGGAACCGTTCTAGAAAAGTGTTCGCAGTCCGTTCGTGCTTAAATGCTGTTCTACGGGGATAAAGCGTACTGACAGGCTAAGGCAGTTGCGACAAGGCGTCCATGAGCACTTGCGGGGTTGTGCCTGGCTTGTGCATGTTTTCGCTGAGATGACGGCGGAAACGGCGCGCGCCGGGTTGGCCCTGAAACAGATTGAGGATATGCCGCAGTGAGTGCTTGGGCGCATGGCCAAGCGCATAGCGCCGCTCCACATAAGGTAGAAACTGCTCAGCAATAGTCTGGCGGCTGGGGATGGCGTGATCGTCGCCAAACACAACCCGGTCGGCCTCGGCTAGAAAATAGGGGTTTTGGTAGGCCTCGCGACCAATCATCACGCCATCCACTTCACCCATGTGTTCGTGTACTTCATTCAGGGTCTTTACGCCACCGTTGAGTATGATTTCGATATGTGGGAAAGCGTGTTTGATGGCATAGGCACGTTGGTAGATTAACGGCGGAATATCTCTGTTTTCTTTGGGCGAGAGGCCGCTAAGAATTGCTTTGCGGGCATGGATAGTCAGGCTAGTGCAGCCTGAGGCTTCCATGCGATCAACAAAGCGGTAGAGAAAATCATAATCATCCTGGTCATCGATACCGATACGGGTCTTCACCGTAACCGGCACAGTAACCTCCGCCTGCATGGCCTCTACACAGCGTGCTACCAGCTCAGGTTCTGCCATAAGAATGGCCCCGATCTTGCCTTGCTGAACCCGGTCTGACGGACACCCCACATTCAGATTGATCTCGTCATAGCCGTAATCCCCGGCAATGCGCGTGGCTTGGGCTAATTGTTGTGGGTCGCTGCCTCCTAGTTGCAGGGCGACGGGGTGCTCTTCGTCGTTGAAATCTAAAAACCGGTCACGGTCACCGTGTAAAATAGCTTGGGCCACCACCATTTCGGTGTAGAGCAACGTATGGCGAGTGATCAGTCGGGCCAGAAAGCGGTAGTCGCGGGTTGTCCAGTCCATCATCGGGGCGACGCTGAGGCGGCGGTCCAATGGCTGGTGCGGTAGCTGAGTGGAGAGTGGGTTGCTCATTAACACGGTGTCGAACGGGTGATTGGGGTTTGCGGCGTGCGGGGGCAAACGAGAGTCCCTATTGTCGCATGTTGCGCGGGTGGCGCGTAGGGGGAAGAGTGGCAGCGCTGTTGCGCGGCAACCGAATAGCCGCTGCCTGTAATTACGGTAGCCGTTCTGTTAGAATCCGCGCCTTTATTTATTATACCGGTGTCTATGATGACCCAAACACGGCTGAGTCCGCCCTAGCAGGCTGTCGATCCCTCCCATGGCTTTGCCGTACGGTGCCTGTCGGTGCCGTTCTCCGTTTTTTACTGCTGCCGCTGCGCAGCGATGGTTTGTTATCTCCAAACACAGGATTGAATCCATGCTTCGAACGATTCAGCAGGACTGGTTCAGTAACGTCCGTGGTGACTTGCTGGCAGGGGCGGTTGTGGCGCTTGCGTTGATTCCGGAGGCGATTGCCTTCTCCATCATAGCCGGCGTGGATCCGAAAGTGGGCTTGTATGCCTCTTTTTGTATCGCAGTGGTGATCGCCTTCGTTGGTGGCCGCCCAGGGATGATCTCTGCGGCCACCGGTGCCATGGCGCTGGTAATGGTGACATTGGTCAAAGACCACGGGCTGCAATACCTGTTGGCGGCTACGGTACTGACCGGGGGGCTGCAGATCATTGCCGGTTTTCTGAAACTGGGGAACCTGATGCGGTTTGTCTCGCGTTCAGTGGTGACCGGTTTTGTGAATGCGCTGGCCATCTTGATCTTCATGGCGCAACTGCCAGAGCTGGTCGATGTGACTTGGCACGTTTATGCCATGGTGGCTGCGGGGCTGGGTATCATTTATTTACTGCCGTTGCTGACCACTGCGGTGCCCTCACCGTTGGTTTGTATCGTTGTGATTACCGGTGTGGCCATGTGGCTGGGGATGGACGTGCCCACTGTGGGTGACAAGGGCGACTTGCCCGATAGCTTGCCCATGTTCCTGCTGCCGGATATTCCGCTGAATCTGGACACCTTGAAAATTATTCTACCGTACTCGCTGGCATTGGCGGTGGTGGGGCTGCTGGAATCGATGATGACCGCCACTATTGTCGATGATCTGACCGACACGGATAGCGACAAGAACCGTGAGTGCAAAGGACAGGGCGTGGCTAATATCGCTTCCGGTTTTCTTGGCGGCATGGCCGGTTGCGCCATGATTGGCCAGTCTGTGATTAACGTGAAATCTGGTGGTCGCAAGCGCCTGTCTACTTTGTTTGCCGGTTGCTTCTTGCTGGTGTTGGTGGTGTTCCTGGGTAAGTGGGTGTCTCAGATTCCCATGGCCGCGCTGGTGGCGGTGATGATCATGGTATCTATTGGTACATTCAGCTGGGAGTCCATCACTAATATGGCAAAACACCCTGCCAGTAGTTCGGTGGTTATGCTGGCCACAGTGATTACTACCGTGGCGACGCATAATTTGGCCATTGGTGTAGGGGTCGGGGTGGTGCTGAGCGCGCTGTTCTATGCCAATAAAGTGGGTCGTATCTTCTACGTGAAAGCCACGCAAAGCCCTGAAGATGGGCATCGAGTTTACGATGTAGTGGGGCAGGTATTTTTCACCTCAGCAGATCAGTTCATCGCTGCGTTTGACTTCAAGGAAGCCATCGATAAAGTCACTATTGATGTTCACCGTGCGCACTTCTGGGACATTACCGCCATTGGCGCCCTGGATAAGGTGGTGATTAAGTTCCGCCGCGAAGGTACAGAAGTGGATCTTGTTGGACTTAATGAAGCCAGCGCGACTCTGGTGGACAAGTTCGGTGTGCATGACAAGCCCGCTGCTGTTGAAAAAATGATGGGTGGCCACTAAGCGTCGCAAACAATTGCCGCATTAAGCGACATAGGAGAACAACAATGACTAACGTCATCGCCTGTATCGACGGCTCTAACGCTGCCTCGGTGGTTTGTGATTATGCTGCCTGGGCCTCACAGCGCTTGGGTGCGCCGCTGACCTTGCTGCACGTGCTGGACCATTCCCGCTACCCGGTGAGTGCTGATTTCAGTGGCAATCTTGCCTTGGGTGGTCGCGAACATTTGATGGAAGAGTTGGCGGACCTGGATGCCAAGCGTAATCGTTTGGCGTTGGAGCAAGGGAAGATAATGCTGGACGCGGCCTGCCAACGGGCCATCGCAAATGGCGTCACTGAGCCTCAGCAACGTCAGCGTCACGGTGATCTGGTGGATACCTTGGCTGAGCTTGAAGGCGATATGCGTTTGCTGGTTATTGGTAAGCAGGGCGAAGAACACGACGGTATCGGCGCTCAGGTGGGTGACAACGTGGAGCGTGTTATTCGCGCTCTGCAGCGCCCTATTCTCGTGACCGCCGGTGAGTTTCGTGCGCCGAAAACCATCATGCTGGCATTCGATGGTAGTGCCACCTCACGTAAGGGCGTAGGCATTTTGGCCGGTAGCCCTTTATTTCAAGGGCTGGATTGCCATTTGGTGACCGTTGGCAACAACAATGAAGGCTTGGATGCAGCGGCGCGACAGCTTGAGCAGTCCGGACACAACGTGCACACGGCTATCCTTGAGGGTGAGGTGGAGCCGGCTCTGCACCAGTACCAGCAAAGCCATAGCGTGGATCTGGTGGTGATGGGGGCCTACGGCCATTCCCGCATCCGTGAATTTTTTGTGGGCAGCACCACCAACAAGATGATTCGTGAGGCTAAAGTGCCGCACTTGTTGCTGCGCTAAGAGGTAAACCCCGCAGCACGCAGCACGCTGCACGCCAAAAATAAGGCGGAGATGCTTAGTGGTATTTCCGCCTTTTGCGCATCACAGCGCAATGACCTGATGTTCTCTACGACCTATCAATGCGCCATAAAAAACGCGGGCCTGTCTTTGCCAATCGGCAAAGACAGGCCCGCGTTTCTGGGTGGGGTGTTGTGTGGAATAGTGCGAAGCGTATGTTTTACTGCGCTTTTTATTCCACTGTAATGGTGATTTTTTCTGATGTGACCGGTGGCTGGTGGGGAACGTGGCGGTAATCGCCGAGTAGTAGCTGCAGGGTATGGGTGCCCGGTTCCAGTTCCAGCTCAGTTTCAGTTTGGCCCTTGCCAAAATGCACTACCTGGTCGTTGGCGGGCAGCGGCATGTCCATGTTCGGCATGGTATCCAAGTCGATGAGTAGGTGGTGGTGGCCACTGTTCTTTTGCTCGTTGCCAGCCGGTGCCACCTCCATGCCTTCCAAGCCAAAGACAACCTTCACGGGGCTGCTGACCGTCGCGCCATTGGTGGGACTGACAATTTCAGCAGCGGCGCCTTCCGGGGCCGGGCTGCGTACGATGCCGGTGGCGGCGGGCTTGGTGGCGCTGTCATCGGTGTTCATGTGATTGCTGTGATCGGCGGCGGCAGGAGCGTCTGCAGCAGGCGCTGCGGCCTCTTTGCCGTCGCTGTTGTCGGAGCATGCCTGTAGCAAGCCTGTGCTAGCAATCACCGCGACGAGTAGGGAGCGTTGGAACGGAATACGCATGGTCTTTTCCTTGATCAGTTGAATCCAATGAAGACCTGCTGCCGTGTCTGAGAATGTTGCAGCAGAGTGAACCGGAGTCATGTGGTCATTATAACCATAGCAGAAACCCTTGGCTTGATGTCTAGCGGCTTGTTGAAAAGCCCTCCAAGTTTACAGGTTCATTATTGCCCTTTTTGATGGCTGGACATGGGCCTTCAAAAGAGCGCCCTCTGACCCCCGAATAGGGTATAGATTGCGAACCGGGCTGAAAGCAAAAGTACGCAATGGGCTTTTTGACAGTCTGCTACATGGCAGCGGCTTTGACAGGTATAATCCGCGCCAGTTTGCACTACTGGAGTCAGTATGACTGTTCGTACTCGCGTTGCCCCGTCGCCCACCGGCGATCCCCACGTCGGCACGGCTTATATCGCTTTGTTCAACCGTTGCTTTGCGCAACAACACGGTGGCCAGTTCATTCTGCGCATCGAAGACACGGATCAGACCCGTTCCACTGATCAGTCCGAACAGATGATCCTCGATTCACTGAAGTGGCTGGGGTTGACCTGGGATGAGGGCCCGGACGTGGGCGGACCCCACGGGCCTTACCGCCAAAGTGAGCGCAAGGGCATTTACCGCCAGTACGCGGAACAGTTAATTGAAAAAGGCCATGCGTTCAAGTGCTACCGCACCAGCGAAGAGCTGGATGCATTGCGTGCCGGATTGAAAGAAAGCGGCGAAAATCGTGCGCTTAAACCTTCCGATCTGGAACTACCTGCGGATGAGCAGGCCAAGCGCGAGGCTGATGGCGCACCGTACGTGATCCGTATGCGTGTGCCTACGGAGGGTCGCTGTGAAATTCATGACATGTTGCGCGGACCAGTAGAGCTTGACTGGGCATTAGTGGATGCACAGATTTTGTTAAAATCCGATGGCATGCCCACTTACCACCTGGCCAATATCGTGGATGATCACCTGATGGAGATCACCCACGTTATCCGTGGTGAGGAGTGGCTCAACTCCGCACCCAAGCACAAGCTGCTATATGAATATTTTGGTTGGGAAATGCCGGTGCTGTGCCATATGCCGCTGCTGCGTAATCCGGATAAATCCAAGCTCAGCAAACGCAAAAACCCCACCAGTATCTTGTTCTATCAGCGTATGGGTTACTTGCCAGAAGCGTTGGTGAATTACCTGGGGCGCATGGGCTGGTCCATGCCGGACGAGAGCGAAAAGTTCTCCCTGACTCAGATGCAGGAGGCCTTCGACATTCAGCGTGTGTCCCTCGGTGGGCCGGTTTTCGATGTGGAGAAACTGAGCTGGTTGAACGGTCAGTGGTTGCGTGAACAGAGTGATGAGCAGTTCCTGGACTCGCTGCTCGATTGGGCTTTCAACCGCGATTACGCCATGAAGATAATTCCTCACTTGCGCCAGCGAGTGGAGACGTTGTCGGAAGTGGCGGACAAGGCGGCGTTCTGCTTTAACGGCATGCCTGCTATCTCTGAGGCCAGCTTCGAGCACAAGCAGTACAGTGCGGATGACATCAAGGTATGGCTCCAGTATTTGCTGTGGACTTACGAAGCGCGTAACGACTGGAATCGAGAGGGTTTGTTTGCCGATGCCAAGGCGATTGCCGATGCGCTGGAAGTGAAGATAAAGGATTTCTTGTTCCCGGTGTTTATTGCCATTGCCGGCACCAGTGCCAGCTTTTCGGTGGTGGACTCTATGGAAATCATCGGCTCGGATATCAGCCGTGCACGAATTCGCCATGCCATTGAGGTGCTGGGGGGCGTGTCCAAGAAGCAGATGAAGAAACTGGAGAAGGCATACCGCGATTTGCCGGTGGGTTGATTTGAAAAACACAGGCCGGGCGTTCTGTAACTTGGCAAGCCTTGCTTGTGTTTTGGCGTGAATCGCGGCGACAACGCTATGGTTTTTCATTGTGATCGCCGCGTGTAAAGGTAGAACCTGTAACTGGTTTCGCCCAGTTTTTCAGCAACTTGTTCACGATGTAGCCAAATTGACTTCATTCTGAAAAAAACCGCCGGCTGGCGCTTGACAGGGTAGGGGTGGCCGGTAGAATACGCCGCACCAACCGGGATGCACTTTGTCTCGTTTGTGTACTGGGGCTATAGCTCAGCTGGGAGAGCGCAACACTGGCAGTGTTGAGGTCAGCGGTTCGATCCCGCTTAGCTCCACCAAACACGTCCCCTTCGTCTAGTGGCCCAGGACACCGCCCTTTCACGGCGGTAACAGGGGTTCGACTCCCCTAGGGGACGCCAAATAGAAAAGCCTCACTCGAAAGAGTGGGGCTTTTTTATTGCCTGTCTCCCCAGGTTAGTGGCGAGTTAAGGGCTGCTGCGGTCATTTCGGATCCGAAGTCGCAGTGAATGCCCTATTTAGCTTATTACCTGCCGTAAAGCGTCGTTATCTTCATTGGGAGCGTATTGCCTGCCAGCTCATATCCACGGTTAGAACGATGATGAAACTGATCCCGGCTAAAGGAAATAACAGCATCAGGATGGCGGTAATCATTGCCAGGTTTCGTTTCTTTCCTGCTGCCAGTTTCTTGGGGGCTCCCAGGCTCCCTTGCGGCCGTCGTTTCCACCACAGCTTTAGCCCGCTAACAACCAAGATAATGATGGCCAGGCAGGGGAACAACATGAGCAATTGGTTGGCCCGGCCAAAATAATTACCCATGTGCAATGCCACTCCCCATTCCACGATTTTGGCGATGGCGCCGTAGTCATCGAAACCGGCTTTGCCAATAAGTGTTCCGTTATGGGCATCAATATGAAAGGTTTGCTGGCCCTCTGGCTGCGCGGGATAAGTGTAAGCGCTGTAGATGTCTCCGGGTTCTTGGGGCAAGGAGAGTCTGTAGCCCAGAGCAACGCCTTGCTCAACCAGGATTTGATGGACCTGGTTTACGCTGATATTGGAAGCGCCATGGTGGCCGTGAGGGACTGGGGCTGCGTTGAGTGTCCAGGGGGCCTCTCCGTGGGTGTCGACAAGAGTTTTACTGTCGTCGCTGCCATGGTGGCGAAGAAAAGTGGGATAGCCCATTCCCAGTGCATTACTCACGGGGGTGAGAAATTGACCGCCCCAGAGGTTGGCCCAGGGTAAGCCGGTGATGATCAGAAACAGGATCAGGACCGCAGAATACAGGCCGGTGAGGCGGTGCAGTTCCCGCCACAGTTTACGTCCACGTTGTTGGAGGTTTGGGCTGAATCGATGCCGTTGGTCTGTCCGTTTTCGAGGCCACCACAGGTACAAGCCGGTAATGACCAGTACGAATGCCCAGCAAGCGACGAGTTCAACAATGGCATCACCGGTATTACCTAGCAGCAATGAGCCGTGAGCTACATCGGAGAAGCCGACAAGAGTACTGGTGTAGACGTAGCTACCTAGCACAGCGGCATTGCCCGGGTCGACGAAAACACGGCGATCTGGGCCTTGGGCCGGGCTGATGTATATCTGGGCGGTACGCCCGGGTTCGGTGGGCATGTCGATGCGGTTGAGCGTTGCCGCTGGATAGGCGTGTTGAACGGCCTCCAGCAGTGCACCAGGTGCTTGAACCTGGTTGCCGGTGGGAGCGAAGCGAAGGTCCGGGTGTAGTAGGTCGTTAATTTCGTCATTAAACAGGTAAATAGCCCCGGTAATGGCGAGAATTAACAAAAACGGGGCGGTGATCAGCCCCGCGTAAAAATGCCAGCGCCAAACGGCTGCATACAGGCGATTGTCCCGTGGCGTTTGTGAGGTTTGCGAATGGGAGGGCGACATCAAAAGTGTCCAGTCCAGCCCAATTCAACCGTGCGAGGAGCACCGACATAAACCTGGGTGGCACTGTAGCCGGACCAGTCTGCGTAAAATTCATCGGTCAGGTTTCGGCCTCGCAGGGTCAGAGTGCCTTTGCCTAATGGGTGGCTGACCCAAGCGTCGAGCAGGGTGCGGCTAGCGACTTTGTAGTCGTTACTGCTGCTGGTATAGAAATCCCCCGTGTGGCGGATGGCTCCGCCAACGGTGAGTGATACAGGGCTAAATGTGTAGGCGCTGGTGGCGGCATAGGTGTCATCGGGCACATTGGTAGGGCGATTGCCGGTGAGATCGTTGCCGCTACCGTCGGTGAGGTCGGTGTATTTTGCGTCTACATGGGCGGCGCTCAGGCGTAACCACCACTGGGGCAATAATTGCAAGGTGAGGTCCAGCTCGCCCCCCTCTGAGCGTTGGCTGCCGCCCTGAACGGTTAGGGCTGGGTTGCTTGGGTCGCGTGTGAGTATGTCATCCTGATCAATACGGTAAACGGCGGCGGTGAGGGTGGCACGGCGATCCCAGAAATTTGTCCTCACCCCGGCTTCCATGGAGCGTCCTTCAGACAGATCAAAACCCGCACGGGATTGACTGCTCAATACCAATGAGGTGATGGGAGTGGCAGCACGGTTATATTGAGCGAACAGTTGAGTGTTGTTGTTCAGGTCGTAAATGGTGCCCAGGCGCCAGGAAAATGACTCGTAGGTCTGGCCAAAATCGGTGCGGGTATTGGTGATCAGGTCATCAATGCGGCGATCCAAGTCTGAATAGTCATACCGAGCTCCACCTACCAGCAACCAGTTGGGGGTCAGATTAAGTGCGTCTTCTAAAAAAACACCTTGGGTGGTAACTGTGCTGTCGTAATTTACGCGGTAGGGATAATTGCTGGCATTATCGCTTGGCAGTTCACCACGGTTTGGATTAAACGGATCCACGGAGGTAGTAGTGCCGAAGCGCCGTTCGGAAAAGAAATCGGTATAGCGGAAATCGACACCGGCAGTGAAGCGGTGGCGCCGCTCGCCAAGTTTGCCATCATAGACGGCGAAAAAACGCTCGGAAGCAGACTTCTGGCGATGAGTGATAATGGTGGTCAGGCGATCCAGTTGGCCGGTGCCGGTGTTATAGGTGAAATCTTCGGAGTTGGCCCAATTGCGGTCAGCGTTGTAGAAGCCCAATTCATTGGCTAACTTCCAGTTCTCATTGAGCTGATAATCCACGCGAGCTCGGAACCACTGGCTGTCCGATTCCATGATGCCGTTTTCTACATTGTAATTGTTGTCGCGGATGGATTCGTCCAGCACTAGGCCACCAGAAACCACATCACTTGGGTCATGGGCGACGGAGGCGGGGAGTAATGGAGCGCCTTGGTAGGGGGTGCTGTATTTGTCACTGTATAAATCAAGATCAAACGACAGGGTAAGTTTGTCTGTGGGGGTCAACAACAGGCTGGTGGTAAAAGCATCTGTGCGACTATTGGTGTCATCCACGAAACCGTCGCTTTCATCGTGGCTGAAGTCCGCACGCAGGGCAGCGGTGTCAGTGAGTACTTTATTGATGCCTAGACCTAGATTAACCGTATCGTTGCTGCCATAGCTGAGCATGCCATCGTAGGCGTCGGCGCTAACATCTGGGCGCTTGGTGATCAGATTGATACTGCCTGCTAAGGCTCCGGTACCGTTCAATACGGAGGCCGGGCCTTTGAGAATTTCTACTCGCTCCAGGTTCCAGGTATTCATGTTGCGTGACATCAGGCCTGGATCCACGGCGCGGGTACCGTTAAACAAATAACCCACATCGGTGAAGCCGCGCATGCTGACAGAGGCTGGTGAGCCAGGGATGTTGCCCGCACTGACGCCGGGAGCATTGCGGTATAGCTCAATCAGGTTTCGCAGCCCTTCCTGTTCAATTTCATCACGGCCAATGATATCCACTGTGGCGGGGGTTTCACGCATGCTCAGCCCCAGTCGGCTGGCGGTGGCGGCTTCTGGAAGTGGGTCAGTGTTTTGGTCAGGGACGGAGGCATTCACGGAAACAGTGTCCAGTTGGTTGCTTTCGTCGGCTATAGCAAGGGAGGTTGCGCTACAGGCGAGTCCTAGCCTCAGGGGGCGTAAAAAACGCAGAGCTGAGTGTGATGCTGGACGTGAGAGGGGATCTAAACATGATTTTCCCGAACCGAATTCAATTAGGCTCGCAGCATAGACATGTGTCAGGGAAGAGGGATGCGGCATATTGCCGCAGAAGGTGCGCGACGGCAGTGTTTCAGTTAAAGCCGCGAATGGTAAGCGTGTGGGCGATTGTTTCGCCGTCCCAAATATATTCGTAGTGAGCACAGGGAGTAATACTGGCGATGACTTGAGGGGTTAGCAGGGCATAACAATAACGCCCGACGGCGCGGACAGATTCGTAATGGATGCCGTTGCGCTGTTGTTCGCGTAATTGCCGACCAAGCTGATGCGCGGCGGTGTAGTCATCGGCTGCGTGCCACTGAGGGTGGTGATCAGCCGGGGTGATGTCTACGAGGGTGGCGGTGAAGTGTACCTTCAGGCCGCGCATCACAATGCGGTCATACTTGAGCCCATCGACTTGCTGAAAATAACGCTGTTGGTGATAGCGGGTCTCTGCAATGGCGGTTGCCATGCGGTCGGCGCAATAGAATACCCCGAAATGGCCATCAGAAAAGCGCGACCCTGCTGGATTGACATGCACAAAGGGCCCCAAGGCGTAGTTGCAGCCGGGAATGCCCCATGGGCGCTGCTCCGGGGGGACCCGATTCAGATCGCCGATATCATTTTGTAGGCGCGGGTTGGTCAGCGCCTGCACGGCGTACAGTGCATCAAAATCCGCCTGGTCGGCCACGTCATCGAAGATCGCGATAGGGGGATATTTTCCGTTGACCAAGCGGTAAGCCGTTTGCTCGGATAAGGATGTGTGCGGCAGTGTATCCGCCCCCTGTGTTTTTAACCCCATTGACCGCCTCGAAGGGTATCGAGCTGGCGGTGCACTTCATAAAGGCTGGCAACCCGGCCGTTGCTCATGATGTCCATAGGGGTGAGGCCATTGAAAAAGGGGTTATGGTTTGCCATGCGGATAAAGCCATACACATTCTCTTTATTGCCAAACAAGGTCCGTAGCGCTTGGTGGATGTTCAGCAGATAGCTGAGGCGTTCCAATAGATCCTGCCCGACCCGGGCGCTTTCTGGTTGGTTCTGGTACTTGTGTAGGGTGGAGCGCCCCACACCCAATAGCGCCATTTTTTCCTTTTCACTGCACTGCCAGTGTTCCAGTAGTCTAAGCACAGCACGTAGAGCTGCGTGGCGTGCGCCGTCGTCCAGAGCTTGTGGGATATAGGCTGTTGCGGGTTCCATGATTGTCTCCTATTAGGATTAATAGTGAACCATGTGTTAATAATTGTCTATATATAGACATAGTGAAGGCCTAATGATACAGGGTCGCAGCTAGGCGTCAGCTTCAGCGCAAAGGTAAGAAAGTGTCATATTTCTGAACGTACGGCGGCCACAGGAGTCACTGTCGGGAGTCGTGGCATTTGCGACACCCAACGGTAAAGTGCGGTTGGTTGAGAAATGGATAGGGAGTGCCGGATGGTAAATAGAGTCAAGGTGTTAGGTGCGAGTGTGCTGTTGGCTCTTGTGGCGGGAGGGTGTGCCAGTGCGTCCACTGCCGGCCAGCGGCAGTGGACGGATGCGCACCTGCATTATGTGGATTTCATGCAGGAGAGTGAGGGACCGCAGGCGATGATGGCGGCCATGGATGATGCGGGTGTGGAGCGCGCCTGGGTGTTCGGCTTGCCAGTGATGAAGAAGTGGCAGGCAGAGGCACCGCGTCGCCCGCGATACTACCTGGGCGATGAGGCTCCGCTATATTACTACAGTGCTACCGACGACATTGTGGCCCAGGCGGTGCTTTCATTGCCGAAAGATCAGCAGGCTCGGCTGCAGCCGTTTATCAGTGGTTTCAACCCCACGGACATGCACGCCGCCGAGCAGATAGAGCGCTTAATCGAACGTTATCCTGGGTTCTGGCAGGGGGTGGGGGAAATTCTGACCCGTCACGATCAGCTTACCGCCTGGACCGAAGGCGAGACGCCTCGAGCGAATCATCCCGCGCTAATGAAGGTGTATGCGATGGCGGGTCGTTACGACCTGCCCGTATTGCTACACAGCAACCTGACGTCATTGCGCGAAGAGACACCGATCTACCTCGGCGAGTTGGAAGAAGCGTTAGACGCGCACCCTGGGACACGTTTCTTGCTGGCCCACGCCGGAACCAGTGGTGGGATTGAAGAGCGGCAGGGGCCGCTGGGTACCTTGCCGCCTATTCTTCGAGCACTGCTAAGCCGTTATGACAATCTGTTTATTGATTTATCTTGGAGCGTTAAAGACCACTATTTGATCGATGACGGTGAGCCCAATGAGGAATGGCTAACGCTCATTCGTGAATTTCCGAACCGCTTTACCCTGGGAACGGATCTGGTGGGCCACTTTGATAGCATGGGAAAGGTGATGGAAGAATACGATCCATTGCTTGATGCGCTGCCCAAAAAAGTGGCGCAGCAGCTTTCTCACGGCACCGCAGATGGTCTTGTGCCCCCAAAAGGGGCAACAAAATCCGCCCCTTAATGGATGGCTTCTTCGCGATGTAAAAATATCGTTTCCTCGTTCTCAGGCTCTTAATGTGTGGAAAATTAGACTCCCATGGTGAAGACGTTAGCGGTTCGAAAACCGTAAGAGGGCAATATTTGCTATTAAGTGGGGATTTTTTGCAGTCGACGGAGTAGCGAAGAGGTGTCCCAGCGGCCGCCGCCCATGGACTGAATCTCACGGTAAAAGTCGTTTATTTGTTCAGTGATGGGCAAGGGTGTGCCGTTTCGAACCGCTTCGCGCAGACAGATATCCAAGTCTTTTCGCATCCAATCCACCGCAAAACCGTGCTCATACTGGTCGTCGATCATGGTCTGGTGGCGGTTCACCATTTGCCAGGAGCCGGCGGCCCCCTGGCTGATGGTTTCGAAGACTTTGTTGGCATCAAGGCCCGCATTAAGAGCGAAAGCGAGTCCTTCAGCGAGCCCTTCTACTAGCCCGGCCACGCAAATTTGGTTGACCATCTTGGTTAGCTGGCCACTGCCTGCCGGGCCCATCAGATTGATGGCTTTGCCGTAATGTTGCAGCGTTGGCAGTACCCGCTGATAGGTGGCTTCGTCTCCGCCACACATGATCGATAATTGGCCGTTCTGTGCACCCTGTTGGCCCCCAGACACCGGGGCATCGAGAAAATAACTGCCTTGTTTGCGACTGGCGGCATCAAGTTCGCGGGCCACTTCTGCACTGGCGGTGGTGTGATCCACAAGAACAGCGCCCTTGGCGAGAGTTTGCATAACCCCGTCATCACCAAGGGTGACTTGGCGTAGATCGTTATCGTCTCCGACGCAAATAAAGACCAGATCCGCATGCCGTGCGGCGTCTGCGGGGGAGGGCGCGTGACTGCCTGGGTAATCGCGCGTCCACTGTTGCGCTCGTTGGGCCGTGCGGTTGTAAACGGTCATGGCAATGCCTGCTTCGGCCAGGTGGCCAGCCATGGGGTAGCCCATGGTGCCAAGGCCGATAAAAGCCGCGTTTAGTGTGCTCATTGTTTGTTGGCTCCATCGTGGACTGTTGCTGTTGCTGTTGCTGTGCCGGGCAGGGTGAAAGCGGCGAAGCGAGGTTCGGTGAGGCTGCCCAGGTACAGGGTGTTACCGTGTTGCTCGGCGCTGGTGATGGGAGCGAAAGCGCCGTCGCTGTTATCTTGCAGGTTGTGAGTGACTTGTCCTTGCTCATCAAGGCCGAGTACAAAGCCGTGGGCTACTGTTTGGGGTTGCAGAAAGCTGGGCATGCGCAAGGCGACTTTGCGAAGCAGAGGCTTGTCGGAGAGGCTGTCGAGAATGGCATTGCGGGGGCTGAATAGGGCAAGCCAGAAAGTGCCTTCGCCGTTCGCCGAAATGCCATCAGGGATGCCGGGCAGGTTGTCCATAAAGATATCGTGGCTGCCGGCTTTCTCCCCTTTGAGCCAGTAGCGAACGATGCGGTAGTTGCCTGTTTCGGTAACCAGTACGAAGTCTTCATTCTGGGAAAGGGCGATGCCGTTGGCGAACTGCAGGCCGTCAAGTAACACTTCGGCCTGTTCTGTATTCGGGTCATAACGCAACAGCCGCCCGTGGCCGCCGTGCTCCATGATGTCGTCGCGGGCGTGCATGGCGGGGCCAAATTTGCTGGAGGCATCGGAGAAATAGGCGATACCGTTGCTATCCACGTCCACATCATCGGTGAAGCGGTAGTCCAGACCATTGGCGCTGGTACTCAATATGGTGATGGCGCCACTAGCACTGACACTCAAGAGCCCTTTGTAACCATCGGCAACGATTAGGTCTCCGGAGGGGGAAAAATCCAATCCAAGAGGGCGCCCTTCAGTATTGGCAATCAAGTCAGGGTTTTGGCCGTTTGGGTCGAAACGAACGATGCGGCCATCGTCATACCCCACGTATAGGTAACCATCATCATTGATAGCCACGTCCTCCGGACCAGTGCCCTGATCTTCGCCGATGATTTTGCTGTTGCGAAGGGCGGTGTTAGTGGCGAAGGGACCATCCAGAGCTGGGGCTTTCGGCGCCTGCCAAGCAACAGGCTCTATGCTGACGGGCCAGAATAAAAGGTAGGCGGCCAGGGTAACAATAACGGCAAGGGCGATGATTTTTTTCATTATTAGGTCTGCATTGGTTAGCGAGCGAGGCCCTGATGCTTGCATGCACGGCGCGGCCACGCAAATGCAAGATGTTAATCATTGGCAATAAACGTGGCTAGGATAGTGGGAAAAATCTGTTTCGCTAAAGGACGCTCCGGGCACCGTGAGTATTGGGTTTCATGTTCAGTGGCGAATGGATGTTAATGATGGGGTGCAAGGTCGATTAGCGGCAGCGCAAATTATGTAATTTCTATGTTTGTAGGCGCGTTTTTTTAGTGAATTTTGGAAGAATATTTTTCACGTTGATGTATCTGCAGGCACAAAAAAACCGCCGGAAGGCGGTTTTTTTGTCGGGCGATAACGAAGCGCTTATTTGCGCTCGTTGACCGGAACGAATGAACGTTCGGCTTCGCCGGTGTACAGCTGACGCGGACGACCAATCTTGTACGGGTTGGAGATCATTTCGTTCCAGTGTGCAATCCAGCCAACGGTGCGAGACAGGGCAAAGATTACGGTGAACATGGAAGTGGGAATTCCAATCGCTTTCAAGATGATGCCGGAGTAGAAGTCCACGTTGGGGAACAACTTTTTCTCTTTAAAGTAGGGGTCATTTAGGGCGATCTCTTCCAGCTTCATGGCCAGCGCCAGCTGCGGATCATTTACGCCCAGTTCGGCCAATACTTCGTGGCAAGATTCGCGCATCACGGTGGCACGGGGGTCATAATTTTTGTAAACGCGATGGCCGAAGCCCATCAGCTTGAACGGGTCGTTCTTGTCTTTTGCTTTGGCGATGTAGGCGTCGATGTTATCCAGTGAGCCGATTTCATCAAGCATGTTCAGTACGGCTTCGTTAGCGCCGCCGTGTGCAGGGCCCCACAGGGCAGAAATGCCCGCAGCAATACAGGCGAAGGGGTTGGCGCCAGAAGAGCCAGCCAAGCGTACGGTGGAGGTGGAGGCGTTCTGCTCGTGATCAGCGTGCAGGATAAAAATACGGTCCATGGCCTTGGCCAGGGTCGGGCTGATCTTGGATTCTTCACAGGGGTTGCCGAACATCATATGCAGAAAGTTTTCCGCATAACCCAAGTCGTTGCGTGGGTACATGAAAGGCTGGCCCAAAGCGTACTTATAGCACATGGCCGCGATGGTAGGCATCTTGGCGATCAGACGGTACGCAGTGATTTCACGGTGCTCAGGATTGTTGATGTCCAGAGAGTCGTGGTAGAAGGCGGACAGGGCGCCCACTACGCCACACATGATGGCCATGGGGTGCGCATCACGGCGGAAACCGTTGAAGAAATTACGAATCTGCTCGTGCACCATGGTGTGGTTTTTCACCGTGCTGACAAACTTTTCTTTCTGTTCTGCGGTGGGCAGTTCGCCGTACAGCAGGGTGTAGCACACTTCCAGATATTCAGACTGACCTGCTAGCTCCTCGATAGAGTAGCCGCGGTGCAGAAGTTTACCCACCTCACCATCGATAAAGGTGATTTTGGATTCACAGGAAGCGGTAGAGGTGAAACCCGGGTCGAAAGTAAAGACGCCGTTGGCTACCAGTTTGGACACGTCGATAACGTCGCGGCCCAGAGTAGGGGTGTAGATCGGCAGGTCCAGGTCCTGACCCTCTACCTTGAGAGTGGCTTTCTTCTCGGTCATGGGAATCTCTCCATTGGCGGACGAGGAAACGTTCCTCAAGGTAAGGAAGGTCCTCCAAAACGCGGGGGAAGGTAAGGTTTTGACACACCTTTGTCAACGCGCAAGGGCGAACCAGTGGCTCAGACTTTTGTAAGGTAAACAGCTTGTTACGCCGCAGTGGCGTTTTTGCTTTAGCATGGTGCAACAGAATTTAATGACGTTCACATCGGGTGCATCATTGTAAATCAAGGCGTTAGCCGGTGCTTGCACAATAATTGTCACCCGCAGCGTTTGTTTTGCGCAAGTCGCGGCGATATACTGCCGCCCGGCAGAAACCTCCTGCTGGGGGTTTCACACGGGCCCACCCCGGCCCGGGCAGATTATTAAGATCAGGCTTCACGTTCTGATCTCAATGACTCTGCTAAGTTCCCGACAACCGCCTCTTAACTGAGGCCCGGCTATAAGTAGGCTACCGTGAACGATAAGCGACCCGTAAACCTCGATCTGAGCACGATCAAGTTCCCGGTCACGGCTATAGCATCTATCACTCACCGCGTAACGGGTGTTGCCATTTTCTTGGCACTACCCATTCTGCTGTGGATGTTGGATCGCTCCCTGACGTCTCCCGAGAGCTTTGCGGACCTGAAAGAACTGATGATGACCTCACTGCTGGTGAAACTGGTGGTATGGGCCATTCTGTCTGTATTGCTGTATCACCTAGTGGCGGGTATTCGTCACCTGATTATGGATGCCGGAGTTGGTGAAAGCTTAGAAGGCGGCCGTCGTGGCGCCAAACTGACTTTCCTCATTTCTGTGGTATTGATTTTGCTGGTAGGAGGCTGGATATGGTAACCAGTGTAACGAGCCTGGGGCGTAATGGCCTGTATGACTGGCTGATTCAGCGAGTTTCCGCTGTCATCATCGGTGTCTATATGATCGGCATGCTGGGCTACCTGATCACAGTGGGTGACCTTGACTACAGCAGCTGGAAAGCCTTCATGGGATCTATCTGCATGCAGATAGCCAATACCTTGCTGGTAATTTCTGTCGTTGCACATACCTGGGTTGGTGTGTGGGGCGTAACCACTGACTACCTGACTAGCCTGACCTTTGGTAAAGCGGCTACCGGTGTTCGCTTGATTGCCCAGGTGGCAATTGCATTGGCGCTGGTTGTTTACCTGCTGTGGGGTCTTGTTTTGATCTGGGGAGGGGCGTAAGCCATGTCTATTCGCACTATTACGTTTGACGCTATCGTCGTAGGTGGTGGTGGTGCAGGTATGCGCGCCTCACTGCAAATGGCTCAGTCCGGTTTTAAGACTGCGCTGATTTCTAAGGTTTTTCCAACGCGTTCTCACACGGTATCCGCCCAGGGTGGTATTACCTGTGCAATTGCCTCCTCCGATCCTAATGACGATTGGCGCTGGCACATGTACGACACCGTGAAAGGTTCCGACTATATCGGTGACCAAGACGCGATCGAGTACATGTGTAATGTGGGTCCGGAAGCGGTGTATGAGCTGGACCACATGGGTCTGCCATTTTCCCGTACCGAAGAAGGCCGTATTTATCAGCGTCCTTTCGGCGGCCAGTCGAAGAACTTTGGTGAAGGTGGCCAGGCAGCCCGTACCTGTGCGGCCGCTGACCGTACCGGCCATGCGCTGCTGCACACGCTCTACCAGCAGAACCTGAAGAACGGCACCCAGTTCTACAATGAGTGGTATGCGGCTGAGCTGGTAAAAGACGCTGACGGCAATGTTTGTGGCGTGATTGCCATCGACATCGAGTCCGGCGAGACCGTGTTCTTCAAAGCCAAGGCAACGGTATTTGCCACCGGTGGTTCTGGCCGTATCTATGCCTCTACCACCAATGCCTTGATTAACACTGGTGACGGTGTGGGCATGGCCCTACGTGCGGGCTTGCCGGTGCAGGACATCGAAATGTGGCAGTTCCACCCCACCGGCATCGCTGGTGCTGGTGTGCTGGTAACCGAAGGTTGCCGGGGCGAGGGGGGTTACCTGATCAACAAGGATGGCGAACGTTTCATGGAGCGTTATGCTCCAAACGCCAAAGATCTGGCGTCCCGTGACGTTGTTGCGCGTTCCATGATGATGGAAATCTTGGACGGCCGTGGCGATGGCCCGGATGGTGATCACGTTTACCTGAAGCTTGATCATCTTGGCGAAGAAGTGCTGCATAGCCGCCTGCCGGGTATCTGTGAGCTTGCTATTACCTTCGCGCAAACTGATCCGGTGAAAGAGCCGATCCCGGTTGTACCTACCTGTCATTACATGATGGGCGGCATTCCCACCAATGTTCACGGCCAGGCGCTCAAGCTGACCGGTGGCCATGAAGGCGAAGAACAGTTCGTGAACGGTTTGTTCGCAGTGGGTGAAGTGGCCTGTGTATCCGTACATGGCGCCAACCGCTTAGGTGGTAACTCGTTGCTGGATCTGGTGGTCTTTGGTCGTGCGGCGGGTCTGTACATTGAAGATGCTCTGCGTCAGGGCATGACGCAATACGAGCCGCGTGATGCAGACATTGATGAGGCCCTTTCCCGGGTTCGTCGTTGGGATGACTCCAAAGGTGGCGAGTCTGTCTCCGCACTGCGCAAAGAGCTGCAGAGTGTGATGCAGAATCACTTTGGTGTGTTCCGCAAGGGCGACCTGATGGCCGAAGGTGTAGCTAAGCTGGCCGATCTGCGTGAGCGGATTGCCAACGCGCACTTGGATGACAAGAGCAAGCCATTCAACACCGCGCGCATTGAAGCGCTGGAGCTGGATAACTTGCTGGAAGTGGCGGAAGCGACTGCCATCGCCGCGGAAGGCCGCACCGAAAGTCGTGGTGCGCATTCTCGCTACGATTACCCGGATCGCGATGATGAGAACTGGCTTTGCCACTCCATCTTCGACCCCACAGCCAAAAAGCTGGGCAAGCGCGACGTGAACTTCAAACCGAAGACCGTTGATACTTTCCAGCCCAAGGCGCGGACCTACTAAGGGGAGCTAACGATGAAAGTCAGTATCTATCGCTACAATCCGGAAACGGATCGCGAACCGAGTATGAAGGAATACGAGGTCGATACCCAAGGTAAAGACCTCATGGTTCTGGATATCCTTGCTTTGGTAAAAGAGCAGGATGAGTCCATGTCTTACCGTCGCTCCTGTCGTGAAGGGGTATGCGGTTCCGACGGCATGAACATGAACGGCAAGAACGGTTTGGCGTGTATCACTCCGCTGTCTCAGGTGGCGCCAGGTGTTCTGGAAGGTAAGAAGCCATTGATCTTGCGCCCGTTGCCGGGCCTGCCGGTGATTCGCGACTTGGTCGTAGACATGGGCATGTTCTATAGCCAGTACGAAAAAGTGCAGCCGTACCTGCAGAATAGCTCGCCGGCTCCGGCCATTGAGCGCCTGCAGAGCCCGGAAGAGCGTGAAAAGCTGGATGGTCTGTACGAGTGTATTCTCTGTGCGTGCTGTTCAACCAGCTGTCCGAGCTTCTGGTGGAACCCGGATAAGTTCCTGGGGCCGGCTGCCTTGTTGCAAAGCTATCGCTTCTTGGCGGATAGTCGCGACACGGTGACCGAAGAGCGTCTGTCTAAACTGGACGACCCCTTTAGTCTGTTCCGCTGCCACGGCATCATGAACTGCGTCAGCGTTTGTCCGAAAGGATTGAACCCGACCCGGGCCATTGGCCATATCCGCTCAATGTTGTTGGAGCGGGGCATCTGATCCGAACGAAGAAGGCGACCTTACTGGTCGCCTTTTTTGTATCTGGAGCATTTGAAATGTCGTTTTTTTTGTCTATTCGACTTTTCGCCAATTGCAGAAACATTCGGAAAGAGTCATAAGTTAATTTATGAATTCGGTGCCTAACAAAACCGAATTAAAAGGGATACACTAGCTAGCAGTTCGGGGTAATCCCTCGACGAGAGGTAGCAGGCTTCTACCCAGACCCGACTCGGTATGGGTGAGATAGAGTGCTGCATCTTATGGGTGGAACAGGGCTTAAAAGGCGTTGTTCCGAAATACGAGCGTACGGGAACAGGGTCGCCCCCCTGTGGTCGCAGTTACTCATGCCACAGAGTGTGACAACCTCCCGCCGAAGGAACGAGCTAACATGCAAGACAGTTCCATGCAGCGCCAATGGCAGTCCTCCCATATTGGGGGAGCCAACGCTGCCTATGTCGATGAACTGTACGAATCCTACCTGACCGATCCTAATTCCGTGCCGGAAGACTGGCGCGTTTATTTCGAAAAACTCCCCAGTGTTGATGCCGCCGTCGAATCAGACGTGCCCCACGCCGCCGTGCGTGAATACTTCTTGCTGCAGGCGAAGAACCGGTCGCGTGTGCAGAAGTTTGGTGCCGGTGCTGTCAGTACGGAGCACGAGCGTCGTCAGGTCCGCGTGCTGCATTTGATTGCAGCCTACCGAAATCGAGGCCACCAAGTGGCCAAGCTGGATCCGCTGGGCATTATGGAGCGCGAGTCCGTTCCAGATTTGGAGTTGGCGCATCATGGCCTCAGCACGGCTGATCTGGATACGGTATTTCAAACGGGTAACCTTTTTATCGGTAAACCCGAAACCACCCTCCGCGATATTGTCGACTGCCTGACCAGTACTTACTGCTCCAGCGTGGGTGCTGAGTACATGCACATGGTCAACACCGCTGAAAAGCGCTGGCTGCAGCAACGAATGGAAGGGGTGCGTTGTCATCCAGAATATGGCGCTGATATTAAGAAACATATCCTCGAGCGATTGTCTGCCGCTGAGGGCCTGGAAAAATATTTGGGCAGTAAATATCCAGGCACCAAACGTTTCGGTCTTGAAGGTGGTGAATCTCTAATTCCTCTGATGGATGAAATTATCCAGCGAGTGGGTAGTTACGGCGCCAAAGAGCTGGTCATTGGCATGGCCCACCGGGGCCGTTTGAACGTGCTGGTGAATACCCTGGGCAAAAGCCCGAAAGATTTGTTCGAAGAGTTTGATGGCAAGAGCTTTAACGAAAATGGCTCCGGTGATGTGAAATACCATCAGGGCTTCTCGTCCAACGTACAGACGTCTGGCGGTGAAGTGCACTTGGCCATGGCCTTCAATCCCTCTCATCTGGAAATTGTGGCGCCTGTTGTAGAAGGCTCGGTACGGGCTCGTCAGGATCGTCGTGAAGATGAGGGTGGAGAACAGGTGGTGCCGATTCTGTTGCATGGCGATGCGGCATTTGCAGGCCAGGGTGTGGTTATGGAGACATTCCAGATGTCTCAGACCCGCGGTTTTCATACTGGCGGTACTTTGCACGTGATCATCAACAACCAGGTGGGCTTCACCACCAGTCGTCGTGATGATGCCCGTTCTACCGAGTATTGCACCGATGTAGCAAAAATGGTGCAGGCACCCATTTTCCATGTAAATGCAGATGATCCAGAAGCGGTCTACTTCGTCACTCAGCTAGCGGTGGATTACCGCATGCAGTTTAAGAAGGATGTGGTGATTGATTTGTTCTGCTATCGCCGGTCGGGGCATAACGAGGCGGATGAACCGTCCTCTACTCAGCCGATGATGTACAAGAAAATCAAAAGCCATCCGACCACTCGAACTCTGTATGCAGAGAAGCTGATCAACGAAAAAGTGATCAGTGAGCAGGAAGCTCAGAAAACGGTGGATGATTACCGGGATATGCTTGATGCCGGTAATCATGTGGTCAAATCCCTAGTAAGAGAGCCGAACAAGGCTTTATTTGTGGATTGGTCTCCATATATTGGCCACCAGGTTGAGGATGACTGGGACACGACCTATTCATTGAAGAAGCTGCAGGATTTGGCTACACGCCTGGAAACACCGCCTGAAGGCGTTGTGGTTCAGCGTCAGGTGAAAAAAATCCTCGAAGATCGCCGCAAAATGACAGCAGGTGCCTTGCCGCTGAACTGGGGCTACGGCGAAACCATGGCCTATGCGACGTTGCTTGATCAGGGTTTTGCTATTCGCCTAACGGGTCAGGATAGTGGCCGTGGCACTTTTTCCCACCGCCATGCGGTGCTGCATAACCAGAAAAACGGTGAGCAGTATGTACCACTACAGCATCTTTACGACGGGCAACCGCGTTTCGACATTTACGATTCGCTGCTATCTGAAGAAGCGGTGCTGGGTTATGAGTACGGTTACGCTACGACTACGCCTAAGTCATTGGTGATTTGGGAAGCCCAGTTTGGTGATTTCGCCAACGGTGCCCAGGTGGTGATTGACCAGTTCATTTCTTCTGGTGAAGCCAAGTGGGGGCGTTTGTGTGGCTTAACCATGCTGCTTCCTCACGGCTATGAGGGCCAAGGGCCGGAGCATTCCTCCGCACGCCTGGAGCGTTTTCTGCAACTGTGCGCTGAGCACAACATGCAAGTGTGCGTGCCGAGTACTCCCGGCCAAATTTACCACCTATTGCGTCGTCAGGCAGTACGCCCTCTGCGCAAGCCGTTAGTGGTGATGAGTCCGAAGAGTTTGCTGCGTCACAAGAAGGCGACGTCCTCCCTGGAAGATCTGGCCCACGGCACCTTCCATTCGGTGTTGGATGATCTGGCGGATCTGGATAGCAAAAAAATTAAACGAGTGGTGATGTGCTCCGGCAAGGTTTATTACGACTTGTTGGAAAAACGTGATAGTGATGATCTGATTGACACGGCACTGGTGCGTATCGAGCAGCTGTATCCGTTCCCGGAACAGCGCTTGCAGGAAATCCTTGAGGGGTACCCTAACCTGGAACATCTGGTTTGGTGTCAGGAAGAGCCCAAGAATCAGGGCGCCTGGTATTGCTCCCAGCACCATATGTACCGTGTAGCGCAGAAAGCGGGCGTGGGGCCTGTGCATTATGCTGGCCGCGATATGGCGGCCGCCCCAGCGGCGGGTTCAATGTCACTGCACGTGGAACAACAGCAGCGTCTGGTTCAGGACGCCTTCGAGATTAAGTAACAGTAAGGATTAGGCATGGCGACTGATATCAAAGCTCCACAGTTTCCCGAATCAGTAGCAGACGGCACCGTGGCCACCTGGCACAAGCAGGAAGGCGAAGCGGTGAAGCGTGACGAGCTGCTGGTAGATATTGAAACCGACAAAGTTGTGCTGGAAGTAGTCGCACCCGCTGACGGCGTGGTCAGTAAGATCATGGCGGCAGAGGGTGAGACCGTGGAAAGCCAGCAAGTGCTGGGTACCTTCGATGAAGGCGCCAGCGGCAGTGCCGGCAGTAGTAATGACAAGCCCGCAGAAACGGATACTAAAGAAGCATCAGCGGATCATAAAGAGGATGCAAAGTCAGAGAGTGCAGACAATTC
Organism: Alcanivorax sp. 97CO-5; assembly: GCF_000524665.1. Classification (NCBI taxonomy): domain Bacteria; kingdom Pseudomonadati; phylum Pseudomonadota; class Gammaproteobacteria; order Oceanospirillales; family Alcanivoracaceae; genus Alcanivorax; species Alcanivorax sp. 97CO-5. Next base: position 130,418 of record NZ_KI965898.1, read on the forward strand.
TGCCGATGACGATGATAGTTCCGGTGATCAGGCGGGGCCTGCCGCTCGTAAGCTGATGAGCGAGCATGGTATTGCTGCAGACCAAGTTAAAGGCACCGGTCGTGGTGGTCGCATCACCAAAGGGGATGTTGAAAAAGTCATCACCGACAAGGCGCAAAAACGTGCCAATCAGCCCGCCCCGCAACAACCGGCCACCCTTGATGTGCCAGGCGCTCCAGGCGAGCGTGAAGAGCGCAGAGTTCCAATGACTCGCTTGCGTAAGCGTATTGCTGAGCGTTTGGTATCGGCTCAACAGGACTCCGCAATGTTGACCACCTTTAACGAGGTCAACATGAAACCGATCATGGATATGCGTAAGCATTACCAGCCGGAATTCGAGAAAGCCCATAACGTGCGCCTTGGCTTCATGGGCTTCTTTACCCGGGCTTGCGTGGAAGCGCTGAAACGTTTCCCAGCAGTTAATGCGTCTATTGACGGTGAAGATATCGTTTATCACGGCTACTACGACGTGGGCGTGGCGGTTTCTACTGAGCGAGGCTTGGTTGTGCCGGTGCTACGTGACGCAGACCAGAAAGGTCTGGCGGAAGTGGAGTCACAGATCATCGAATATGGTCAGAAGGCCCAAAAGGGCAAGCTATCCATTGAAGAGATGACTGGTGGCACGTTTACCATTTCCAACGGTGGGGTGTTTGGTTCGTTGATTTCCACACCGATTCTTAACCCGCCGCAGACGGCCATTCTGGGGATGCACAAGATCCAGGAAAGGCCTATGGCAGTGGACGGTAAAGTGGAAATCCTGCCGATGATGTATTTGGCCTTATCCTACGATCACCGCCTCATCGATGGTAAGGAAGCGGTGCAATTCTTGGTTGCCGTGAAGAACTTTATCGAGGACCCGGCGCGGCTGTTGCTGGATATCTGAATGTATGCCTGCGTACTTCATGCTGCAGCACACCCCTAAAGCGTGGTGGCTGCGGTATGAAGCTTGACCGCGATAGAAGGAATTAGATTATGGCTGACAACTATGACGTCATCATCATTGGTGGTGGTCCGGGTGGCTATGTGGCTGCGATCCGGTGTGCGCAACTGGGCCTGAATACTGCCTGCATTGAAAAGCGCATTAATAAGCAAGATGAGCCGGCTTTGGGGGGGACCTGTTTGAATGTAGGCTGTATCCCCTCTAAGGCGTTGCTGGATTCTTCTTGGAAGTACCACGAAACCGAGTCCTCACTGGCTGATCACGGTATTAACATCAAGGGTGCAGAGCTGGACCTGGATACCATGCTTAAGCGCAAAGATACCATTGTGAGAAACCTCACTGGCGGTATCGCGCAATTGTTCAAGGCCAACAAGGTGACCTGGTTACAGGGCACAGGCCAGCTGAAAAGTGGAAAGCAGGTTGAGTTTCAACCGTTGGATGGCGATGTCCAAACACTACAGGCAGAGCATGTAATTCTGGCGGCAGGCTCAGTGCCGGTAGATATTCCTGTGGCTCCTGTTGATCAAGAAATCATTGTTGATTCCACTGGTGCGCTGGAATTTGATGCTGTACCGAAACGCCTTGGTGTGATTGGCGCGGGCGTGATTGGTCTTGAGCTGGGAAGCGTTTGGGCTCGACTTGGCAGTGAAGTCGTCGTGCTGGAGGCTGTAGATGCCTTCCTGCCGGCTGTGGATAAACAAATTGCCAAAGATGCCCAAAAGCAGTTTGCCAAGCAGGGTCTAGATATTCGTCTGGGGGCCCGTGTCACTGGTTCTGAGGTGAAAAAGGATCAGGTAGTGGTCCGTTATAGCGACAAGGACGGAGAGAACGAAGAAACCTTCGACCGGTTGATTGTTGCTGTGGGTCGCCGCCCCTATACCGAAGGCCTGCTCAGTCAGGACGCCGGGGTGACCTTGGACGAGCGCAACTATATTTATGTCGATAACCAGTGTCGTACCGACGTTCCCGGGGTTTACGCCATCGGTGATCTGGTGCGAGGCCCTGCCTTGGCTCACAAGGCCATTGAAGAAGGCGTGATGGTGGCTGAAGTGATCATGGGAGAAAGTACCCAAGTGAACTATGACGCTGTCCCCGGTGTGATTTATACCCACCCGGAACTGGCCTGGGTTGGTAAGACCGAAGAGGAAGCAAAGGATTCTGGCGACGCTTACAAGACCGGAGCGGTACCTTTTGCCGCCAATGGGCGCGCCATGGCTGCCGGCGAAACCGGTGGCATGGTGAAGTTTGTGGCGGATGAAAAAACCGACCGCATTCTGGGGATGCACGTGGTAGGCCCTCAGGCGTCCGAACTGATTCAGCAAGGCGTTATAGCCATGGAGTTTGGGGCTACCGTAGAGGACTTGCAGCTGATGGTGTTTGGTCATCCAAGCCTGTCAGAAACCGTTCATGAAGCAGCCTTGGCCACAGACTTTAAAGCAATCCATGTGGCGCAGCGTCGTCGCAAAAAGTAACGATATTTGAATGGCCGCGATAACGGCGCTTGAACAGGGCGCCACTAATTCATTGATGATGGAAGTATTGGCATGAATCTCCATGAATATCAGTCAAAACAGCTTTTTGCTGATTATGGGTTGCCAGTCTCTACCGGCTTTGCCTGTGATACCCCGGAAGAGGTTGCAGCAAAGGCGAAAGAGATCGGCGGTGACAAGTGGGTCGTAAAAGCGCAAGTGCACGCTGGGGGCCGAGGTAAAGCTGGCGGTGTAAAGCTGGTGGATACACCGGAAGACGCCGCTGCCTTTGCAAAGAAGTGGCTGGGCAAGCAGTTAGTGACCTTTCAGACCGACGAACATGGTCAGCCGGTATCAAAGATTCTGGTAGAAACCTGCACGGATATTGCTAAAGAACTGTATCTGAGCGCAGTGCTGGACCGTGCTAGCCGTCGTGTTGTGTTCATGGCTTCCACCGAAGGTGGCGTGGATATCGAAACGGTTGCAGAAGAAACCCCGGAAAAAATCCTCAAGGCAGAGATTGATCCGCTGGTAGGTGCACAGCCCTATCAGGCCCGTGAGATCGCATTTAAGTTGGGTCTAGAAGGCAAACAGGTCAATCAGTTCGCCAAGATCTTCGTGGGTCTGGCAAAGCTGTTTGTTGACAAAGATCTGGCGCTGATCGAAGTGAACCCGCTGGTGATCACTGACACCGGTGACCTGCACTGCTTGGATGCCAAAATCAACGTCGATGGCTCGGCGTTATATCGCCATCCGGACATCAAAGCCCTAGACGATCCCAGCCAGGAAGATGAGCGCGAGCGTCGCGCTGCAGAATGGGATCTGAACTACGTCGCTCTAGAGGGCAACATCGGTTGTATGGTGAACGGTGCAGGTCTAGCCATGGGCACCATGGATTTGGTGAAGTTGAAGGGCGGTGCGCCGGCCAACTTCCTAGACGTGGGCGGTGGCGCCACCAAAGAGCGTGTTACCGAAGCGTTTAAGATCATTCTCTCCGATGATCAAGTAAAGGGCGTTCTGGTGAACATTTTTGGTGGTATCGTTCGTTGCGATTTGATCGCTGAAGGTATTATCGGCGCCGTGGAAGAAGTGGGCGTAACGGTTCCTGTTGTGGTGCGCTTGGAGGGCAACAATGCGGAGCTGGGTTCCCAGAAGCTGGCAGAAAGTGGCATGAACATCATTGCCGCACAAAGTTTTGATGATGCTGCCGAGCAGGTAGTGAAAGCAGTGGGAGGTGCCGCATGAGCGTATTGATCGACAAAAACACCAAGGTTATCTGCCAGGGTTTCACTGGTAGCCAGGGCACGCTTCACTCTGAACAGGCCATTGAATACGGCACCCAGATGGTGGGTGGTGTAACGCCGGGTAAAGGCGGTCAAACGCATTTGGGTTTGCCGGTGTTTAACACTGTGGCAGAAGCCGTTGCCGAAACCGGGGCCACTGCCAGCGTAATTTACGTGCCTGCACCGTTCTGCAAGGACTCCATTCTGGAAGCCGCAGACGCCGGCATCGAGCTGATCGTCTGCATTACCGAAGGGGTTCCTGCTCTGGATATGCTTTTCGTCAAAGAGTATATCTCCCGCAAAGATGGCATTCGTCTGATCGGGCCGAATTGCCCAGGGGTCATTACTCCTGGTGAGTGCAAAATCGGGATTATGCCGGGCCATATTCATACGCCTGGTAAGGTCGGCATTGTGTCCCGTTCCGGCACCCTGACCTATGAAGCAGTCAACCAAACTACCAAGTTGGGCTTTGGTCAATCTTCTTGTATTGGTATTGGCGGTGACCCGATTCCGGGGATGACATTCATTGATGCGCTGGAGTTGTTCCAGAATGATCCGCAGACCGAAGCCATTGTTATGGTGGGTGAAATTGGCGGTACCGCAGAAGATGAAGCGGCGGCCTATATTAAAGAGCATGTGACCAAGCCTGTGGTGAGCTACATTGCGGGTGTTACCGCTCCGGCGGGTAAGCGTATGGGGCATGCTGGGGCGATTATTGCCGGTGGTAAAGGTACCGCTGACGAAAAATTCGCAGTGCTGGAGGCGGCAGGAGTGAAGACTGTGCGTAACCCGGCAGAGATTGGCAAGGCTGTGAAAGAAGCGACTGGCTGGTAAGTTCGTCGCAAGCGTTTTAAAAAAAGCCGGCCTATAGCCGGCTTTTTTTATGGGCTTTAGTGGAGACGATCGTCGTCCAGCTCAAAGGACTCGTACTCATTGAGTTCCTTCTTCAGGCGTCGCTCTTCCAGCCGTTCTTCAATGCGGTGGCGCATGTCCATGTTGACAGAGCGGCTGCGAGCGCTGCGCTCTTCCTGCTCATCCTCTTCAATGTTGTCATCAAGGATATCGAAATCTTCGTTCATCAGCAGATCTTCCGAATCAAGGTCTTGCTCATTACCACGATGGTTACTCATGGTGGCCTCCTTCCTGACCTCCTCAAACAACCTGTTATGCGAATCAATCGGGTCCGGGTCTTCGGTTTCCCAATGTCCTCAGCGCTTGTATATCTCGTGATTTTGGGGCTTACAAGTTTTTTTTCTTTTTCAATGATGAGTGGCGCTGAAAGGATGAGCGGAAGGTCTGTTTGTGGGTGAATAAGTACTTGCAGCGGGTCGTTTCGGAAGGCTAAATGTGATGCATGTCATAGCCCTGAACCTGATAGAAAAAACAATAACTTAAGTGCTGGAATGCCTGCAGAAGGCTTTGTAGAGTGAGAAGATGTTCGCCGCCTATCGATAGCGTGTGGGCTCATGGAGAAAATAATAATATGGCAGAACTGCTGATTATTGTTGGGGTAAGCGCACTTATTATCGCTACGCTAGGTTTGATGCATGAAGCTGGTAGCAGGGGCCACAGCCCGCTTTTTTTTCTGCTGCCTATGGTCAGCTTTGGGCAGGTGCAAAGTCACTGGGAATATTACCGATGGTGGGCGCTGGCTCGTGTGGGTGCGGTGCTAACCACGGCAGTGGGTGTTGGCTTGTTAGTGATGACTGGTGGCCTAGCGGGAGATATCGCAGTCCAGCCGATGTCGAGCCAGAGTGGCCAGGTCTTGCGTGGCGAGAAGAAGGCAAGCAGTACCGCTTTTGTTTCCTCGGAAGAGGCGGCGTTACTGGTTGTTGAGGGCCAGGGCAAGCGCCTCACAGGCCGCCTGCATGGCGAACCTTTTCGCTACGATCGCGTCGCTCTCATTGATGGGGTGTTGACGCTTAGTCAGGGCGAAGGATTTCTTGCGGATTTGGAAGTGCGTGTTCTTCTAGGCTGGAATCCAGAAGATATTACCGAACGCAAGACACTGATCGTTGGTCCATCTGATGAGGGCGCTCCGGTGGCCCATTTGTCTTGGAAACCGCAAGGCAAGGATTACCCTGAAACCCGAATTTTCGAAGGTGGCTACCGCATGGAGTTGGCGCTGGCGCCACTGGATACAGGTCAGCTCTCCGGTTCGATTGTGCTGGTTATGCCGGACAGTTTTAAAAGTTATCTAAGCGGGAATTTTACCGCCCACACTAATCACCTACGTTATCGCAACGGTGAGGTTGATCTGTACTTCGATCATGAAGACACCCTCGCTTATGTAGCGGAGGAGTTTCTGAAAACCCAGTTCCCACAGGGGGCGTTGCTCCATGTTCAGACTAAGCATGCGACCTTGCACCGGGCCGAGAAGGTGGGCCTTGTAATAGCAACGGTGGAATTAAGTAATGGAGAAGTTCAAGAGCGCAAGATTCGTCTTGAAAAAGCCGATGTGGGCTGGGCTGTGGTGCCTGGGTCAATGGACACTCGGGTAACTGTTGCTCCCCAGGATCAAGGCATTAAATTAGTAGAACCTAACATTGAGACGCCAGGGGAGACACATTCAACAGCACCCGAGCCGGTCACTCTGACCTTCCCCGAGCTGGTGGCGTACGTGAACCAATTTGTGTTGCTGGAAACTATCGGTGGCCAAAAACTGGAAGGTGTACTGCGCAAGATTAGTGGCGACCGCCTCTGGCTAGTGATGAGCGTGGGTAGCGGTAATGTGGAGCGTAGCGTTGGGGCGTCGGAATTGAAATCCATGACGCTGTCATCGGGTAAGCAAGTCTTGCTGGAATCCACGGGAAGTAAATTGCCGATTAGTGCGCAGCAACAGCCCAAGGTTGAGTCTGCGTCGGTGACAAGTGTGCAACAGCGTCCAGAGTCACCGGAAACAACTGAACCAGCATCAGAAAGGCACAGTGAACTTAAAACGCTAATAGGAAAAAAAGTGGTTATTGAAGCCAGTGACGGATCGAAACGTACCGGAGTTCTGCAGTCTCTGGTCGATAATCAGCTGACCTTGAGTGTGCCGGTAGGCGCGGGCAGTATGGAATTTTTCTACGATTTTGACAGTATTCGCCATATTGAGGCTGCGCGTTAAAGGTATTTACTACAGAGGGAAGAGGGGGCTTTGGTCGGGTATGGAACGGCAGGCCTGCATTTTTTCTTTCCTTACGTGAATTCTACGTTTGTCGCACCAGACCAAAAGGGACGCTCCGTTACCGGTTACCTGGTCAGCCCCCCCTTGAAAACTATCGATTTGCCCACATTTGTTGGATCAACATTACTCGTAGGTTCAGGAGTCAGCTGTGTCAGCCGAAAAACAAACTCATGGTTTCCAGGCAGAGGTATCCCGTCTTCTGCATTTGATGATTCATTCGCTTTACAGCAATCGTGAAATTTTTTTACGTGAATTGATTTCTAATGCCTCTGATGCATGCGACAAGCTACGCTTTGAGGCACTGGATAACCCGGCTTTGTTGGAGCAGGGTGGTGAGCCCCAGATTACCCTGCGCGTGGATAAAGACGCGGGTACCCTGACGATTGCCGATAATGGTATCGGCATGAGTGAGAACGAAGTGGTAGATAATTTGGGCACCATCGCTCGGTCTGGCACGGAAAAATTCCTGGCAAATCTTAGCGGTGACCAGAAAAAAGACGCCCAGTTAATTGGCCAATTCGGGGTGGGATTTTACTCTGCGTTTATCGTCGCCGAAACCGTTACGGTAGAAACTCGCAAGGCGGGCGAAGCCGTTAATAACGGCGTGCGCTGGGAAAGTGATGGCAAGGGCGAATTCACTGTAGAAACCGTTCCCCGTGATGAGCAGGGCACAGCGGTGATTTTGCACCTGCGTGATGATGCCAAGGATTTTCTGGATGATTTCAAAATTCGTCAGGTGATCGGCCAGTACTCTGATCATGTGGCTTTCCCTATTGTTCTGGAAACGCCGCAAGAGGGTGACAAAGACACTAAAACCGAAACCCTTAATTCCGCTACGGCTCTGTGGCAGCGGCCGCGAAGTGAGGTGACTGACGAGGAATACCAGAGCTTCTACAAACACATCAGTCATGATTTTCAGGATGCTCTGACCTGGAGCCATAACAAGGTGGAAGGCAAGCTGGAGTACACCAGTCTGCTGTATGTCCCGGCTCAAGCCCCCTTCGATTTGTATCAACGTGAAGCTAATCGTGGCCTAAAGCTATATGTTCAGCGCGTTTTCATTATGGACGATGCAGAACAGTTTCTGCCCCAATATCTGCGCTTCATTAAGGGGGTGATTGATGCACCGGATCTGCCCCTGAACGTAAGCCGCGAGTTGTTGCAGGACTACGGTCCGGTTCAGAAAATTCGGTCCGCTTTGACAAAACGTGTGCTGCAAATGCTGAAAAAACTCAGCAACGATGACAAGCAGTACGCCAAATTCTGGGCGCAGTTTGGTTCTGTAATCAAGGAAGGTGTCGCAGAAGACCGGGATAATCAGCAAAGCATTGCCGCCTTGCTACGTTTTGCCACCAGCAAAACACCAGATTCAGTGAGTACATCTTTGGATCAGTATCTGGAGAGCAAGCCTGCCGATCAGGATTGCATCTATTATCTGCTTGCCGACACTCCGTCGGCTGCACGCCAGAGTCCCCATCTGGAGGTATTCCGCAAGAAAGGCATTGAGGTACTACTGCTCAGCGATCCTGTGGATGAGTGGATGGTGGGGTATCTGGAGAGCTACAAAGAGGTGAAACTGGTCAATGCGGCTCGCGGAGAACTGGACCTTGGGGATGAGAGTGAACAGGCTAATAATGATGATCCCTTGATCCAGCGCCTTGCCGCTAGCTTAACCGAGCAGGTTGAAGCAGTCCGGGCCACTACACGGCTGGTGGATTCCCCTGCGTGCCTGGTGCTAGCAGAAGATCAGCTGGGGCCTCAAATGCGACGTATGTTGGAAGCTGCCGGGCAACCGGTGCCGGAAAATAAGCCGGTACTGGAGGTGAATCTCGATCATACCTTGCTGCAAGCGCTGACCCGCATTGAAGAAGATGAAAAATTCAATGATTTCGCTGCCTTGCTGTTAGATCAAGCAATGCTGGCGGAGGGGCAATTACCGAAAGACCCGGCGGCGACCGCGCGCCGGATGCAAGCGTTGTTCTCTCAGTCAGTCTAAAAGTCGTAGCACTGACTGCTTTCGACCGTCCGCTCTACGGGACTTTACGAGGTCACGTAGAGCGGCTGGTGTCAGCTTGATTACTTTCCGGGCCGCTTTGGCTGCGTTAGGCGGGTTTGGGTGCAAGCCCATTCCCTTCATTTCTCGCGTTACCTGTTGCGGCGTTCTTCACGCTCCCGTTGTCTCGACTTCCAAGGGCGCCTATGATGCCGGAAAGCCGTAAACAAGGCGTTCCTATGACGCAAGAAAAGCATAATGCCGCCATTCTGGGTGGGGGCAGTTTTGGTACCGCCATGGCCAGCATTCTGGCGGCCAATGGGCACAACGTAAACTTGTGGGTACGTGACCCGGAAACCGCCGCTGCAATCAATATTGATCGCGAAAACACTCGCTACCTCCCCGGTGCAGAATTACCGAAAGAGGTGACTGCCACGGATAGCCTGGAAGAAGCGCTTGGCGGTGCTTCCATGGTATTTGTGGCGATTCCGAGCAAGGCTTTTGCCGAGGTACTGGAACAGGCTCGTCAGTGGGTGCCTGATGAGGCCGTGGTGATCAGTTGTACCAAGGGCATTTATGCGGATGGCTTCTTGTTGATGAGCGAGCTATTGCATCAGTATTGGCCGCATACTCGTATCGGCGTGTTAAGCGGGCCCAACCTGGCCAAGGAAGTGGTTGAACAGAAGTTCACTGGTACAGTAATTGCCAGCCCGGATGAGACGTTACGGCAGACTGTGCAAAACGCCTTGAGCTGCGATTATTTCCGTGTATATGACAATCCGGATATCTATGGCGTTGAACTGGGCGGGGCCCTGAAGAATATTTATGCGGTGGCTTCCGGCATGGCCGCGGCGATTGGTGTTGGTGAAAACAGCCGCAGTTTTTTGATCACTCGAGCGTTGGCTGAAATGAGCCGTTTTGCCGTGAAGCTGGGCGCTAATCCCATGACGTTCTTAGGCTTGTCCGGGGTGGGTGACCTAATTGCCACCTGTACGTCTTCGCTGTCACGCAATTACCAAGTAGGTTTTCAGCTTGGTGAAGGTAAAACCTTGGAACAAGCCATAGAATGCCTAGGCCAGACAGCCGAGGGCATCAACACCATCAAGCTCGTGGCGGATAAAGCGGCAGAGTTGGATGTGTATATGCCGCTTGCCACAGCACTGTACAAAATCGTCTATCACGGTCAACCGCTGGAACTGATGATCCAGAATCTGATGAGCGGCGAATACAAACATGATGTGGAGTTTCAGTTGGGCGCGTTTACGTCATGAAGCTCTATCTTAGTCGGCATGGTCAGGCGGTTGCCCAGGCGGAGACCGATGCCCTGAGACCATTGACAGAAGCTGGACAGGCAGCACTGCTTTCTCACTGGCAATCGCTTCAGGAACGGGGTGTTCAGATTAGCGGATTGATTGTGAGTCCGTATCTGCGCGCTCAGCAGACAGCGGATTGTATTGCGCAGGTATACCCTGGTTTGCCCCGGCAGGAGTGCCCCTATCTAACACCGGATAGCCCCCCCAAAGCGCTGTTTGACTGGTTGCTAGCCAACCCGCCAGCGGCTGACTCGGTGCTGGTTAGCCATATGCCGCTGGTGTCGCAATTGACGGCAAGCTGGACGGGCGTGTCGGAACGGGTGGGCTTCAATGTGGGAACCGTGGCTTGTTTTGATGTGGATGTTACTGCCGCTGACGGCGCGCAATTGCTTTGGTTATGCAGCCCAGGCGAAGAGATCGCCAACCGTTAATCCGCCCTTCAGCACCCTTGGTAGCCCGTTCTGTACCGTTCGCCGATGCTTGCTTTGCAGACCGGGCTTACTATCGTAGCCTGAATTCGGTGGCACACAGAACGCATGACAGGCTCCTCAACAGTAAGTAAATAGTGCCATCGGAACGACGCCTGAGGGGGGATGCACGGTGTCTCCTTGCACCGTGCGGCTTAGGCCGAATTGAGCACCAACTACTGGTTGGTGCTTTTTTTTATGTTCGTTCTATGGCCGCAGAATGCTTGGCTCTGGATGCGCTCACGACTGGGTAATCGATGTGCATTTAGTGCCACGTCAAGAGCAATCCGCTTTTGGGAAACCTATCTGAAGAACCTAGGAATGGGAAAGCTCGAGCCATCATTGCCGGTGGTGTAGGTGCTGTTCCTGTTGGGGTTAGTGTTGCTCGCTTTCTCTATGTTATACGGGTTATAAACTTTTGAGTGATGGGTCTTGCTCTTCCAGTTTCCACTGCTGAACAGCGACCTGATTTTTAACTTGCTCAAGAACGTCTAGCAAAGTGTCGCGAATCAACGCATCCAGCTGTTCGCCCTCGCCGCCCGCAGCGTCAATCAAGTCATGTAATAACTGCTCCAGTTGGGGGCGGTTGGCAGAGGAGGCCAGGTCATCCACCAGCTGATCCACGAAGGCGCTACCCGTTTCGCGTACTGCCTCGCCAAGTAGCGCGATGGCGCGGGGGCCCGCAACGGGAATGCTGGCAAGACGTCGGCCGGCTTGGGTGCGCACTAGGGATTCGTCTGTCAGGTGCGAGAAGTATTCGGCTAATTGATCGCGGTATTGGCCATGACTTTTTTGGGTTGCGTTGGCAATGCGCGCGGCGACAAAACTAACCAGTTGTTCTTTGCGGGGTACTAGGACCTGGGACTCAATACGGTGAAGCAGGGGGCTGCCACCGCCGATTTCACGCTGCGCGCCACTCAGCACGTTGATGACGACACGGTCGGATATTTCCTCCACAACAATGCCGTAGTATTTGAGAATAGTTTGCCCCAACCAGGTCTGAGATAGATCCACGATGCCCATACGTTGTAGACGTATTAATAGGCTGATAACGCGCAGAATCCGCAGCCAGCGGAAGCTACCCACGGGAATACAGCCGAGCAGGTCATACCAATGGGCAAACGGATAGAAAAACCAGCGATGGTATGTGTGTCGGGCAATAGCAACAATCCAGCGAATGGTGAATTCCGTTAGGTAGACCGCCACAAAGCAGAGGTCGTAGAACAGAAAATCACTATGAATGGTGTCGCGATAAAAGTTGTGGAAAGCTGGCACCAGCGAAGCAAGAAAATCCTGAACAGGTGGCACCTGAAACAGCCAGTCAAACAGGATTAGGCTCAAATTGGCGATCACCAGCACAATCATGGCCAGGTCGATAATGAGACCGATGGTATCCAGGTTCGCTTTTAACTTTTCCGGGTGCAGCCTGACTTTCATGGAATAACCTGCTCAGCCGTTAAAACGTGCCCAGACCGGACAATGATCCGAGGGCTTTTCCATTGCGCGCATCTCATAATCCACACCGGTGGTGTCCAGCTTGGCCATCAGTGGTTCAGTAGCCAATACGGTATCAATGCGCAGGCCTCGGCGTGGCTCACGATCAAAGCCCTTGGAGCGATAGTCAAACCAGGAGAATACGTCGTCGGTAGTGGGATTCTGGTGTCGGAAGGTGTCAGTCAGGCCCCAGCCTACTAGGCGGTCCCACCATTCCCTTTCTTCAGGCAGGAAGCTGGTTTTGCCTTCGCGCAGCCAGCGCTTGCGGTTCGGCTCGCCAATGCCGATATCCAGATCTGTAGATGAAATATTGAAGTCCCCCATTACCGCCACTTGATCGCTGGGCTGATGGTGGGTGATCAGGTAATGCTGCAGATCTTCGTAGAATTTTTTCTTGGCAGGAAACTTTAACGGGTGGTCGCGGTTTTCCCCTTGAGGGAAGTAGCCGTTGAGTACTGTGATTAGGCTACCATCATTATGTTTCAGTGTGCCGATAATCATGCGCCGCTGCGCGTCTTCGTCGTCGGTGGGGAAACCATACTGCACTGATTCCAGAGGTTCGCGGGTAATCAGGGCCACCCCATAGTGGCCTTTCTGGCCAAAATAATAGGGATGGTAGCCCATATCTCGAACCGCCTGCTCTGGAAACTCCGGGTCGTGAACCTTGGTTTCCTGCAAGCCGATTAATGCGGGTTGGTATTTGTCGATCACCGCCTGGAGCTGATGTAGACGGGCACGAATACCATTGATGTTGAATGAAATCAGGGTCATAGCGCCTCCTTGGTGCCCGCATTGTACACTACCTTAAAAGTCGTTCATCGCGGATTTGATAGAATGATACGAATGGCGTGCCAGCCAGCCCCTTAGGCTTTTGTCCAGAGAGTCTGATTCTGACAAAGTCCTGGCGTTCAAGGTTTCTGCATTCGGTTGCTATTACTCTCTATGCCAAACCATGCCAAGACAGTCGAAAGCTTTAAACGGGCATCCTGTAACGCCTGCATGCATCTGTGCTGTCACGTATGGCGTTATCGGCCATGGTGTGTTTGTTGTTAGTGCCGTTAAGATGTGCCTTTTGCTTGGGCCGGATGCCTTGGCCCATTTGGAGATTTCATGCCTGAACAATCAGGTCGTCAGGTCCTTGCCTTCGCACATGCCAATGGCATACCTGGCCATAGTTACGACACCTTTCTTGCACCGCTGGCTGCTGAATATGAATTGGTAATACTGGACCGTGCCGGGCATGATCCAGCTTTTCCTGTGGATAGTGGCTGGCACAGTCTTAGCCTAGAGTTGGAAGCGCAACTGGCACCATTGCCTAAGCCTATTGTGGGGGCTGGGCATTCATTGGGGTCGGTGTTGATGTATCTGGTGGCACAACGTCGCCCAGACTGGTTTTCAAGTTTGATTATGCTGGATCCACCAGTGATGAATGGACTGCCCGGATTACTGATTCACGCAGCGAAACTCACTAGGCAGATTGATAAAGTCACCCCGGCAGGGAAAAGCCTTGGGCGTCTTGATTACTGGCCGGATTGGGATTCTGTGGTTAGCTATTTTTCTTCACGAGGCTTGTTCAAGACATTTGATCCTCGCTGCTTGTCTGATTATTTGAACGCGGGTGTTGAGCCATGGGAAGGGGGATGGCGATTGCGGTTTCGGCCGCAAGTTGAAGTGGATATTTTCCGTCATACCCCCACCAATGTTACTCGCATGCCTCGGTTACAAGTCCCAGGGGCTATCGTCACGGGTAAAGATTCTCCTTCTCCTTTTCATGACTGCGGAAAACGCCATGCGAAGCGTCACGGCATGCTTCATCGTATTGCAGAAGGCTCGCACATGTACCCACTGGAAAAGCCAGAAAAAACGCTGGAGTTGTTCCGTGAGTTACTGAATGAATTGCAATCTAAAAAACGCTGAATCATGGATGCGATAGAAAGAAAATTCAGTGTCTACGGGCAGACGATTAGCGCGCTGCAATGGCCTGGAGAGGTTGATAGAAATGACGCAGAACCTATCTTGGCCTTGCATGGCTGGTTGGATAATGCCGCGTCATTTGCGCCGTTGTCCCGCTTTATTCAAAGACCGTTGCTGGCCATGGATTTTTCCGGCCACGGCCATTCCGACCATCGCCCTTGTGGCGTGGTTACCCATCTGGTGGATCATGTGCGGGATGTACTGGCGGTGGTCGACCAATTAGGGTGGACGCGTTTTACCTTGATGGGACACTCCATGGGCGCAGGGATTGCCTGTCTGTTCGCCGCTGCCTGCCCTGAGCGAGTATCACGGGTAGTGTTGATAGAAGGATTGGGGCCACCGAGTACTGATGGCAAGGATGTGGCCAGCAATCTTCGCAAAGCCCTGGATGATTCTGCATCCTTGGCTGGGAAGCGTAAACCGGTTTACGCCCATGTAGAGGATGCGATTGAAGCCCGTACAAAAGGGTTTGGTGGGTTGAACCATAAAGCCTCCGCGCTTTTGAGCGATCGAGGCTTAATGCCCGTGGAAGGTGGCTGGACCTGGCGCGCAGACAGCCGCTTACGGCTGACCTCGTTTCTACGCCTTACTGAAGAACAGGTGGAAGGCTTTGTCCGTGCGATAAAGGCTCCGGTATGCCTTATTATTGGTGAGCAGGGCATGGGCGGTAACGGTATGTTCGACCATCGACTGGGCTGGCTGAGTGGCGCCACCATTATACGTTTGCCTGGGCGCCATCATTTGCACATGGAGGAGCCGCAAAGTGTTGCAGCCAGCATAAATACGTTTCTATGTGAGACCGATGACCTTCTTTCACGGGCTGGCGATGACTGACCAAAACCACCAGTACATGTATGCATATGGTTTTAATCGGTCATGGTGCTGGGGGGCTGTGTCGTTATCCTCAAAAGAAAACGGTGACAGCCCCAGGAGAGCGGTGCCATGAAAGTGATCGAAGCTACATCATTAGTGGATTATGTCGGCAAGGAATTGGGTGCGTCGGATTGGTTTCAGATCGATCAGGAGCGGATTAATGCATTCGCGGATGCGACTTTAGATCATCAGTTCATTCATGTTGATGCGGAGCAGGCCAAGAATACTCCCTTCGGTACCACTATTGCTCATGGCTACCTGACTCTGTCTTTATTGCCCTACTTGCAAGCGTCCATTGACGATTTTCTAATGCCCAAGGGCATGAAAATGGGCATGAATTATGGCTTCGACAAGCTACGCTTTATGGCGCCCGTGAAAGAGGGTAAGCGGATTCGTGCCTTGGCAACCTTGCTGGACGTCTCTGAGAAACGCGAAGGGCAGTGGTTGCTCAAGTTTGCGTTTACCGTTGAAATTGAAGGCGAAGAAAAACCAGCGCTGGCCGCAGAGTGGTTGCTGATGTATTTCGTCTAGTCTAGTTGTCATGGTATTCGCTTTGGGTTACTTGATTTCAAATCTCTTGCGGTCTGGTTTACGCCTGACCGCAACACTTCTTTTTGTGAGTGTGTCGCCTCAATAACGTGCCTTTGATATTTTCCTGCTATTGTTGCTGCAAACTAGCAAGGCTGATGACCCGTAAATTCATCAGCCGTCGCATGCTAATGAGCCTTAGATTATGTGCTGTTCGGGAAAGCTATTGCCGCTGTTTTGGTATTAATGACAGGGCGTTTTGCATGGCGGTTCGACCTAAGCACTTACTGAAAAAACACTATTTACCTACCATTATGCGCGTGGGTTTTGCCAGCGTCGGTCTTGGCTTTGTGCCTAAATGCTTGGACGTGCCCTGAGCACAGGTGCGCTGGGGCTTCTGGGAAAGGAATAGGTCATAATGGATAAGGCGTCCAAACCCTCACTGTTGTTTGTGGATGATTCTAAGGTAATGCGCCTTGCGGCTGACAAGATGCTCGGTAGAGAGTTTCGAGTCGAGGTGGCAGAAAATGGTCTCCAAGCTTGGACCATGGTATGTCACAACCCGTCCATCAGCGTGGTTTTTTCTGATCTGGCCATGCCGGAAATGGATGGTTTCGCGTTGCTGAAAAAAATCCGCACCAGCGAGGATGAAGGCGTTGCTGGATTGCCGGTTATTATTGTTACCGGTGCAGAGAATGATGATGAAGCTCGGGCTGAAGCCCTACGACTGGGCGGCACGGACTTCATCAGTAAACCGTTTAATTCCACTGACTTGTTAGCTCGTGCCAGAGCCCACGCCAACTACCAAAATGAGCGCAAGGAATTCGCCAAACAGGCGATGATTGACCCGCTAACCCGGTTGGGCAATCGCCGTTACCTAGTACATCGACTGCGCCAGGAGCTGGCATTGGCTGCCCGCCAGCAGTACAGGCTGTCGGTCGTGCAGCTGGAGATTTACCAATTCAATCAACTTTTCGTTCAGCTGGGTAAAAAGCGCACGGATATGGTGCTTTTGAAGCTGGCTCAGTCCCTGCGTGGGGTGATTCGTAAGGAAGACTCTCTGGCACGTAGCAGCGTGGCGCAATTTACCGTGTTGTTACCCAGCGCTGGGCCAAATGGCGCCAAGCGATTTGTGGAGCGAGCATTGAAAGTCAGCGAGAGGCTGGCCTTCCAGTTTCGGGGCAAGGTGCAGCGGTTGCCGCTGACGGTCATTATCCATACCCCGGCTGTGCATGCGGGATTGACGCCGCGTCAGGTACAACTGGCGTTGGAGGAGCAGTTAAAGCAGGCTAGAAAGTTGGGGCCAGGTACCGTATTAAGTGATGATGCAGATACTACCTTGTCGGTAGATGAATCTGCACCCATATTAACGATTGAGCAGGCACTGGTGCTGCTACGTGCCGGGAAACCTCGGGCAGTGGTTAGCGCATTGCCGGACTTGGAACGTCAGTTGGCACCGTTACTAGAACTGATGAAGCGCTCAGCGTCAGATCAGGAGGCAGTATGAAAGTTATGGTTGATCGCCAGTATCCCATCAGTGTGAATCGGCTTTATGAAGTACTGACAAGCAAGGCGTTCTACGAAACCCGCTATGAATGGAGCAAGGTGGATAATTATCGTTTTGGCGCCTTTGAAGACACATCACGGGGAATGTTGATTCAATTAATACAGCCAATTGCTATCAGCACTGACAAAGTGCCATCCATGGCCCGTCGTTTCTTACCAGAAAGCGCTGATTTGCTGACGGAATTTTTGTGGACGCCCCCTCCCATAGCAGGGCGATATCAGGCCCAATACCGGTTTGAGTTAGGCAATGTGCCCATAAAAATTGGCGGTGTTATGGTGCTGACCGGAGATGAAAACGAAGCGATTCAACACACGGAGGTGGAGATCAGCAGTTCCGTGCCGTTGGTTGGAAAAAAATTAGTGTCATTGGTGGCACCCAAAATTGATAATGCTCTGGCGAGTGATTACCGCGATACACTACGCTATGTAGAAACGTTCTGCTGAGTGTTGTAATTTTAAGCGATAGTTACCTTAGCGGCTTAGCAGGCTTCCAACGGTCTGCTAAGAAGACTCCGCGGTTCCCTTACGGCGGTAGCGACGTCCTCGTTGCTGCATTTTTTTGTCCCATCGCTTTGTGAACCAACGCTTCAATCTCCATTGTGCCCGTGTGGATGCGCAGGGCGTATGCAGGGCGGTGGCCTCAGGTGTTTTTAGCATAGCCAGAATATCACCGCTCAGTGAAGCCGCAGTATTTAAACTGTCACGGGTTTTACGTTTGAAGCGGGCTTGGCTGAGCGGATCGGTAGCATCCAATTGTTCAGCTTGTTCCTGGTAGAGTGGTAGGGCAACTGCCCAGGCGTTCACTGGGCTGTTGGCCAGCTCGCTATTTAGGCTTTCGGTCAGGGCGATGATGGCCGCATAGGTCGCACTGCTTGCGGAGGTGAGTGGCCCGGGGAGTAGGCCGCAATCGGGCACCACATTAATAATGCTCCCATATCCTTGTTTTTTCATAGCAGTTAGCGCGCTCTGACTGCTGTTTACTACTTGCATCAACTGTTGGCTGGCCAGCGTTTGCCATTGCTGAGTCTGCGCCGCTTCAAAAGGCCCCACCAGCATATTTCCGGGTAAATTAACCACCACATCCAGCTGCTGCCAGCGACGTAGAACCCGGTTGACGGCTCGCTGAATGTCCCTCACTTCACCCGCTATTGTCTCGATAAATAGAGCTTCATGACCGTCTTCATGCAAGCGGCGGCACAGTGCGTTACCGGTATGGGTATCGTCGCTGGCGATCGCAATCCGATAGTGTCCGGCAGCAGCCTGTGCTAGAGCCAGACCTAACGGTGTGCAGCCTCGGGTAATCAGCAGGGTTGGGGATTGTTTCAACGTGACTCCAAATGTAATAACGGTAGAAAAAATATCCTTGTGAACAAGTGTTGACTTTCAGGAATGAAAAGTTAACATGTGTTCACTAAAGGAATTTGAGGGAGCAATTGTTATGACTTTATTCTCGCGTTTGTTTAAGGATATCCTGGCTTTGATTGTTGCTGTAGCGGTAACGATTCTCATCGTGGTGGCCGTGGAAAATAATGGCGACAACCTATTCTGGGCTTTGTTGGCGTTTGTCTGCATGGTGCCTGTTATCGCCAGCGCAGCCGTTACCATTAAGCGCGATTGGGAGAAGAGTAGCGGCGCTCCCGACGCATTCTAAGAGTGTTCGTTAACAGTTGCATCACCAGTTCAATGTACGTCTGTTGTCGTTACCTTCTCCATCTTGGAAACCGGTAGCGACAACACCGTTTCTTCCCCCTCGCTACGGGCGAGCACCACGGTTACCACACTATCTCCCCAGACGTTGACGGCGGTGCGGCACATATCCAGCACACGATCCGTTACCAGAATCAGTCCGATGGCTTCGGCTGGCAGGCCGATAGCGCCAAGGATCACGGTGATGGCCACTAAGGAGGCAGCTGGAATACTGGCTACGCCGATTGATGTAAGCAGGGCGGTAATCACGATCATGAACTGGGTGGCCAGAGACAGATCCATACCGTAAGCCTGGGCAATAAACATGGCTGCTACACATTCATATAGGGCGGTGCCATCCATATTGACGGTGGCCCCCAGAGGCAGCACGAAGCTGCTGGTGCGGGTTGATACGCCGGAGCGTTTCTGTACACATTCCATAGACAGCGGCAACGTTGCTGCTGAACTGGCCGAGGAGAATGCCGTGAGCAGCGCTGGCGTCATGGCTTGAATATGGCGAAGAGGGGAGCGTTTCGCGGCTAGCACGATCAGTAGCGGCATGAACACGAAAGCATGCAGAGCCAGGGCTACCAGTACCGTAAGAAAGAACCAGGCAAGCGGTTCGATGGCATCCATGCCAGTGCGAGTCACGGTGGCGGCAATAAGAGCGAATACTCCTAGCGGGGTAAAACGGATCACCAGCATGGTGATTTTCATGACCACCTGGTAGATCCCGTCGATGATATTGCGCAGACTCTGGCCAGACGATGAGCGCTCGGTGCGCAGAAAAAACCCAAACAGCAGCGAAAAGACGATCAGCCCGAGCATTTGCCCGTTGGCGGCAGCGGCGATCAGATTGGGGGGAAGCATCTGGAGTAGGATCTCGGTGAAATCACCGACGCCTCGTCCGTCGATTTTAGCTAGGGCGTCCTGGGTTTCTGTGGCCAAGCCCAGTAGATCTCGGGCGGGCTGACCATTGATGATTCCGGGAGTGAATAGATTCACTGCGACCAGCCCGATTAGCACCGCCACCAGGGTTGTGCTCATGTATAGGACGACGGTTTTCAAAACCATTCGTCCCAGGTTTTCGTCATCGCCAACGCCCACCATGCCGTTGATAATGGCGGTAACGATTAACGGAATGACGACCATCTTCAGTGCATTGATGAACAGGCTGCCCACCAGATCGTAACCGCTGATAATCGGCATTCCCAAGAGGGTGCTGGATTCCGCAGTAAAACTGCCGGCCAGTGTGCCGGCCAGCATGGCAAATAATATCTGGTGATGTAATTTCATCATTTCCCCTGTGGTGCGAACCGCGGTCTCTTCAACTTCTGAGAGTACCTGATCCTGTGTTGTGTAACAGAGAGTAAGTCTACATCAGTGCCTGCAGCCCTTCGGGGTTATCAAGCTGGAGCAAGGTTGTCTGGTAGGCGCCCTTGAGCTGACGGTCAGCCTCTACTGGCCCCAGCCGCTGGCATAGCAGTACGTAGGTACGATTCAATTGATCGCGCAGGCTGGGCAGTGGCAGGGTGCTTAGCGGTTTGTCCGGTGCTTGTAGCCAGTATTCCATAGTGAGCCGAGTTTCTGTGCTAACACTGGCCTGTCGCAATTGCGTCCCTTGATCCACCTTCAATTGGCGGGCTGTCGGTTTGCCAAGTCTCAGCCAAAGCGCTTGAAGCAGAAGCTGGAAGGCATAAGTATAAGGGTGAGTGTCGGTGAGATTCTTGTCACTAATGGCCAGAGGGTCAGCGGCCAGTTCACTGTCGGAAAGCGTCATGGCTTGTACCAAACTCATATGAATGTGATGCCTACGCTCATTGAGATCGAACAGGCGGCATAGATCACTCACAAACCCTTGCAGTGAAAAACTTGGGCGCTGTGAATAATGCTGTTGCCAGTGGCTAATCGCTTCCCGTAACACGGGTTCATTCATATATGGTGTTAGGCCAGTAATGACGGCTCGCCGTCGACGCTGAACACTTTGGTCTATGGGCACGAAGTTCATGGCTGCGGCTCCTGACGGCTTGCCCTCTCTGCGCTATAATTTTCGCTGCTGTATAGGGTGTTTTGGGGGAATTCAGGATAGCCGATTTCAGCATGTTCGCTGAGATCTAGCCCTCGCTGTTCGTGCAGTGCGGGCGCCCTCAGCCCGGCTAAAATAGACACCAGCATGTACATGATTAATGCGGTAAAGAATGCCCAGCCAAATGCCACGACCACTCCCAGTAGTTGCACCATCACACGCTGGCTATTGAACAGATCGCCGTCGTAAAACAGTCCGGCGGCCAGGGTGCCCCACGCACCGGCAAAGGCGTGAACGGGTACCGCGCCCACTACATCATCCAGTCGAAAGGCGAGCAGAATGCGAGCCCCGAAGGCGGCTAGTGCGCCGGCAACCACGCCGGTGACAATGGCAAAGCTAGGGGTCATGACGGCACAGCCGGCGGTGACGGCGACCAGTCCGGCCAAGCTGCCATTCACTGTTTCCGTGAGCAAGATCGGGTGACGCTTGGCCATACGGAAGATAACACTGCCGACGGCTCCGGCGGCCGCGGCAAGTTGGGTGTTCAGGTTCACTTTGGCAATGTCCACGCTGGCCGACAGGGTTGAGCCGCCATTAAAGCCAAACCAGCCGAACCAAAGAATGAAGCCACCCAGTGCTACGTAGGAAAGGTTGTGTCCAGGGATGCTGCGTGGGGTACCTTGGCTATCGAAACGGCCCAGGCGGGGGCCGACTACCATGATGCCGGCCAAGGCGCACCAGCCGCCAATACTATGAACCACAGTAGAGCCAGCGAAATCAATAAAGCCCATTTGTGCCAACCAGCCATTATCGTTCCATGCCCAGTTGCCAAACAATGGATAGATAACCCCAGTAATGAACACCGCGCCACACAGGTAACCTGCGTAGCGTGTTCGTTCTGCCATTGCGCCGGAGGCGATAGTAGCGGCCGTGGCCGCAAACATAATCTGGAACAGGAGCATAGCCCAGGTGCTGCTATCTGCGTGGTTCAGCATGAACTGATCCTGTCCGAACCAGCCATTGCTGCTGGTGCCGAACATCAACCCAAAACCGACGGCCCAGAAAACCAGAGTGCCGACGCACAGATCCATATAGTTTTTCATCACTACATTCAGGGAGTTTTTCGCTCGGCTCAAGCCGCTTTCGAGCAGTGCAAACCCCGCCTGCATGAAAAAAACCAGCGCCGCGGCGATGGCAATCCACACAGTATCAGTAGCGGTGAGAGTGTCCGCATTGGCAAACTGGGGAATAAACAGCAGAGAAGCCCAGTGGTGGCGTCGCAGAGGCATGGTTATGAACCCTATTCATTATTGGTTAATGAAGCAGGTATGCAATCTCTGCGCCAGAATGTCGGGCGGTTGGGGGTGGCTCTTCTACTTCTTTATCATTAGTTTGTGCGCCATTTTGGTGCGCGCAAATGGAGGTGGTGCGCTCCGCGTTCTATGCGGTGGCGCTAACGAGCTGGCACATCTGTCGAATCAACTGGAGCTGGCGTTCGGAGACTTTTTGCACCGATAGGCGAGGCCGCACAACCAGTTCCATGTCCGCAAACTCTGGATGGTGCTGTATCTGTTTGAGTGTCAGGGGGTGCGGGTAGTGGCAGACATACTGTACGTCAGCCTGGTACCAGCGGGGATGATCCTGGCGGCTACGTGCATCATAGCCATCGCTAGCAGGGTCAAATTGGGTTGGATCTGGGTAAGGGTCGCTGGTAACGACGGCTTCACCAACAATGGCCGGGACTGCGCAACTGGAGTGATAGATCAGCACGGTATCGCCGGCCTTCATCTCATCGCGTAGGCGGTTACGGGCCTGATAGTTGCGTACCCCGTCCCAGCCGCTAGTGGCGTTTTTGCTGTCGCGCAGATCATCGATGCTGAACGCGTCAGGTTCTGTTTTTAATAGCCAGATGGGGCTCACTCCTGTAGGTGCTGTTTAAGCAGGCACTCCTTGGCCTGGGCTATGGTGTCGCAAATGTAAACCGAGAAGGTCGGTTTGTTAAGCTTTAGTAGCCATATTGTGAAAGGTTCGGTTGAGTGTGCTTCCAGCACAATGGCTTTGATTTGAGTGATTTGGGCGAAACCTTCACGGCAGGACGAAGTAAAGGGGGGCATACAACATTATCGTAGTCACGCTGGTGGCGGTCTTTTTGCTGTAAGCGTGGCAGGCTTTTATAAGTGATTCTGTGCTAATCTTCAGCGCTTCTTTTTATTGGCGGCCGATAAGCATTAACCAGATAATCGGCTGGCCTGCCGGTGGAGATGGATGCGTGATCAGTTCGCAGCAACAGAATGAAGCGATTGCCACCCTGCAAACCGTGCGCGATTGCCTGCGTTTCGGGGAAAGCATGTTGCGCAGCGGGGAGGTGTTCTTCGGTCACGGTAATGATGATCCTTGGGATGAGGCGCTCGCCTTGTTGATGCACCAGCTGGCGCTACCGCTGAACAGTGACCCTCGGGTGCTTGATGCCCGTTTATTGCCCTTAGAAGTCAGTGGCTATGTGAGCCAGTTGGTGCAGCGTGTCAATCATCGGGTTCCTGTGCCATATCTGACCCACGAAGCTTGGTTCTGTGGCCTGCCGTTTTATGTGGATGAGCGTGTGCTGATTCCGCGCTCGCCCCTGGCCGAGCTGATCGAGCAGTCCTTTGCTCCTTGGGTGGATCCGGAGCAGGTGCATCGGGTGTTGGATTTGTGCACCGGCAGTGGTTGCATTGCCATTGCCTGTGCTTACGCCTTTGAGCATGCACGGGTGGATGGCAGTGATATCTGTGCGGATGCGCTAGCTGTCTGCAAAGAGAACATCGAGCGTCATGGTCTCGGTGAGCAGGTCAGGGCACTACAGTCCGATGGCCTGGCCGCCGTTGATGGGCCTTATGACTTGATCGTTTCTAACCCACCCTACGTGGACGCACAGGATATGGCGAGCCTGCCGGACGAGTACCGCCATGAGCCGGAGCTGGCACTGGCCTCGGGCAATGATGGGCTCGACTTCACTCGCCGGCTGTTGCTGGATGCGCCTGATCAGCTCAGCGAAGAGGGCGTGCTGATTGTGGAAGTGGGCAATAGCTGGGAGGCCATGTTGCAGGAATGGCCTCAGGTGCCGTTTTTCTGGTTCGAGTTTGAGCGGGGCGGGCACGGGGTATTCATGCTTAGCCGCCAACAGCTGCTAGAATACCGCGAACATTTTTAAGAACCCTTGCCCCCCGCGATGATCACAGTTGGGTATTGTCGGGACGTTAGGGCGCAGAGTCACAGCGGAGATACCGATATTTCCGCCCTACAGCAGAGCATTTGAGGAGCCCATGGCAGGCAATAGTTTCGGCGAGCGTTTCAAAATCACCACCTTTGGTGAAAGTCATGGCCCGGCCCTGGGTGCCATCGTGGACGGCTGCCCCCCCGGCCTGGAAATTAGTGAGGAAGACTTGCAGGTGGAGCTGGATCGGCGCAAACCCGGTACCAGCCGCTATACCACCCAGCGCCGTGAGCCGGATCAGGTGAAGATTCTCTCCGGGGTATTTGAAGGCAAAACCACCGGCACCACTATCGGCCTGCTGATTGAGAATACCGACCAGAAGTCCAAGGATTACTCCAATATTGCTGGCACTTTCCGCCCCGGGCATGCGGATTACACCTACACCCAGAAATACGGTTTCCGTGATTACCGAGGTGGTGGGCGCTCTTCTGCTCGGGAAACCGCCATGCGTGTGGCGGGCGGCGCTATTGCACGAAAGTTTCTGGAACAGAGGCTGGGAATTCGGATTTATGGCGGCTGCACCCAGATCGGTGATGTGAAAGCGGAGTCTCTTGACTGGTCGACGGTAAATAATAATCCGTTCTTTTTTCCGGATGAAAGCAAGGTGCCGGCGCTGGAAGATCTGATTAATGCCCTGCGCAAGGACGGCTCTTCCATTGGTGCGCGGGTGGAAGTGTTTGCCGACGGCGTTCCCCCAGGCTGGGGTGAGCCGGTGTTCGACCGTATTGATGCGGATCTGGCCAAGGCGATGATGTCCATTAACGCGGTGAAAGGCGTGGAAATCGGTGATGGCTTTGCTGTTGTGAACCAGCGCGGCGAGCAGCACCGTGATGAGATGACACCGCAAGGCTTTCTAAGTAATCATTCCGGTGGCGTGCTGGGCGGGATTAGCTCCGGGCAGACGATGCGTGTCGCTATGGCTCTCAAACCGACCTCCAGTATTCTAATTGCGGGCAAGAGTATCGGTTTGAATGGTGAAGCGGCCGAGGTGGTAACCAAAGGGCGCCATGATCCTTGTGTGGGTGTGCGAGCAACGCCCATTGCTGAGGCCATGCTGGCCATCGTGCTGTTGGACCATTACCTGCGCCACCGTGGCCAGAATGCCGATGTAGTGCCCCCTTTCCCTCCGATTCCAGGGTGAAGAACGTTTAACGGAGGCCAGACGCCAGACAAGGAAAATCAGCAAAAGCGCCTGAGGTAGAACGCTGTTTACACTGCACCGGCATTGGGCGCTTTCTGCAAGACAAGGTTTATCGTTCATGCCCTATTACTGGCGACTGTCAGGCTTCTATTTTTTCTATTTCGGGCTGCTCGGCACGCTGGTGCCGTACTGGTCCCTGTATCTGAAAGATCTTGGCTTCAGTGCCGTCGCCATTGGCGGCCTGATGGCCATTCCTCAACTGACCAAAATTGGCGCCCCGAACCTGTGGGGTTGGCTGGCAGATCGCAGCGGGCAACGGCTGCGCATTATTCGTGCCGGTAACCTGCTGGCTGCCATCGTATTTCTGCCAGTGTTCTGGGTAGACACCTTTTGGGGCATGGCAGCTTTACTGGTGTCCTTCAGTTTCTTCTGGAATGCGGTGCTGGCCCAGTTCGAGGTGCTTACCCTGCAGTCACTGGGCAGCCAATCACATCGTTACAGTCACGTTCGGCTGTGGGGCTCGGTGGGGTTTATTCTCGCCGTTTTGGTGCTGGGGGAGGTGCTCGATCGGGCCGGGACGGCTGTGTTGCCCTGGGTGCTCAGTGGTCTGCTCTGGTTGCTGTGGTTAGGCACGCTGACGCTGCCGGCGGGCAACGCACCGCGGAGTCGGGCTTCCGGGGCAGGGGTGTCGGCTTGGCAGGTGTTACGGCGCCCGGCAGTCAGCCTTTTTTTAATCGCCTCGTTTCTGATGCAGATGTCCCACGGCCCGTATTACACCTTCTATAGCATTTATTTGGAAGAGCTGGGTTTCAGCAAATTCGTTGTTGGTTTGTTGTGGTCTTTGGGCGTGCTGGCCGAGGTGGGCTTGTTTGTGGTGATGCACCGGCTGCTATCGCGCTTTTATATCCCCTGGATTCTGGTGGCGAGCCTGCTGTTAGCCGCGTTGCGTTGGTTGATGATTGCTATGGCGGGGGATTCGCTATGGTTGTTGGCATTGGCTCAGCTGCTCCATGCGGCTAGCTTTGGCAGCTTCCATGCCGCCAGCATTGCCTGGGTGCACCGTCAGTTCGGTGAGGCACTGGGTGGCCAGGGGCAAGCACTGTATTCCAGTCTGGGCTTTGGTGCTGGGTGGGCGGCCGGAGCCGGCTTGTCCGGTGTGCTGTGGCAGCAATGGGGCGTAAATTTGTTTTTCGCCGCGACGCTTGTCGCGGTGCTGGCTGCGGGGTTGTTGGTGGTGGGCGGGGTGACTCGCTCAGCGCACCGTGGACAGATCAGGTGATCTGCCCACGCAGAGCGCGCAGGAATGCCTGGGCCGCGTTGGATTGGCTTCGTGCCGGGTGAGTCACTACGCCGAGCTGACGTTCGGGTAGTGGCACATTCACCGGCAGCTGAATCATGCCTCTGTCGACCATGGTGGCGGGAAGAACACTCCAGCCCAGGCCAATGGACGCCATCATATGGATGGTTTCCAGATAGTTGGTGGACATGGCGATATCCAGCTTCAGGTTATGCTCGTCGAACAGTCGCTCCACGATGCCGCGCGTAAAGGTGACCGGTGAGGGCAGAATGGCACTGTGACCGGTAAAGGATTCCAGCGTCAGGTTGTCCTGTTTCGCTAAAGGATGCTCCGGTGCACACATGAATACGAGTGGGTCGTTCCAAATGACCTCGCTATTCAGGCGTTCATCCGGTTGCGGCGGTAAGGTGACAACCCCCATCTCTAGCTCGCCGTGCAGCACACCTTCCCAGGCTTCTTCCGAATCAATGAAGTGAATATCCAGTTTTACCTGCGGGTAATCTCGGGAGAACTGGCGCAGAACCGGTGGCAATCTATGCAGTCCAATATGATGGCTGGTGCCGATGCGCAACTTGCCAGTGACTTCACCGGACAGGTCGTGTATTGCACGGGCGATATCTTCCACGTCCATCAGTACCTGGCGGGCGCGAGGCAGCAATGAGCGCCCAGCTTCTGTCAGTTGAATCTGGCGTCCTACGCGGTCAAACAAACGGGCTTCAAGCTGTTGTTCCAGTAGCGCAATGCGCTTGCTAATGGCCGGTTGCGTGATGTACAGGCGTTCTGCGGCAGCAGAAAATGAGCCTGTTTCGGCGACGGCCATAAAGGCGGTTAGCGTTGGGGTATCGATCATTCCCGGGGCATCCACAGTGTCAGTACGGGGATAATAATTGGTTATCTTAAAAATGAAAAATATGAATTGGATTTATTGATGGCGTAGTTCTACATTAATTAACAGTGATAAACCAGCCGAATTTATGGTCTCAGTCAGTGACCTCAGGCGGCTCAGGGAGATAGACATGGCCGGCAAGACCCTCTACGACAAATTGTGGGACGCTCATCTCGTCGCTGAACGCGAGGACGGTTCCGCATTAATCTACATCGATCGCCAAATTATTCATGAGGTCACATCGCCTCAGGCGTTTGAGGGGCTGCGCCTGGCGGGGCGCCAACCTTGGCGGACCAGTGCCAGCGTGGCAACCATTGATCACAATGTTCCGACGACACCGTTTAACAGTGCCGCTGATATTACTGATGAGACGTCCCGTATTCAGGTGCAGACACTGGAAAACAACACGCGCGAATTCGGCATTACCGAATTCGGTATTGGTGATGTGCGCCAGGGTATTGTTCATGTGATGGCCCCGGAGCAGGGTGCGGTAGTGCCGGGCATGACCGTGGTCTGCGGCGATTCCCACACCTCCACTAATGGCGCGTTGGCCTGCCTGGCCCACGGTATTGGCACCAGTGAGGTTGAGCACGTTTTGGCGACCCAAACTCTGGTAGCCAAAAAAATGAACAACATGCGGGTGTCTGTTGAAGGTGAGCTTGGCCCAGGTGTTACCGCGAAAGATGTGGTGTTGCACATTATCGGTGTTATCGGCACCGCAGGTGGCACCGGCTATGCGCTTGAGTTTGCCGGCAGTGCCATGCGCAGCCTGAGCATGGAAGGCCGTATGACGGTCTGCAATATGGCCATTGAAGCCGGTGCCCGCGCTGGCATGGTGGCGGTAGACGACGTCACCATCGATTACGTTAAAGGGCGCCCCTTTGCTCCCAAGGGTGCGGATTGGGATAAGGCTGAAGCCTACTGGCGCACGCTGGTGTCCGACGCTGATGCACAATTCGATCAGCAGGTGGACATTGATGCAGCGGATATCAAACCGCAGGTGTCCTGGGGGACCAGCCCGGAAATGGTGGTGCCTGTGGATGCCCACCTTCCCGATCCGGCTGCAGAGACGGATGAGGTTAAACGCTCGGGTATGACCCGTGCTTATGAATACATGGGCCTGACCCCTGGGATGCCTGTTACCGAGATCAAGGTGGATCGCGTCTTTATCGGCTCGTGCACAAACTCCCGTATCGAGGATTTACGCGCGGCGGCAGAGGTGGCTAAAGGCCGCCAGAAAGCCGGTAGCGTTAAACAGGTGCTAGTGGTGCCAGGATCCGGGTTGGTCAAGCAACAGGCAGAGAAAGAGGGATTAGACAAGATATTTGTTGAGGCTGGTTTTGAATGGCGTGAGCCTGGTTGTTCCATGTGTCTGGCGATGAATCCGGACCGTCTGGAAGCCGGAGAGCATTGTGCCTCTACCTCGAACCGCAATTTCGAGGGGCGTCAAGGCAATGGCGGGCGTACGCATCTGGTTAGCCCTGCCATGGCAGCCGCCGCTGCGGTGGCGGGCCATTTTGTGGATATTCGCGAGCTAGATCAGGCATAAGGAGTAACACCATGGAAAAATTCGTACGTCACGATGGTCTGGTGGCTCCGCTTGATCGTGCCAATGTGGATACCGATCAGATCATCCCCAAGCAGTTCCTCAAGTCCATTAAACGGACCGGTTTTGGTCCTAACTTGTTTGATGAATGGCGTTATTTGGACGAAGGTTTTCCGGGACAGGACAACGCTGCGCGCCTGGTAAACAACGATTTTGTATTGAATCAACCAGACTATCAGGGCGCCAGCATTCTGTTGACGCGTCGCAACTTCGGTTGTGGTTCCAGTCGTGAGCATGCGCCCTGGGCGCTAATGGATTTTGGCTTTAAGGCAATCATCGCGCCGAGTTTTGCGGATATCTTCTACAACAACTGCTTCAAAAATGGTTTGTTGCCCATTGTGTTATCCGAAGATAACGTGGAAGCCCTGTTTCAAGTGGTTAGCAGCAAGGGCGGATACCGGATTACGATCGATCTGGAGGGCCAGCAGGTGATTCCCGAAAGCGGAGAACCGCTACCATTCGAAATTGATGAATTTCGCAAACATTGCTTGCTCAACGGTTTGGATGAGATTGGTTTAACCCTGAACGAGGCGGATGCGATCCGGGCCTATGAAAGAAGCCGAATAGAGCGTGAACCTTGGGTTTTTGCCGACCATTAAAAGAATAGCCAAGGAGGTTGTATGTTGCGTTTACTGTCTCTGTCGTTGATGTCGGTTCTGATGTTAGCAGGCTGTGCCTCTACGGGTATGTACCATGCCCCTACCGGGGAGCAAGCCGCTACATTAACGGTGGACAATCAACTCGAATCGCCGGTGCAGCAAGACCAAGGGGCGGGCTGGAAAATGCCCACCAGCAGTGAGGCTAAGGCCTCACTGTTCAAAGTGGATGGTGATCGGATTACCGAGCAAGCGGGTTCTCAGAGCGTACAGCTTGAAGCGGGCAAACACTCGGTAGAAGTTTTCGCTGATCAGGGCGGCATCCTTCGTTTTGGCAAATTCCGTTATACCTTCTTAGAAGGTGGAATCTATCAGGTTCGCATCCGAGCAGCAGAGGGCAGCAAAGAATATTCTCTTGAGTTGGTAAAGGCCTCTGCCCCAGATGATGTGCTGGTAGCGAAAAACTTTTAATGCCCGATAGGGCTGCAGTAGACAGGAAGCAGTAATGAGCAAAGTATTGGTGTTAGCGGGCGACGGAATTGGTCCTGAAATCGTCCGTGAGGCGGTTAAAGTGCTGGACGTAGCCAAGCAGAAATTTGCTTTGGATGTGGAGCTGGATGAAGCCTTGGTGGGTGGGGCTGCGGTGGATGCGGAAAATGATCCATTGCCGCAAACCACATTGGAAAAAGCGCGCGCCGCCGACGCCATTCTTTTCGGTTCTATTGGTGGTCCAAAATGGGATGCCATAGAACGGGACAAGCGTCCGGAGCGCGGTCTGCTGCGCTTGCGCTCGTCGCTGGGTTTGTTTGCGAATCTGCGCCCGGCTATTTTGTTTCCGCAATTGGCAGATGCCTCCAGCCTGAAACCGGAAGTAGTGTCCGGGCTGGATATCCTGATCGTGCGTGAGTTAACCGGTGGTATTTACTTCGGTCAGCCCCGCGGCATCAAGGAAGAAAATGGCGAACGTGTAGGCTTCAACACCTATGTCTATACCGAGTCGGAAATGCGCCGTATCGCTAAAGTGGCCTTTGAACTGGCCATGAAACGCGATAAGCGTGTGTTATCGGTGGATAAAGCTAACGTGCTGGAAGTCACCGAGCTTTGGAAAGAAGTGGTCACCGAGGAAGCAAAAGCCTACCCGGAGATCGAGTTGTCGCATATGTATGTGGACAACGCGGCCATGCAACTGGTGCGTGCGCCGAAACAGTTTGATGTGATTGTCACCGGCAACCTGTTTGGTGACATTCTCTCCGATGAAGCCGCCATGCTCACCGGTTCCATCGGAATGTTGCCCTCCGCGTCACTGGATGAAAACCGCAAGGGCTTGTATGAACCCTGCCACGGCTCGGCACCGGATATTGCCGGCCAGGGCATCGCCAACCCGCTGGCGACCATTATGTCGCTGGCCATGCTGATGCGTTACAGCCTTGAGCGTGGCGATGTGGCCGATGCCATCGAGGCAGCGGTGGAGAGCGTTCTTGATCAGGGGCTTCGTACAGCGGATATCTATACCGAGGGCACTCGCAAAGTGGGCACCGAAGAAATGGGCAGCGCCGTTGCCGATGCACTGTTAAAGGCATAACAGAGGCACAGGGCCAGGCGTCACACGCGCATTTATTCACTGATAGAAAGGGCAATCCTTTCAGGAGACAGTTTCTAATGAAAAAAGTCGGTTTTGTCGGCTGGCGTGGCATGGTGGGTTCCGTACTGATGGAGCGCATGACTGCCGAAAATGATTTTGCAGATATCGAACCGGTCTTTTTCTCGACCTCTCAGGTCGGACAGGCTGGCCCGGACGTGGGCAAGGATATTCCGGCCCTGGGCGATGCCAAAAGTATTGATGAATTGAAAGCGCTGGATGTGATCGTGACCTGCCAGGGTGGGGATTACACTAACGAGGTGTACGCGAAGCTGCGTGAAGCCGGCTGGGATGGTTACTGGATTGATGCGGCATCCACTTTGCGAATGAAAGACGATAGCGTCATCGTGCTCGATCCGGTAAACCGTTCGGTGATTGATTCTGCGCTACACAATGGCACCAAGGATTTTGTCGGCGGTAATTGTACTGTGAGCCTGATGTTGATGGGCCTGGGCGGCTTGTTCAACGAAGGGTTGGTGCAATGGGCCAGTGCCCAGACCTATCAGGCGGCGTCCGGTTCTGGTGCCCAGAACATGCGTGAGTTGATTGCCCAGATGGGTAAGATTCACGGTGATGTTTCCGACAAGCTGGCAGATCCTGCTAGTGCGATTCTGGATATTGATCGTCAAGTAGCGGCGAGCATGCGTAGCGATGCCATGCCCCGTGAGCACTTTGGCTTCCCGCTGGCGGGCTCTCTGTTGCCTTGGATTGATAAGGAAATGGAGAACGGGCAGAGCAAGGAAGAATGGAAGGCGCAGGCGGAAACCAACAAGATTCTCGGCCGTAGCAGCGACCCGATTGCCTTGGATGGTACCTGTGTTCGTATTGGTGCCATGCGTTGTCATGCCCAAGCACTGACCGTAAAGCTCAATAGCGATGTGCCTATGGATGAAGTTAACGACATCATTGCCAAGTCCAACGATTGGGTCAAAGTGGTGCCCAATACCAAGGAAGATACCTTGCGCGATCTGACGCCTACAGCGGTCACCGGCACCTTGGGTATTCCCGTGGGCCGTTTACGCAAGCTCAATATGGGCGGCGAATTCCTGAATGCCTTTACCGTAGGTGATCAGCTCTTGTGGGGCGCAGCCGAACCATTGCGTCGCATGCTGCGCATTCTTCTCGAACACTAAAGGCGACAAACCAGAGGTAAGTAATGGATCGGTCAATCAATCTGGCCATTGTCGGAGCTACCGGCTTGGTCGGTGAGGCCATCATCAAATTGCTCGCGGATCGGAAATTTCCGGTCGGCGAGCTTTTTGTTTTGGCTTCCGAAAATGGTGCAGGCAGCAAGGTTTCGTTTGCGGGCAAGTCTCTGACGGTGGGTAAGGCCGATGATTTCGACTTTTCCCAAGTGGAAATTGCCTTATTTGCAGCTGGGGCATCAGTCAGCCAGGCGCTGGCTCCGCACGCCGCAGAGTGCGGGGTGGTGGTGGTCGACCTATCTCCAGCTTTCCGCTACGAAGCGGATATTCCACTGGTTGTGGCGGGCGTTAATGACGAGATGCTGGCCCAAGCCAGGGAGCAAAATCTGGTGGCCTGTGCGGATGCGTCAACCGTGCAGTTGGTGCGCGCCCTGAAGCCGTTAACTGAACAGGGGCCGTTACAGGAGGTGGTGGTTACCCAGTTTCAGGCGGCATCAGCCACTGGTAAGGCAGGAGTGGACCAACTGGCCCAGCAAAGTGTGCGTCTGCTGAACGGCCTGGCGCCCAGTGAGGCCGCTCAAGCTCAGATCGCGTTCAATGTGTTGCCTGTAAGTGGCCAGATGCAGGAAAACGGTTTTACCAGTGAAGAGCTGAAGCTGATTTTGGAAACTCGCCGGGTCCTTGCAGATCAGCCGTTGTCAGTGCAGGTAACGATGGTGCGGGTGCCCGTTTTCTATGGTTATGGGCAAAGCGTTAGCCTGCGCAGCATTCAGGGGCTGTCTGCGGCGCAGTGTTATACGTTATGGGATGGCGATGAGGATATGTCAGTTGAGGACAGTGACGATCCCCAGGCCGTGTCCCCGGTAGCAATGGTTGAAGGGCCGCCCGCAATGCGCATTTCTCGTGTCCGCGAGGAGATGGAAGCGGGGGGTGGGTTGAGCTATTTTAGTGTTGCCGATAATGTTCGTTGGGGGGCCGCTCTCAACGCAGTGAAAATAGTGGAGAAGTTGCTAAAAGATTATCTGTGATGGATAGTTACTGACATTATGTGACGCGGTTTCTAGGTTTTTCTTCTAGCCTAAGGCAGAATGCGTAATGATGATGTAGGCAGCTTGCCGACTTGGGTACGTTCGCAGCGCCCGCGGGATTGGGCTGAGCACGGGAAACATAATAAATAAAGGGTTCGACCATGCTTCGAAAACTTGGGTTTGGCTTAACGGCTGTGGCGATGATGGCCCCTGGGGTAGCAGCGGCACTGGGGGTAGGCGATTATCAGCTTCATTCTTATTTGAACCAGCCTTTGGATATGGATGTTTCACTGCATGAAGTTGGTGACCTTTCAGCAGAAGAAATTCTGGTTAACCTTGCCCCTCAGTCGGAATTCGATGCCGCTGGTGTTGACCGCAGCTATTTTCTCAATCGCTTGGAGTTTTCTGTAGAGTTTCAGGATGGCGATAAAGCTCAGTTGCATATTTCTACGGATCAGCCGGTACGCGAACCCTATCTGAACTTCCTGGTTGAATTCCTTTGGCCCACGGGCCGATTGATGCGTGAATATACCGTACTGCTGGACCCGCCCAGCTTTGCGGATAGTGCGGTGACCGCGGCCCCGGTCATCAATCGTGTGCCGCAGCCAGCCACTCGCAGTCAGCCGTCAACTGCAACACAGTCCCCGTCTGAGAAAACGCTTGAATCCGAAATTGCATCCGAGCCTTGGCAGGCGGAATCTACTCCTGCTGAGGCTGACAGTGGCGCGCGTAATCGTTATACCGTGCGTTCTAGCGATACCATGTGGCAAATCGCGCTGAATAACCGGCCTTCTAACAGCGTGTCGGTACAACAGATGTTAGTGGCCATTCAGCAAATCAACCCGGATGCGTTTATTAACAACAATGTCAATTTGGTCCGCGAAGGCGTCGTGCTGCGTATTCCCAGCGAGCAGGAAGTGCGTACCATTTCTACTCGTTCTGCGATCGCGGAAGTGGCTGACCAGAACCGTCAATGGCGTGATATGTTGGAGCAGCGTGGCATTCAAGCGCCCCAGCGCGCACAGATCGATGGTTCGCGTCAGGTGGTTGATGCTGATGAAGAGGGTGTAGATTCGCCAGCCCGTGGTGAAATGAAATTGATCGCTCCGGAATCCACCGCGGGTGTAGATGATGGTAACAGCACTGGTGATGCTAGGCAGGGTAACGCTAATACCGCTACGCTAGAGAATGAACTGGCGATTCGCGATGAAAGCCTGGATCGCCTAGATCGTGAAAACGCCGAACTGAGATCTCGACTGAATGCTCTTGAAGAGCAGAGCGCTACCAGCTCGGAACTACTTAAGCTGCGTAACGATCAGATTACTCAATTGCAGCAAGAGTTGCGTCAATTACGCGAAGAGCAGGGCGTGGCTGCGCCGAACAGTGATCCGTTGATGGAAGAGCCGGTCGCACCGGAACTTTCCTCCGCAGATGGAGGCATGGCGGACGATACGGCAACGGAAGAAGCCGCTAATTTCAGTAATAACAGCAACGAGCCATCCACTGAAAGTGGTGTGGTTGCGCTAGAAGGTTCTGACGAAGAGTTAGCAAAGGAGGCCGCTAAGTCCAGCGCCACAGGTAGCTCGAAACAAGCCAATGCGATAGCTGATAATGCGCAGAGAGCGGAAGGTGAAGCGACGGCTACGGATAGTGTGGTCGAGCCGGTAGCGCCAGTGGGCAAACCGGAGCCGGTTGCCCCGGCGCAATCGCCGGTTGCTTTAGGGGGCATTGTCGATCTGATCATGGCCAACCTGCTGTACATCCTTCTGGGTGTTCTCGTTATTGTGCTGTTGATTTTTCTGCTTCTGCGCGGCAAGAAAAAAGACGATAACGAAGTGCTGGATGGCCCATTTTTTGATGCTGCTGACGACCAGCAGGACAGTGAATTTGACCTGAATCTGGATGATGACGGGTCTACTGCCGCGACGGTTGAAGATGATGATGTGGTGTCACCACCAGGACAAGAGCAAGGTGGTAGCCAGGACCCGCTGGAAGATGTGGAAGTCTATGTGGCCTATGGCCGTTACCCGCAAGCGGTAGATTTTCTGCGCAATGAAATTAACAAGTCGCCCGAAAGGTCAGATCTGAAAGTCCGCCTGCTGGAGTTGCTCAAGGAAATGGGCGATGACGCAGCCTTCCAGCAGCAGGCAACCGCCTATGCTGGTACTGGTGCCGATATGGATGCGGCTATCGCTCGCTTGGGTAGTGTTGCCCCAGTTGCCCAAGACGATGAAGAGCTGTCTCTGGATGATCTGGAAATGGGCTTGTCCTCGGGTTTGAATGACGAGGCCTTTTCTGCTCCGACCATCCAGGCAGAAGCGCCAAGCCCTGAGCCGGAGGAAATCTCCGATGAGCTGGCTGATTTTGATTTCGAGTTAGATGCTATTGAGGCTGACAACGCAGACGCCACTGTCATGCTGGGAGCTGACCGTGACTCAGCTTCTTCCGATGCTAGCATTGACGAAGGATTTAGCCTGGATTTCGATAGTGAAGGCGAGACTTCGCAAGCCCCTGAAATGTCTGATGCGGACAAGCAGTCGCTGTCAGCCGATTCTGTGCTTGAGCTGGATGACATCGGCACCTCTACCCAGAATGACGACACGGTATTTGGTGATCTCAACCTAGATGAGATGAATGCTGAGTTTGACGATCTTTCTACCGATCCAGTTAATGATGAAGAGCTGGATTTGTCACTGGACGATCTGGATTTATCTGATGCAACGGGCAGTGCTCCACAGCATGAAGTGGATGATGTTCTGGCGGATCTCGAGATTGATCTGGATCTGGATGAAGCGGAGCAATCGCTGGTTGACGCCGTTGAGGCAGACGATTCTCTAGATCCAATCACTTCATTGGATCTAGAGGATGATCAGTCCCCATCACTAGATGAGTCTTCCGCTGTTGAAGCGACGGATGAGCAGAAACGCGAGGACGCGTCGTTGAACATTGATCTGGCGTCGGTGCCCGACACCTCGGAGGATGATGCGTCGGACTCGTCCAGTGCGGATGTGTTGGCAGATGAAGATGACTTCGACTTCTTGGGTGAAACTGACGAAAATGCCACTAAGCTAGATTTAGCCAAAGCCTATATCGACATGGGCGATAGCGAAGGGGCGAAGGATATTCTCAGCGAAGTGATCTCCGAAGGTAGCGCTCAGCAACAGAACGAAGCAAGAGAGCTGCTTGGGCAGGTGGGTTAACCCGCCACTCTGGCTAGGAAAAAGGGGGGCGATGCCTTATGGTATCGCCCCCCTTTTTTATGGGTAGCAGTTTTGCGTAAACGGCAACGAGACGGTGAACGATGACACGCATTGCGCTGGGTATTGAGTACGATGGCACTGATTTTCGTGGTTGGCAGATGCAACAATCAGGAGTGCGCACAGTTCAGGAGTGCCTGGAAGCGGCACTGTCTAAAGTGGCCAACCATTCGGTGACCGTAGTGTGCGCCGGTCGTACTGATGCAGGGGTACATGGCACTGGGCAGGTGGTGCACTTCGATTCCGATGCGCCCCGTGAGATGAAGAGCTGGATTATGGGGGGCAATACCAATCTGCCAAGAGATGTGACCATACGGTGGGCGGTGCCAGTGAGCGATGATTTTCACGCGCGTTTTTCTGCGGTGAGTCGCCGTTATCGCTACGTAATTTATAACCATGCTCGCCCCCCGGCGCTCTACCGCAGCCAGGTAACCTGGAATCACCGTCCTCTGGATGTTGCCGCCATGCGCGAGGCTGCATCGTATTTGGTGGGTCATCATGACTTCACTGCCTACCGCAGCGTGCATTGCCAGGCCAAGTCACCGTTAAAGACTCTGCATAGCCTTGAACTATATGAGCAGGGCAAAGTGCTGGTGCTTGAGGCACATGCTAACGCGTTCTTGATGCACATGGTGCGTAATATAGCTGGGGTCCTGATGAAGGTGGGTGCAGGTAAGAAACCGCCTGTTTGGGCCAAAGACGTTCTGGAATGCCGAGATCGGCGGCTGGGTGCTGCGACAGCTCCGCCCTTTGGACTATATCTGGTGGAAATTGAGTACCCTGAGCTCTTCGCGTTACCTGATGAGCCCCTGGGGCCCCTGTGGCTGCCGGACCGTCTTGAGGCATAATTAACCCTTATCGGCCTGCCTTTGTTACACTGGAGAACCCATGACCGTACCCCGGGTCAAAATCTGCGGCATTACTCGAATTGAAGATGGTTTAGCGGCGGCGAACGCCGGTGCCGATGCCATTGGCCTAGTGTTTTATGGGCCCAGCCCTCGTGCTGTTACTGCTCGACAAGCAGCAGAAATCTGTGCCAGCTTGCCGCCGTTTGTTACCACGGTGGCGCTCTTTGTTGATGCGTCTCGTGCTGAGATTGAAGGGGTGCTGGCCAGAGTGCCGGTAGACTTATTGCAGTTCCATGGAAATGAAAATCCGCAGTTTTGCGACAGTTTTAACCGACCATGGATCAAGGCAGTTCGAATGAAGGATGATGTGGATCTCCACCATTATGCTCAGATTTACCGTAATGCGGCAGGTTTGCTGATCGACAGTTATGTTGCTGGCGTGCCGGGCGGGACTGGGGAGACGTTTAACTGGGGCAGGGTACCTAAAACCTTGCCTCTGCCTGTAGTGCTGGCCGGTGGCCTGCACCCAGGGAATGTGGCTGCAGCTGTGACACAGGTTCAGCCATGGGCAGTGGATGTGAGTGGTGGTGTTGAACAGAAGAATGTTCAGGGTGGCCGCAGCGGTGGCATCAAAGATGCCTCTGCCATCCGTGTCTTTATTAATAGTGTCAAAACACGAGGAGTAGCTGGTGTCTGAACGCCCTGATTTTTCTGCTTTTCCTGATGCGCGTGGCCACTTTGGCCGGTTTGGTGGCAGCTTTGTTTCGGAGACCCTGATGGGGGCACTGGACGAACTGACGGCCATGTATGAGCGTCTTAAGGACGATCCGCAGTTCCGCGCGGATTTCGACTATGATTTGGCTCATTATGTGGGCCGCCCATCTCCGCTTTATCTGGCGGAGCGATGGTCGAAGCAGCTCGGTGGGGCGAAGATCTGGCTCAAGCGCGAAGATCTCAATCACACCGGCGCTCACAAGGTGAATAACACCATTGGCCAAGCTCTGCTAGCCAAGCATATGGGCAAGCCCCGTGTGATTGCAGAAACCGGTGCGGGCCAGCACGGTGTGGCCACGGCGACAGTGGCCGCACGGTTGGGTCTAGAATGCCAAGTGTATATGGGCGCGGAAGATGTGGAGCGTCAGAAACTCAACGTCTATCGAATGAAGTTGCTGGGCGCGGAAGTGATTCCGGTTACCTCAGGGTCTCGTACCTTAAAAGACGCTATGAATGAGGCCATGCGTGACTGGGTGACCAACGTTGACAACACTTTCTACATTATCGGCACCGTGGCCGGTCCTCACCCTTATCCGCAGCTGGTGCGCGATTTCCAGTGCATTATTGGGCGTGAGGCCCGTGAACAAAGTCTGAAACAGGCGGGGCAGCTTCCCGATGCGCTAGTAGCCTGTGTCGGCGGTGGCTCCAATGCTATTGGTCTGTTCCATCCCTTCCTCAACGATGAGGATGTGCTCATGTATGGTGTAGAAGCGGCGGGGGATGGTATTGAAACCGGTCGTCATGCTGCGCCTTTAAACGCGGGCCGCCCGGGTGTTTTGCACGGCAATCGTACTTACCTGATGGAAGACGATAACGGCCAGATCATCGAAACACATTCCGTGTCGGCGGGTTTGGATTACCCGGGTGTCGGGCCTGAACATTCCTGGCTTAAGGATATTGGCCGGGTTAATTATGTGGCTGCTGACGACCAAGAAGCCCTGTCGGCGTTCCGCGAATTGACTCAGGTAGAAGGCATTATGCCAGCTTTAGAGTCTGCCCATGCGCTGGCCTACGCTCGCAAGCTGGCCCCCACCATGTCTGCGGAACAGAACATTGTGGTGAATCTATCTGGTCGGGGTGACAAGGATATCCTGACCGTGGCCGCCATTGATGGAATCGATTTTTAATTCTGTTTAGGTCGTTTGCTTGTTAAGGCGATGCTTTCCCGCGTAGGAAAGTGTCGGCTTGGAAAGACCCATGGGGCCTTTCCTTTACCCGATTTTTAAGGAGCAGAAATGCGTCGTATTGAACGTTGCTTCCAGCGCCTAGACGGTGAGAACCGTAAAGCGCTGATTCCTTTTGTAACGGCGGGTGATCCGGTTAAGGATGTAACCGTGCCGTTGATGCACGCCATGGTGGATGCCGGGGCAGATATTATTGAGCTGGGGGTGCCGTTTTCCGATCCCATGGCCGATGGGCCGGTAATCCAGTTGGCCTGTGAGCGGGCTTTGCAGCACAACACGTCCACCCGTGATGTACTGGCCATGGTGAAGATCTTCCGTGAAACCAACACGCAGACCCCTGTGGTGCTGATGGGGTATTTGAACCCGGTTGAAGTAATGGGCTATGAATCTTTCGCTAAGGCCGCAGAAGATGCGGGTGTGGATGGGGTGTTGTTGGTGGATTTGCCGCCAGAAGAGGCCTTGGAAGTAAAGCCGGTTATGGATGCCCATGGCCTAGACATGATCTTTCTGGTGGCACCGACTACCTCTGATACTCGCATAAAGCTGATTGGCGAA
This sequence comes from Alcanivorax sp. 97CO-5, assembly GCF_000524665.1. Lineage (NCBI taxonomy): Bacteria > Pseudomonadati > Pseudomonadota > Gammaproteobacteria > Oceanospirillales > Alcanivoracaceae > Alcanivorax > Alcanivorax sp. 97CO-5. The sequence goes on from NZ_KI965898.1 coordinate 170,447, forward strand.
GCCGGTTCCGGCTATCTGTATTATGTCTCTTTGAAGGGTGTTACTGGCTCTGCAACCCTGAATGTGGAAGAGGTGGCCAGCCGCGTTGAAACAATTCGCAACCTTGCCCAATTGCCCATTGGTGTCGGCTTTGGTATCAAAGACGCTGAATCTGCGCAGGCGGTGAGCCGGGTAGCCGATGGTGTGGTCGTTGGTAGTGCTCTGGTTAATCAAATTGCTGAAAATAAGAATACTCCCGACGCGATTAATGACGCGGTTGGGGGTATTCTCAGCGCTATGCGTAAAGCCATGGATCAATAACGGGACCCTTGCATGAGCAATAGCAACTGGCTGGAGAAAATCCTCCCTGCCGTACGTCGACCCCAGGAAAGTCGCCGCAACAACATTCCTGAAGGGCTGTGGCGAAAGTGCCCGCGATGCGAAGGGGTAGTCTACCGGCCGGAACTCGATCGCAACATGGATGTATGTCCAAAGTGCGATCACCATTTGCGTATTAGTGCCCGCCGTCGCCTTAAGCTGTTTCTTGATGAAGGTGTGCAGACGGAAATCGGTACGGAACTGTCCCCTGTGGATCGTCTCAAATTCAAGGATTCCAAGAAGTATAAGGATCGCCTTGTAGCGGCACAGAAGGCCACCGATGAGAAAGATGCACTGGTCGTTTTGAAGGGCGCTTTGCATGGTGAACCGCTGGTTGCCTGTGCCTTTGAGTTCAGTTTTATGGGCGGTTCCATGGGCTCCGTGGTGGGTGAGCGCTTTGTGCGTGCGGTGAATGTGTGTCTTGAGCAGAAGTTGCCATTAGTTTGTTTTGCAGCCAGTGGCGGGGCGCGCATGCAAGAAGCGTTGTTCTCACTGATGCAAATGGCGAAAACTAGCGCCGCGCTGGAGAAGATGCGCCAAGCAGGTTTGCCGTTTATTTCTGTGCTTACCGATCCTGTTTACGGCGGGGTGTCGGCGTCCCTGGCCATGCTGGGAGACGTGAATGTGGCTGAGCCTAATGCGTTGATCGGCTTTGCCGGCCCGCGGGTAATTGAACAGACTGTGCGCCAGAAACTGCCCGAAGGGTTTCAACGCAGTGAATTTCTACTCGAGCACGGTGCCATCGACATGATCGTCTCCCGCCACGATATGCGCGAGACCCTTTATCGCTTACTGGCTAACATGATGGGCTGGCCGCCACTAGCTCTGGATGACTGACAGCCCACTGCCAAGCTCTTTGCCCGAGTGGCTGCGTCGCATTGAAGCCATGCACCCGGCCGATATTGAGCTGGGCTTGGATCGGCTTCGTGACGTGGCCACCCGCTTGGAGGTGGCCCGCTTTTCTGTTCCAGTGATTACCGTTGCCGGCACCAACGGCAAAGGCTCAACGCTGCGTTTGATGACCGCCTTGGCAGAACAGCAAGGCCGCAAGGTTTGCCTCTACACCTCTCCTCACCTTCATGTGTTCAACGAACGGATACGGTTGCCAGATGGTCTGGCGAGTGATACGCAGTTGTGTGCAGCATTCGCACAAGTGGAGCTCGCAAGGGCAGGCGTGCCACTTACCTATTTTGAATTCACCACCCTGGCTGCTCTCTGGTTATTCAAGGATAGTAATGCCGACCTGATCTTGCTGGAGGTCGGCTTGGGGGGGCGGTTGGATGCGGTCAATATTGTCGAACCCGATGTGTCTGTGGTGACCTCCGTGGGGCTTGACCATCAGGACTGGCTTGGCAACACCCGTGAAGCCATTGCGGCAGAGAAATGCGGTATCGCGCGGCCCGGTAAGCCGCTGGTGTATGGTGAAGCGCTCTGGCCGGATAACCTTGTGCCCCTGGTTTCAACATTAGGCGCTATTCCAGTGTTCGCCGGCCGTGATTTTCACATTGATGGCGCTACACTGTGGTTGATTGATGGCGAGTCGGTGAACTTACCGGAAGTCGTGCGCCTAGGTGCTGATAATCTGGCTACGGCCTGTCAGGCGCTGAGCCTGGCCGGCGTAAACTGTCAGCAGGGGGATTTAGCGGCGGTTGCTACGTTGGGCTTGTTTGGGCGTTGCGAACATCAACTCATTGCTGGTGTGTCCTGTTGGTTCGATGTGGGTCACAATCTTCCGGCGGTGCAACGTTTTCTTCGACAGCTGCCTGATTGTGCCGGAACCCGACATCTGGTGTTTGGCATGATGGCAGATAAGCCCTTTGATGGGGTGATGGCATTATTCGAAGGGATGGCTGCACACTGGTATCTGGCCGCACCACGGATTCCCCGCGCAGCATCCACTAGGGTGTTACAAAGCGCTTTACCGGCTACAGCCCAGTACAATGAGTACGCGAGTGTGGCGGCTGCTACTCATGCAGCGTTGGCGGCGGCATCGGCGGATGATCAGGTGATTGTTTTCGGCTCCTTTTATACGGTGGCAGAAGCTCGGGAACCGCAATCGTAGGGCTAGGCCGTTATGTCTCAACGCCCTCCAATGAATGCTGAATGGAGAAACGGGTGGATAATCGAACGCGTCAGCGCCTTGTAGGCATTATATTGTTATTGGTTCTGGCGGCGACGCTGGCGCCGTTTCTGTTTCGTACCCCTGAGCAAGTACGTGGTGCGTTGGAGATGCATATTCCTGAACCGCCGGAGCACAAAACAGTTTTGGTTGAGCCGGTTGTTGAGCAGGAACTTCGTGAGGTAGCGGATGAGCGCATTGTCGCCGACCATGAAGCGGTACAGGAGGCGGCTGAACAACAATTAAATGAAGATAATGCCAGCGTCGTTCCGGATCAGCCAGAGCCCGTTATCCCTATTAAGGAGGATGCGGCAGTGCCTCCGCCGGAAGACCCTGTGAGCGCGCCTCAGTTGGGCCCAAGCGGCGGGCCTGTACTGGCTGGATTTGTGGTGCAGACGGGCAGTTATTCCAATGCCGATAACGCTAAGGGTATGGTCGACAAGCTTAAAGCGGCAGGGTACCGGGCCTATACGCAAACGGATAGCCATGATGGGAAAGTGCTTCATCGGGTCATGGTTGGGCCAGAGATTCGCAAGGAAGATGCCGAAGCAACGCGATTGCGATTGGCCAATGACGATCGTTTTAAGCTCAAGGGATTGGTACGCATTTACGTGCCCTGATCTGTATCAGTGAGCTCGGCTTTACTTTCCCGTGGCCTAGCTAAGTATTATTTCAGATTGCCTAAGAAGATGGAGGCAAAGGCCGGGATGCATGGGCAAGCGGGTTTGGCTCTGATAAACTGCGCCGTCTGTATTTACAGGACATCCTGCCAGCCTTTTTCTGGGTTTGGCATTGTCCATTTTTTCAGCCTTCACCCGCCGGCGAGAGCACGCTTTAAATGAATCTGGCAGACGGCATCATCCTGTTTGTTATCGCAGTTTCTGCCCTTTTGAGTGTTCGCCGGGGGTTTACCCGCGAAGCCTTTTCGTTGCTCACATGGGTTGCGGCCTTTATTATCGCCCGCCTGTTCAGCCCGGCCCTGGACCTTCTGCTCCAGGAACAGATCACCACCCCCAGCCTGCGTGCCGCTGTCGCCTTTGGTAGCCTGTTTGCTCTGACTTTGGCTGTAGGGGCTCTCATTAATCATTTGCTCGGTGAACTGATCCGCGTCACCGGTTTGAGTAGTACTGACAGATTAATGGGTATGGTGTTTGGCGCCCTGCGTGGGGTGTTGCTAATGGTCGTACTCGTCGCCCTGGGTCAGCATTTGTTTGCTTCTGACCCCTGGTGGCACGAATCCACCCTGGTTCCGCATCTGGTGATGATGGAAGCGTGGACCCGGGACGTGGGCGAGAGCCTTCTCGCCTTTATCATGAATGTAAGTGGCAGCTAGAGGTAAGTACCATGTGCGGCATTGTGGGCATTGTCGGTCATAGCTATGTGAACCAGGGGATTTATGATGCCCTGACCGTTCTCCAGCATCGTGGCCAGGATGCGGCTGGTATAGTGACCTGTGACGGCGACCGTCTCTACCTGCGCAAAGATAATGGCATGGTGCGCGACGTTTTCCGCACTCGCCATATGCGCCGCCTTGTAGGCAACATGGGGATTGGCCATGTGCGTTATCCCACTGCAGGCAGCTCCAGTTCGGCAGAAGCTCAGCCGTTCTATGTAAATTCTCCTTATGGCATTACGTTGGCCCATAATGGCAACTTAACCAATGCCGAAGCCCTAGCCGAACATATCTTCCGTGCTGATCTGCGCCATATCAACACCACTTCGGATTCTGAGGTTTTGCTGAATGTTTTTGCTCACGAGCTGCAAAGCCGGGGCAAGCTGAAACCGGAACCGAATGATATTTTCGATGCCGTTGCAGCGGTTCATGATCGTGTGCAAGGCGCTTATGCGGTAGTTGCCATGATAACCGGTTACGGCATCCTGGCCTTCCGTGACCCTCACGGCATTCGTCCTGTGTGTTTTGGCCGCAAAGATACCCCCAACGGCCCAGAGTACATGGTGGCTTCTGAATCCGTGGCGCTGTCTTCACTGGGCTTTAATGTAGTGCGTGACTTGGCTCCGGGTGAAGCTATTTACATTACCGCTGAGGGTGAAATGCACACCCGCCAGTGTGCCGAAAATGCAAGTTTGCACCCCTGTATTTTCGAGCAGGTTTACCTGGCGCGGCCGGACTCCATTATTGATGGCATTTCTGTGTACAAGGCACGCTTGCGCATGGGCGAAAAACTGGCCGAAAAAGTAGAGCGTGAATGGCCTGATCACGACATTGATGTGGTCATCCCGATTCCCGATACTAGCCGCACCTCCGCTTTGCAGATGGCCAATCATCTGGGGGTGAAATACCGTGAAGGTTTTATCAAGAATCGTTATATCGGCCGAACCTTCATCATGCCCGGCCAGCAACAACGCAAAAAATCCGTGCGCCAGAAGCTCAACGCAATCGAGCTCGAATTCCAGGGCAAAAACGTGCTGCTGGTGGATGACTCCATCGTGCGGGGTACCACCTGTAATGAAATCATTCAGATGGCTCGCGAAGCCGGGGCTCGCAAGGTCTATTTCGCTTCTGCTGCGCCGGCGGTGAAATACCCAAATGTATACGGCATCGATATGCCCGTGGCTCAAGAACTGATTGCTCATGGTCGAACCACGGATGAAATTGGTGAACTGATCGGCGCTGATCGATTAATCTACCAAGACTTGGACGATCTGGTGGAAACGTGCAAGGAAGGTAATCCGCAGGTGGTGTCCTTCGATTGCTCCGTGTTCAATGGTGAATACCTTGCGGGTAACATTACACCGGATTACCTGGCCAACTTGGAGGCCCGCCGTAGCGATGCGGCCAAAGGCGATAGTGAAAAGACCCAGGCCTTAGCGGATAACGAAATTATCGATCTGCATAATCACTGATAAAGTGATGAAACCACCCCCGGAGGCGGCATGGGCCACCATCGGCTAAGTCGCCCGTAACGCGGAGTAGAATTTTCTGATGAGTGATGATCTGGATCCGACAACCCTGAATGTTGAAACCTTGGCCATTCGTACTGCGCAACTGCGCACGGATGAAATGGCACATTCCGATCCAATCTTCATGACCTCCAGCTTCGTGTATGAAAGCGCGGCGCAAGCGGCGGCACGGTTTAGTGGTGAAGAGCCGGGCAATATTTATTCCCGTTTCACCAACCCAACCGTGCGGGCATTCGAGCAACGCTTGGCCGCGTTGGAAGGCGGGGAGGCCTGTGTCGCCTTTGCATCTGGCATGGCGGCAATCAGCGGCACCTTTTTCTCCTTGCTGGCGCCGGGTGATCACCTTGTTAGTTCTCGTAGCGTGTTCGGCACCACCAATGTGATCTACGACCGTTACCTGAAAAAGTTCGGCATCGACACCACCTTGGTGGACATGAGCGACTTGTCCCAGTGGGAAGCCGCGATCCGCCCGGAAACGAAAATATTGTTTCTGGAAACACCGTCCAATCCACTGGCGGAAGTGGGTGACATTGCCGCCCTGGCTAAGCTGGCCCATGACAATGGGGCACTGTTGGTGGTGGATAACTGTTTTTGTACCCCGGCACTGCAAAAACCCATCGAGTTGGGCGCTGACCTGATCATTCATAGCGCCACCAAATATCTGGACGGGCAGGGGCGTTGCCTCGGAGGTGCCGTAGTCGGACCAAAAGAGCCCATGAACGAGATTCTGGGTTTCGTGCGTTCTGCTGGCTCCTGCATGAGCCCGTTTAATGCCTGGGTCTTTATCAAGGGCCTGGAAACGCTAAGTTTGCGCATGCAGGCACAGAGTGAGCGGGCCATGGCACTGGCCGAATGGCTTGAAGTACAGCCGGGGGTTGCCCGGGTGCATTACGCAGGGTTGAAAAGTCACCCGCAGCATGACCTAGCCGGCAGCCAACAGTCGGCCTATGGTGCAGTGATGTCCATTGAGGTGGAAGACGCCGCCGGCAATCGTGATCGTCAGGCCGCCTGGCGCTTTATTGATGCCACTCGCCTGATTTCTATTACCGCTAACCTGGGTGATGTTAAAACAACAGTGACTCACCCGGCGACAACAACGCATGGGCGGGTCAACAAAGAAGAAAAGCAGCGAGCTGGAGTAACCGAGAATCTCATTCGTCTGGCCATTGGCTTAGAAGGAATAGACGATCTGAAGGCAGACCTGAGCCGCGGCCTCAAGGCGTTAGCCAGCGCATAGCCAAGGTACAACCTTGGGAGGTGCGATAAAGTTTCCACGCTTTGCTTTTTTCAACTTTCCACGTTTGAAGGCTCTACTGAATCCCGCGAGCTAAACCACACTCTTTTGCACAGCGTTAGCTTGCGTTGCAGCTTGCAACCTTGGAGTGTTTTGGTAAGAAATCGGGGTTAAGGGGACATAATGCAGGCATTGGATAAAGCCTTGGCCCAGGTGGGCCGCGTTGTGCTGGGCAAAGAAGAGCAACTGAAACTGGCACTGACCTGCATGCTGGCCAGTGGCCACCTGCTGATCGAAGACCTGCCGGGCATGGGCAAGACTACCTTAGCTCATGCGTTGGCTCGAGTGTTCCAGCTGGATTACCGCCGAGTACAGTTCACCAGCGATATGCTGCCAGCGGATATTCTCGGCGTTTCCGTTTTTGACCCTACCACCCAGCAATTCTCTCTCCGCGAAGGCCCGGTATTTACTCAGCTGCTGTTGGCCGATGAAATCAACCGGGCCACGCCGAAAACCCAAAGCGCTTTACTGGAGGCCATGGAAGAGCGGCAGGTGACTTTGGATGGTGTCACTCGCCCTTTGCCGGCGCCTTTTTTTGTGGTCGCGACCCAGAACCCGATAGATCAGGCTGGCACCTTTGTGTTGCCAGAGTCCCAGCTTGACCGCTTCCTGATGCGTATTTCCTTGGGTTATCCCGCCCCCGATGTGGAGCTGGAACTGCTCGCCGGCGGTGATTTGCGTCAGCAGGTCCGTGAGTTGAAAGCGGTAATCAATGGTGAAGGTTTGATGAAGCTGGCCCAGGTCGTGGGCAAGATTCGGGTAACACGTGAACTTCTCGATTATGTACAGCGGTTGCTGGACGCCACCCGCTCGGATGATCGCTTTGTTGCGGGGCTGTCACCCCGTGCAGGGCTGGGCCTGTTGAGAGCCGCACGCGCCTGGGCGCTGATAACCGGTCGTGACTACGTATTGCCGGAAGATGTTCAGGCTGTTTGGGCCTCTGTGGCAGAGCACCGGTTGAGTGTCCGGCAGGGAGGCAGTGTGGCGGCCATCAGCCAGTCCTTGCTGCAGTCCGTGCCTGTGGTACGGCGTTAAGGTGCCGCGGTGAAATTTCCCCTTGGGGTGCGTGGACTCTATGAACGGTGGTTGACGCGCCGTTTACCCGCTGCCCGCCAGATAGTGCTGAATCAGAAACGCATTTTTATTTTTCCTACCGGTTACGGTTTTTTCTATCTGTTAGTGGCCGGGCTGCTGTTCATTGGCGGCATTAACTATGAAAATAATTTGATCTTGGCTCTGTCGTTTCTAATGGCGAGTTTATTTCTGGTTACCATCCTCCATACCTTTCGCAATTTATCGGCTCTTGGCTTGCGCAATGGCACGGCAGAGTCCGGTTTCAGTGGCGAAGAAGGGGCGCTGGAAGTGGTGTTATTCGCCGAGCAGCGAGCCCATCATTGTGTCTGGTTGTACTGGCCGGGGCAGGCCGCTCAGCAGGTCAGCGTTATGGCAGGGGAGGAGGAAAGCCTGTGGTTGAATTTGTTTCTGCCACGGCGGGGAAAAATAACCGCGCCGCGGTTAAAAGTGGAAAGCCGGTTTCCTCTTGGCCTGCTACGCAGCTGGTCTTATGTGACACTGGATCATTATTGCCTTGCCTGGCCTAGCCCCCAGGAAAATGAAAACTGCCCGGCAGATGGCGGCAAAAATAATCAGAGGGCCTTCAGCAGTGGCCAGTCCGGTAACGAAGAATTTCAGGGGCTGCGCCGTTACGTTCCCGGCGACTCGCTGCGCAAGATCGACTGGAAAGGCTATGCTCGAGGCAGAGGCCTAAACACCAAGTTGTTCGAAGAACCTGTGGGCGGTCGGCTCTGGTTGCGTTGGGACAAGCTGGAAGGTCTAGCAGATGAGCAGCGGCTTTCTATTCTGTGTCATTGGGTGCTTGAGCTAGACCGGGAACATCAGCCCTATGGATTGGTGCTACCGGGGCTGACATTAGCACCGGACACCGGTGATGTGCACCGCTGGCGCTTGCTGGATGCGTTGGCCTGTTACCCGGAGTTCTGATGGCGCGCATTTACCAGGTCCCTTCCCACACTCAGCTCTGGCTGACGCTTGCGGTGACGTTCTGTGCGATACCCCAGCTGCTCAAAGGTCCGCTTTGGCAGACCGGTTTATTTGCGCTGGTGGTGGTGATCCGCGCACTGGTGAACCGGCAACGAATGGCGCTCCCCGGTCGTATTATTCGCAGCCTGCTATTAATGGCTGTGGTGGCGCTCACCTTTTATAGTTTTGGCCGCCTTTATGGGCCGGAAGCCGGGGTCGCCTTGCTGGTTTCGCTGTTTGGGCTCAAATACCTAGAGGTAGTGAGCCAGCGCGATGCCTATGTGTTGTTAGTGTTGGGTTTCTTTGTCTGCGCCACGTCGTTGCTATTTTCGCAAAGCCCGCTGATGTTCCTCTACGTGTTGTTGTGCATGGTGCTGCTCACCGCGTGCTTGGCGGGGATTAATCACAGCGATACCCGCGCCAGCGGGGGGCAGCATCTTAAACGTGCCGCGGTGATTATGGCCCAGGCGATACCGTTGATGCTGATTCTGTTTGTGCTGGTGCCCAGGGTCGCCCCATTATGGAATATGCAGGTGGGCAGCGGTAAAGCGCGCACCGGGATGACAGACAGCATGGCACCGGGACAGATTAGTGAGCTATCAGAGTCGTCCGCCCTAGCGTTCCGGGTTGCCTTTGAGGGCGAGATGCCGCCCCCGGCGCAACGCTACTGGCGGGGGCTCACTCTGAGTTATTTCGATGGCCGCGCCTGGCAGCAGGCTATTCCCAAAGGCATGGACAAAGAGAGCTATCTGTATCGTGGCGGCGGGAACGCGCCGGACTGGATGACGGCGCTTACCGCTGGACGTAGCGACGGCAATAGTTACGCCTACCAAGTGATTGTCGAGCCCACCCAGCGCCGTTGGCTGTTTGCCATGCCGGTACCTTTCGTGAGTGGCGAGGGGGTTAGTTTGGCCCGGGATATGCGACTTGTGTCAAATAATCCGGTCAGTCAGCGACAGAGCTACCGGGTGGTCAGTGTGCCAGCGGCGACCCGTCGGCTGCCATTGGCGCCCCAGGAAGAAGCGTTGATGCTGTCGATTCCGGATGACAGCGGTCGCCGGGCTCGAGGGCTGGCTCAGCGGTGGCGCCTAGATAGCGACGCAGATACGGCAGTGGTGCAGCAGGCTCTTGCCTATTTTCGTCAGCAACCTTTCCACTACACACTGCGGCCGCCAAAACTGGTGGCCGATCCCATCGACGATTTCTTGTTCCGTTCGCGCAAGGGCTTCTGTGAGCACTATGCTTCCAGCTTTACTTTTCTTATGCGGGCTGCGGGCATTCCTGCTCGGGTGGTGGTGGGCTACCAAGGCGGGGAACAGAATAGCCTGGGGTCTCACTTACTGGTTCGCCAGTATGACGCCCATGCTTGGAGTGAGGTCTGGCTGGAGGGGCAAGGATGGGTGCGGGTAGACCCAACCGGAGCGGTGGCCCCGGAGCGGGTGGAACACGGGTTGAGGGCGGCTCTTGAAGATGAACAATCCGGGACGGGGCTAAGCGGGATTGAGTTGGATGCTTTTGCTGGCAGTGGTTTGCTGGGGGCCATGCGTGAGTGGGCAGATTATGTGGATTTTCGCTGGCAGACCTGGGTGCTTGGCTATGACAGCCAGTTACAACTGTCCGTACTCGGCAAGTTGCTTGGGCAGGTCACCCCCCTACGGTTGGCCGTAACGTTGATAGTGTCTATTGCGTTGTTGTTGGGGTTGTATGGCCTGTATCTGTTTTGGCATACCCCGGCGCATCGTCAATCCTCAATGGAAAAGGAATTCTGGCATCTATATCAACATGTTCAGAGCCGAGGGTTGAGGCTGTCACCTGGGTTAACCCCTTCATTATTGGCTGAAGCCATTGCTGAACGCTGGCCTCGGGCCGCAAGCCCGGCCCATGACTGGGCCCGCTACTATCAACGGTCGCTGTACGATCCGCAGCAAAAACCCGGCAAACAGCAAATGCGCCATTTACGTGGCTTACGTAATCGCTTGTGCAAATTATTGGATTAGCCGGCTAGCCACAGACGGGTACGTTGGTGTTCGTTTAACGGTTACTTCGGGGGTGTTGCAGGAAACGAAAAATGCGCACGGTAAGGTACAAGAAAACGTTGGAGCGGGCAGAGTAAGCCCCTTGAGTTCAATTGTTCTGGGATGAATTGGCACCGCTCGAGAGCAGGGTTGGATCGTGGATTCATGGAACGGATCAACTCATCTGCGTGATCCAGGAAAACCGGGATCGTGGCTTGAGGCCGAGCCTGCAGCGGTTTGCAGTGTTAGATTCAGCTGTTGCATTATTATTGTGATCAACCCCAGGAAACATAAAAGCCGCTAGCTGATGCGCGTCAGGCCTCGGGTATTGTTACATATACACTTTAAGCCTATCGCGAATCACTTGCTGGATGGCTTTTACCTCCATGGGAGAGCGATGCCCCAGCTTCGACGGTTGAATGCGGTGGAGATGTAAGCAGGGGGAGTCCTTACGAAACGCGCGTAAATCGCCTTTAGTAATTACCGGGAGGAAAGGAATCTCGTTGGTTCCTTTTTTCATTAGCGCCCACAATCCAACTTTCAGCGGTACCGGCCTGATAACACGTTTGCCGTACTTAAGTAGTCGCAGGGTCAGGTATAACCCCTCCTTGCCAAACAAATCCCCTGGGACAATATACATGCCGCTGGCATGCACACTGGTGTCACTAATACTGTTGAAGGTGTCATGGTATGCGTAGGGGTTGGGCAGAATAATCATCGAACGATCATCGCCATCCGGCAGTGAAATGTCGTAGTTAGTATAAAGCTGCTGTACCGGTGCACTGTAGACACACAGCGTGTCTTGGAACTGTTTGATAAAATTGACCGCCCGTTTATGGTTGTCAAAATGGTTCAGTTTCCAGATTAGATGCTCAGGAATCCCCAAATCATTCAGCATAAATCACTATATGTGTTAGTTATTAATTATTAGGTTTGTGCACAGAATATAGCATAGGTTTTGCTTGTTACACGTATCAGCGTGTGGCGAAAAGTGTCAGCGTGACGGCGGTCACTGAGAAACGAGGGCGGACGTAACGAATGGCGAGAGTTTTTCCGGTAGATAACGCGATTGAGCCGCTTTTAAAAGCGTTAAAAAGGTACAATCGTACCATTCTTGAAGCGCCACCTGGCGCCGGGAAATCCACTCGTGTACCGCTGGCTCTACTGGACAGTGAGTGGGGTGCCAACGGCAAAATATTGATGCTGGAACCACGCCGGGTGGCCGCACGCTCCGTGGCCACTTTTATGGCCTCCCAGCGGGGGGAGCCGGTGGGGCGATCCGTGGGCTATCGCACCCGTACTGACACCCAGGTAAGTGCACACACTCGCTTGGAAGTGGTGACTGAAGGCGTACTCACGCGCATGTTACTCAATGACCCGGAACTACCCGGTGTCAGCCTGGTTATCTTTGATGAATTTCATGAACGGTCACTGAATGCGGATCTTGGTCTGGCGTTAATGTTGGAGACCTGTGAGGCATTTCGTTTGGACTTGGGCTTGCTGGTGATGTCTGCCACTTTGGACTGCGGGCCGCTGGAACATTTGCTTGGAGCGCCGGTGATACGCAGCGAAGGGCAGAGCTACCCGGTAACGGTGTCCTATGTGCCCGTTTCTGCGCGCGAGGATTGGCGGGATCATTGTGCCGAGCAAGTCATGGCGTTGGTTGACACCGCTGGCGTGATGCTAGTCTTTCTGCCGGGTCAGGGGGATATACGCAGGGTTGCCAGTCAGTTAAATCAGTGTGGTTGTACTACACCGGTCACCTCACTCCACGGGGGGTTGCCGCTGGATAAGCAACAGCAGGTGTTGGCGCTTGCGGCCACTGAACCGCGATTAATCGTGCTGACCACCAATGTGGCGGAAACCAGCCTGACCATTGAGGGAGTGACCCATGTGATTGACAGCGGGTTTGCCCGTGAGCCGGTTTATGATCCGGCAAGGCATCGCAGTCGGCTGGTGACCCGCCGTATCAGTGAGGCCAATGCCCGTCAGCGCAGTGGTCGGGCCGGGCGGTTGGGCCCAGGTCACAGTGTCCGCTTGTGGGGGAAGTCGGAGGTATTGGCACGTTATCAGTTGCCGGAAATTCAGCGCGTGGGGCTTGATCGTCTGGTGCTAGATTTGGCCCGCTGGGGCTGTCGTGAACCGCAACAAATGCCATGGTTGGATGTGCCCCCTCAAGCGGCCTGGAACAGTGCGGTGCAGCGGCTGCAAAGCGCGGGTGCTTTAGACGAAAATGGCTCGCTGACCTCACGAGGAGAGGCCATCGCGCAGCTGCCCGTGGACCCGTCACTGGCGTCACTATTGATTGTTGCAGGCGAAGCCGGATTGGCGGAGCCCGCAGCTCAGCTGGTTGCGCTGCTGTCCGAGCGGGATATTCTCCCTGGCGAGGGAGTGGACCTGAGGCGACGGCTGGAAGCGCTGGAGAATCAACCTCAGCGTTTTGGGGCAGTGCTGGCCGAGGCGCGGCGCCTGAAAACCAATAACGGCCATTCCGAACAGCGCTGGCGTGATGCGATGGGGACGTTGTTGGCCTCAGTGTATCCGTTACAGATCAGTCGCCGGCGTAGCGGTGGTCGAGGGCGTTATCAAATGGCCGATGGCCCCGGCCTGTTTCTACACGATAGTGACAGTTTGCAGGGCACGGAATGGCTGCTGGTGATGGATACCGATGGTCAGCCTAAAGACGCGCGTATTCGGCTCGCTTGGCCACTGACAGAAGCCGAAGTCGAGGCTGCCCAGGAGCAGCATGGGGTGTGGCGAGAACAGGTCGGCTGGGATGCAGAGAGGCAGCGTGTGAGTGGTCGCCGTGAGCGGATGCTGGGCAATCTGGTGCTGCAAAGCCAGACGTTGACGTCGCTGGATAGCGAGCAACGGATAACCGGGCTGTTAGCCGGTATTCGTCAGTTGGGACTGGCTGTGCTGCCCTGGGATGAGTCCTGGCGGCAATGGCAGGCACGGGTTGTTCGTTTGGCTTGCGTGCAGCCAGATGGGCACTGGCCGGATGTGAGTGAGGCAGGATTGTTGTCTGATCTAGAACAGTGGTTAGCACCGTATCTAGCAGGAATGCGCAGTGTGGCAGATCTGAAAAAACTGCCGCTGGGAGTGGCACTGTCGAGCCTTTTAACTCTGGAGCAGCAGCGCCAACTGAAACAGGACATGCCAGAGAGTGTGGTGATTCCCACCGGGCGCAGTGTGCGGCTAGATTATACCGGTGAGCAGGTGGTGCTGGCCGCCAAACTGCAGGAGTTGTTCGGCTTGAAAACGCTACCGGCACTGGCTGGTGGTGCCCTGTCGATTACGGTGCATCTGCTTACGCCGGCGGGCCGCCCGGCAGCCATCACCGATAATCTGGCCCGGTTCTGGGCAGAAAACTACGCAGCGGTGCGCAAGGATCTGCGCGGACGTTACCCCAAACACCCGTGGCCGGAGAATCCGCTGGATGCTCAGGCTACCGGTCTTACCAAACGACGGCTGGGACAATAGCGGCTCTGACTTTGCGTAGGGTGTCGGCTTACGGCTATGGCGTTGTTATTAAGGCTTAGTTATTAAGTTACGAAACCTCTGTTCTCATCACCGATAAGCCCACAAAAAAGGCCGCTGATTAGCGGCCTTTTTAAATTGGTCGGAGTAGCAGGATTCGAACCTGCGACCCCTACGTCCCGAACGTAGTACTCTACCAAGCTGAGCTATACTCCGATGGCTGCGCATTCTAGCAGCCAATCTAAAAAATGCCATACTTAAATCCCGTGGCAAAGCCCGGTTGCGCAGTTTCTGGCCAATCCTGCAGGTAACGGGCAAAATGCGCCCCGCTTGCTTTTGCTATGAATACAGGACAACGATGACGCCTTTTCACCACCCTTGGGGCGAGCTTTGCTTGCAGCGCTGGCCGCGTCGGCGCAACGAGACTCTGCAAGCCTGGGATAACGCCGATCTGTATCTGCTCAATACGTTAGCTGAACGAGGGCAGGCTCTGGGGAATGGGGATAATGCGCCCAAAACCCTGGTGCTTAATGATCAGCAAGGAGCGCTTTGCTTAGCTCTGCAACAGGCGGCAGCGAGCGCCCTTGACGTTGAGAGTAGTGGCGATTCGTATACCGCGGCAGCGGCTGCTCGGGCGAATGCCGTAGACAATGGACTCGATCCCGATTTCCTCTTTTGCTGGCCGCTTGATGCGCCCAAGCAGAGCCCGGATCAGGTCATTATGCGTGTCCCTAAGTCCATTGCGCTTCTGCAATGGCAGTTGCAATGGTTAAGCGGGCATCTTCCAAAGGGTGTGCCGATATGGTTGGCGGGCATGGATAAGCATTTGCCACGGCAGCTAGTGCCATTGATGCAACGGTATCTAGGTAATGGTCGGGCGGAATATGGATGGAAAAAAGCCCGCTTGTTCAGTGCCCAGGCGCCGGGGCGGGTATTGGCCGATACCGACTACCCTTGCCGGGTAGACGCACTGCAGTGGCGCTTGACCGTGCACGCGGGCGTGTTTGCTCAGCAGCAACTGGATATTGGCGCACGATTTTTCCTAGACCACCTGCCTGAGGCTTTGCATACGGGGGCTAAAGTGGCCGATTTGGGTTGCGGAAACGGGGTGATAGGCATGGCCGTGCTGAAAGCCAATCCCGCGGCCAGGGTCACCTTTTGTGATGAGTCCTGGCTGGCGCTGGAGAGCGCCCGCGATAATGTGTCGCGTTATTTTTCTGATGCGGAGAGTCATTTCCATCTTGGCGATGGTTTGGCTGGCCTGGAGCAACGCTTCGACTGTATTTTGCTCAACCCTCCGTTTCATGATGGGTACGTGGTCGGTGACCATGTGGCACGGCGATTATTCAATCAGGCGGCCACAGCACTGGTGCCGGGGGGGGAGTTGCGAGTCATCGGTAACCGCCATCTTGGCTACCACAAGGTGTTGGCACGTCGTTTTACGTCGGTGACCGTGTTGGCCAGTAATGCCAAGTTTGTGGTGTGGCGCTGCCAGGGCCCGACCCCGTCGGCGTCTAATCCGCTAGATTGATGTGGTTAAAATTGCTGGCCACCGGGTGACGGCTTTCCAACCCTGCCTGTTGCCGGTCCAGTAGGCAGGTGTTAAACCCTGCTTCAGCAGCAGCATCCAATTCCGCTTCGATATCGGACAGAAACAGTAAGGTATTGGCGGGTTTATCAATCGCCTGCTGGATCTTCCGATAGCTGTCTGTCTCCTGTTTGGGGCCAGTGGTGGTATCGAAATAACCAGATAACAGCCCGGTGAGATCACCGGCATCGCTGTAGCCAAAGAATAACTTCTGTGCGGTGATGGACCCGGAGGAATACACGTACAGAGCGATGCCTTTCTGATGCCATTTTTTCAGAGCCGGCGCAGTGTCCGGATACATATGGGCGGTATAGTCGCCATTTTCGTAACCGGCTTTCCAGATCATGCCTTGCAGGGTTTTCAGCGGGGTAGCCTTGCGGTCTTCCTCTATCCAGCGCAGGAAAAGCGCGGCGGCTTTATTAGCGGAGCCCAGCGTTTCTCCACTTTCCTTTTCGGCGGCTTTTATTTGCTCTTGAACGCAAGGATGATCCCAGTGATCCGCGAGAAAATCGGGAAACCGCTTGGCGGCATAGGGGAACAGCACCTCCTTCACAAATGCAATGCTGCTGGTGGTGCCTTCGATATCTGTGATGATGGCGTTGATCATGCCGTTTCCTTCCATGCTTGAGTGTCGGGACCGATGACGTGAGTGTGTGGCTGCACAAGAACGGCTAGGCTAAACGCCTTAGCAAGTATCGGGTTTAAGCGAGCCGGTTAAACTGTTGAGCAATTTCACTTCCGGTAAAGTTAGCCACCCAGCCATCCGGGTTGTTGAACAGGCGAATGGCGACGAAGCGTGGTTCTGGACCCATATCAAACCAGTGCGGCGTGTTGGCCGGTACGCTTATTAAATCGCCCTTACTGCACAACACTTCGTAAACCTTACCGTTGATATGCAGGGTGAAGAGGCCCTGGCCTTCTACAAAAAAACGTACTTCATCTTCACTGTGACGATGCTCGTGCAGAAACTTTTGTCGGAAGGCAGTCTTTTCCGGATGATCAGGCACCATGCTGACCACATCTACGGTTTGGTAACCTTCATCGGCAATCAGCCGATCAATATCGGCCTGGTAAGCTTGGATGACTTCATCTTGCTGAGGGTCATCGGATAGAGCTTGGTTCGCTTGCCATTGTTCGTAGCGTATCCCAGCGCTGGCCAGTACCCGCGCCATGGCGGCCTTGTCGGTGAGGTGTTGCTCCACTCGCCCGGGGGCCTGATCAGAAAAGACTTTCAGTTCGCTATGCATAGCCGGTTCTCCATATCTGCAATATTCATTAGCACATTGAGACAATGCTGATTTAGCTGCCATGCAGCCTTCGGCATTCCAATTCAATGGCCAGCAGGGTTTCCAATGCTTCCAGCTGCCGGTAACAGGTTGGCAGATCGTTAGCCCAGGTATACAAGCCGTGGCCGCGAATAAGATAGGCGTGGCTGATGTGGCCGGTGCGCATTTGCTGATCGACTTTGGCTGCCAAGGCAGCGATATCCTGGGTATTTTCAAATACAGGAATAGTTAACCGGCTGTTATGGCTGGTAATCCCTTGCAGGGCTTTGAGTAGCTCATAACCTTCTAAAGTAATGCTGTTAGCGGGCCAGTGCATGGTCAGCACGGTGGAGGCATGGCTATGGGTGTGAAGTACCGCCTGAATGTTGCCATCGAAGCGGTAAAGTTGGGTATGCAGCAAGGTTTCTGCAGAGGGCTTGCCGCTGGAAGCCGGCTGGCCGTCCATGTTCACAGCCATGATATCCGTTTCTCGCAGCAGGCCTTTGTCTTTGCCAGATTGAGTAATGGCGGCAAAGTCGGTATTGAGCCGCTGAGAGTAATTACTGCTGGTGGCAGGCGACCAGCCATTAGCGTAAATCCGTTGTCCGGTGGCCGCCAGTGCTCGGGCAGCGTCGCGGAAGACAGTGGTAGAGTAGGGGCGCTCAGGCATGCTAGCTTTCCTTGGTCTGAGCCAGATGGCTGTTAATTTTGGCCGTATCCGGGCAGTGGACAACGCCTCGCTCGGTAACGATGGCGGTGATCAATTGCGCGGGGGTGATATCAAAGGCTGGGTTATATACCGGGCAATGTTCAGGGGCTAATGACTTGCCTTGCACGTTGCGCACTTCGTTAGCGTCCCGTTCTTCAATCACAATATGGCTGCCATTGGGCAGGGCCGGGTCCAGCGTTGAGACGGGAGCAGCCACGATGAAGGGAATATTGTGATGTTGGGCCAAAACGGCCAGATTGTAGGTGCCGATTTTGTTGGCAGTATCACCATTGGCGGTGATACGGTCTGCGCCTACGATAACGGCTTGGATTTTCCCCTGCTGCATCAGTTGGCCGGCACAGCTGTCCGCCACCAGCGTCACTGGAATGCCATCGTTTAGCAGCTCCCAGCTGGTCAGCCGGCTGCCCTGTAACCAAGGGCGGGTTTCGCCGGCAAACACGCCAGTGAGTTGATTTCGCGCCCAGGCACTGCGAATGATGCCCAGAGCGGTGCCATGCCCGCCGGTCGCTAGAGCACCGGTATTGCAGTGGGTGTAGACGGTGGCGCCGCTGGGCAACAGGTCGGCACCGAATTCGCCCATGGCCTGGTTAGCGGCGAGGTCTTCGCGATGAATCGCTTCAGCGTCCTCGGCCAGAGCCTGTGCCAGCGCCTTACCTTGTAAGTCCCCCGCATAGCGCTGCAGGCGTTCAAGTGCCCAGAAAAGGTTCACCGCCGTTGGCCGGCTGTCTGCTAGGGTGGTAACCGCATTTTGCAGTGTAACCCAGGATGCGTCATTGCCCATGCTTTGAGCTTCTAGGGCTAGGCCATAGGCTGCAGTGATGCCAATGGCGGGGGCGCCACGCACGACCATGTTACGGATGGCGTCGGCTGCTTGTTGGCTATCGCGGATGTCCAACCACAGCGTTTCGGTGGGCAGACAACGTTGATCTAGCAATTGCAGGTGATCACCAAGCCAGCGGATTGCGGCGCTGTTAACGGCCATGGGTAGGCTCCTTGTTATAGGCATCAGGGTGTTCCAGCGGGCGGTGGTGGTATTTGGCCCGGATCCAGTTGGCGGCCCGGAAAACCCCGGGGCGGCGCATAATAGCGCTTTCCAAACGGTATTTCCCTGGGAATGTGCTGCTCATTATGGCTATCAGAATGGTGAGTAAACCTTGGCCTGGGAGCACCAGCATGATGATGCCTGCAATGAGTAATAGTAGCGCTAACATGTTACGTAACAGCCAGAACAGCCATGCAATAACGCCTCGGTTCTGGTGGGGAGAATACGCCTGGGTAAAGTAATTTTCGGGTATGCGCACCAAAAACCAAGGTAGCGCAACCAGCGAGGCTACGGCCATGATGGCTCCGGTAATGGTCAGCGCAGGCAACCAGGGTTCAAGTTGTTGCGCAAGTGGCGCCAGCCAGCCAGGCAAGTCAGCGTTCAATAGGCCTCCGGGGAATAGTGTGAACGTATGCTCTGTGCAACGTACAATGGCGTTATGGTAGGCAATTTTCAATCATGGCTGTATCGACCTTCAGCGGCGGGGTGCGACCGGTGTTTAGAACCTCGTCGCATCGAATTTCACCTGCTTTCGGTGGGAGAGAACAGCTGGTATCTGGTTTGCCTTGCCGGAACATTAAGCATCGATCGGATTCATCGTCAGGGCCCACTGAGCAGCCGAGATTTAGCTCTGGGTCAGCTAAAGAAGATCACAGAGGCTCTGTTAGCCCAGGGTTATGAGCGCGTCGACGACCAGCAGTGGCAGCTGCCGGCTTGGCGCCAACGTAAATTATTGATGGAAGCGCGAAGCCCTCATCGGGTGGATTGTGTCTTCCGGGAGGACCAGGTATGGCCATGGCCGGGCAAGTAATTCTGGCAATTGTTATTGGGTTGATGATTGGCGGATTGTTGGGGGTGTTGATCTGGAAGATTTGGATGGTGCGTCACCGCCGCATTGAAAAACAGGCAGAAATGGCCCGTAGCGAAGCGCAGTATTTGCAAATACTCGATAGCCTGGAAGTGCTCTGCCGAGTAGTTAATCAAAAGCAGGTAGAGCTAAGTGAGGCAGCGATTCGGATCAGCGCTTTGTTGGACAGCCTGCCTGCCGATATCTCACCTAAAGTGGATGTGTCAGATATCCATCAATTTGCTCAGATCTGTCAGCAGTTCGATCGTGGAGATACGCGACAAGGCTTGACCGCCCGTGCCCGACATAACCAAGACAATTATCGTTGGCAGTTGGAAGAAGAGCAGGAGGTGGTGGTAGGTGATGCGGTTCAGCGGCTGGTTACGGTGCTCCCATCATGGCGTGTACTGTTGTTGTCAGGCTCATCTAAATAGCGAAAATCGGTAAGTTCAATTCGGCCGCGAATGAATGGGTTTTCTCGGTGATCCATTCGAACCATAAAGTAATCCAGTTTCTTCGCAGCCCAGAATTCGGAATGACGGCCTCGTTCAGCATATTCTCGCTCTAGGCCTGTGACTTTCCAGGTGCCAGCAGGGGTTTTAAGCGAGTCGTTGCCCAATGAAACGTAGTGATATTCAGCCATGCCATCGGGTTCTGCGACGGCGTAGCTAAATGAATCATCGCCGTTTGCCATGTGACAGCGGGCTACCATGGCTACGCTAAGGGCATCCAGGGTGGCCTCAGCCAAGCGATAGGTGGCTTTACTTCCCAGTGCTTGCCCTGTGCTCCAGTCAAAGCGAATTTCGCCGCCCCTTTCAATGCCGAAGCCGGCACTGGCGTGTTGATAGTAATAAGGCGTAGCAGTGCAGTTCTGCCAGTTAAAATGAGCACTTTCTTGATGGCTAAACAACCGGTTCTGGACGTTGAAATGAAGACGATATCCAGGGTTTGCCTTTTCCAGACGGATAGTGGCGCTGAGCCCTACAGGAATGCCGCTGACCACAACTCGGTAAGTGCCTTCGGCGGGGCGCAGCTGGTCAGGAAAAGTAACGGGGTCCTGTGCGTATGCCAGTGAATACAAGGACTGACACGCCACGATGGCTAGAGATAACGGCAGCCGTCCCAGCGTAAATATTCCAGTATTATTAGTCACTTGTCCTGTGTTCCTGTTCTGCAAAAGCTTTGGGAAATTTCAATGTACTGCGTGGCAGTCAGCTCGGGGACGCACCCGTTAAGGAGGCATTATTTTTTAGAGCGTATTGTTAGCGCGGTTGTACAAGTATGGATGAAAAAACGTTGCACGTCGTCTTTCGGACTCATGGTCTCTTGCGGCAGAGCACCGATATAGTTGGCTGGGTCTTCAGACGAAGTGGATCATCCCATGAAGCAGAACTGAACGCACTGATCACGGGTTTTCCGCATATTGCCTTAAGTTCTAAAAGCTCGTCATCATAGGCAATTCCCAGGGCGCTTTTCAACATCCGGTGATACTGGTCAAGGTTATGGGCCCTTTCGTTATCTCTTTGCAGCGAACCGCTAGTCGCTGGGCAAATACACAAGCCCCTTAACCTAACAACTCTTTCACTGCATGATGCGTCTACGGGGGGCGCAGACAAGCGAGCGGGCGTGACACCTAGACCAAGGCGGTGGATTATTGCAGTGAGACAATTGGCCTGCTCTCGCCGGTTCGATTCAGTAATGGCCCGATTGCTCTGCGGGGGTTGTATTCACCAGCCAAGAGTTTACTAGCGAGACGCTATTGCTGAGCTAGCGGCCAGAGGGTAGAGCAGACCCATCTCATGGGCTTGAGCATTTGTTGGCGCTTGCGGACGCGGAATGGAGATGCTGACTGACATAAATTTGCTCTCTGGCTCGTATGGTGCCGTCTAGCGTATTTACGGGTTGAGTGTTGATGAGGCTTGTCGGCCTTATGCTAAGGGAGCGTCCTTATCGACTTCTAGCAAGCATGAAAAAACCGCCCAAGGGCAGTTTTTTCATGGTCGGTTCAAAGCCTATTTAAACGTCTTTTTTGGCCGGAGCTTTCTTGGCTGCGGCTTTCTTTGTAGGGGCTTTTTTGGCTGCCGCTTTCTTTTTGGCTGGAGCTTTTTTGGTTGCGGCCTTTTTAGCGGGTGCTTTCTTGGCAGCGGCCTTTTTCTTGGCCGGAGCTTTCTTGGCCGGGGCTTTTTTTGCTGTGGCTTTCTTGGGAGCTACCTTGCGTTGGATCTCTTTGGCGCGTTTTTCCAAATCTTTTTCATACTGGCCGATCACGCGAGCTAGGCTGTGCGCTTGCTTGGCTGTGGCCTTGAGAACTTTAACTTCCGTTTCCAGCACCCGTTTGCGAGCTTCGGAATCGTCCACCTGTTTGCGCGTGTCGTCAGCGGTCTTGCGGGCGCGATCAAGCTGACGTTTTATGGTGGTAGTGGCTTTTTCTCTGTACTCAGCTTGGAGTTTTTCCAGCTTGGCGAAATACTCGCGCTGGCGCTTCAGTTGCTGATTGAGGCTTTCACGCACTTTCTCTAGTTGCTTTTCCAGTTGTGCGATCTGTTTTTCGCGTTCCTTGTCGAAGCGCTCAGCCAGCTTGCGAATCTGAGCCTGAAGTTCCTCGACAGTATCTTTCACCTTGCTAGCAGCCATGGATGACTCCCTTTTTCCACTACGGATTGTTTCGTTAATGACCAACGGGCTCTTAATGAGCGCTGGCTCAGATCAACGCACTTGCTGTTGCAACTTTATGCCACATATGAACGTTGAACAACCATTGATCAATTAGAGGATGCCTGAGGAACAAACGGGTGCCGGTAGCTGGGGATTTATTTTATCTTGATCCGTTACCTTTACCTTTACCTTTACCTTCATTGTTAGGTGAATGTCGTACTTGCCGAGGCAGTGTCGGCTCTTGGCGTTGCGGTTTGTTTGGCAGGGCTGGATACTGAAGCCTATAACAACGACCGAGACAGGAATTATGCCAGTAACGTTCGATGGCAAATTGGTCATCGCGATTAGCTCACGGGCCTTGTTCAATCTTTCAGACAGCCACCGGGTTTACCTTGAAGAAGGCCTAGAAGCCTTTCAGGACTACCAGGTTCAGCATGAAGACGACTTGCTGGAGCCTGGTGATGCCTTTCCGTTGGTAAAAAAATTGTTGGCGATCAATGAGCTGGAGCAGGGTAAAGGGCGGGTCGAGGTAATCTTGTTATCGCGTAATAGCTCGGATACGGGGCTGCGGGTGTTTAACTCCATTGCCCACTATGGCCTACCAATTACCCGTGCGGCATTTGCTAGTGGTGAAAGCCCTCATCGTTATGTCTCTGCATTTGGTGCTCATTTGTTTTTGTCGACGGACCCGGGAGATGTGCAACAGGTGCTGGAAGCCGGTTATGCGGCGGCGACGATTCTGTCGGGGGGGCAGTGTCAGCGCCCGGATGGCATTTTGCGCATCGCCTTCGACGGCGATGCGGTGTTGTTTTCTGATGAGTCGGAGCAAATTTTTCAGAGCGACGGGCTAGCGGCATTTACAGAGAATGAACGGCAAGCGGCTAGAAAACCTATGAATGGAGGGCCTTTTAAGCCGTTTCTGGCGGCGCTACATCAGTTACAGAACAGCTTCCCGGTGGCGGGGTGTCCCATTCGCACGGCTTTGGTTACGGCTCGTGGTGCGCCTGCCCATGAACGTGTGGTGCGCACCTTGCGCGATTGGGATATACGCTTGGATGAAAGTCTGTTCTTGGGCGGATTATCTAAAGGTGAATTCCTGCGGGCTTTCGGTGCCGACGTGTTTTTTGATGATCAGCAGGGGCATTGTGAATCTGCTTCTGAACATGTGGCCGCAGGTCACGTGCCCCATGGCATCTCCAATACAAAGAAGGGGCCGTCGCAGGATTGAACGAGAATTACCGTTGTATAGGTCGTTTGAAGTCGACAGCGTTAACAATAAGCAGGAGTGGCAGCTTGAGCAGGGTGATCATTTTCTGTTTAGCCTTGGCCTCAGGCACAGTGCGAGATGGCCTTACCAAACACGGTTGGCTATGCGCTGAATGAATAATAGATTATATTTTTATAACTAATTGCGGATTTAATGCGGAGACAGGGATGAAACTGCAACAACTACGCTACATCTGGGAAGTGGCCCGCCATGACCTGAATGTGTCAGCCACCGCAGCGGCGCTTTATACTTCGCAGCCCGGTATCAGTAAACAAATCCGTATGTTGGAAGATGAACTGGGTGTGGAGGTTTTTGCTCGTAGCGGGAAACACCTTACCCATATTACTCCCGCCGGGCAGGCTATTCTTCAGATTGCCGGTGAAATCCTGCAGCAGACGGAGTCTATTCGCCGGGTATCTCAGGAGTTTCGTGATGAATCCCGGGGTGAGCTAAGTATTGCCACGACACATACTCAGGCTCGCTATGCTTTGCCGCCCGTTATTCGTCATTTTACTGGCCTTTTCCCTGATGTATCGCTACACATGCATCAGGGCACTCCCATGCAGATTTCCGAAATGGCCGCTAACGGTAGTGTGGATTTCGCCATTGCTACGGAAGCCTTGGATTTGTTCTCTGACCTGATCATGATGCCCTGTTACCGCTGGAACCGGACCGTAGTAGTGCCGCAAGGGCACCCTCTGGCAGAAGCAACAAAGCCTTTAACGCTAGAGGCGCTAGCTGATTATCCCCTTGTGACCTATGTATTTGGTTTCACCGGTCGCAGTAAGCTTGATGACGCTTTTGTTGATAAAGGGCTGGATCCCAAAGTGGTTTTCACTGCCGCTGATGCTGATGTGATAAAGACCTATGTTCGCCTGGGAATGGGGGTGGGGATTATTGCGCACATGGCAGTCGACCCAGTGGAAGACAAAGGGTTGATCGCACTGGATGCTAGTCACCTGTTTGAGCCTAGCACCACCCGAATCGGCTTTCGTAAAGGCACATTTCTGCGCGGTTTTATGTACGACTTTTTAGAAGCCTTCGCTCCTCATTTGACCCGGGAGCGAGTGGATGCGGCTATCAAGGCTCCTAATCGGGAAGAGCGGGAAATGTTATTTGAAAGTATAGAGCTACCTATTCGCTAGCGGCCTAATGGCGCCGTCTGGTTTTCCTCCCAGTGGCAAGCGATTGTATTGACAAAGCATTGGTTTCTCACCAGCACAACGGGCATGACACCCAAACCTGCTTCCCCGTTGCAAAGCGGCGGGGGCGCCGCTACATTGTGCGCGCCTTAACTTATCCAAAGGGGAAACACCGTGGAATTGTTGTGCCTGGACCTTGAAGGGGTGTTGATCCCTGAAATCTGGATTAACTTCGCTGAAAAAACCGGCATCGATGAGCTGCGTGCCACCACCCGGGATATCCCGGACTATGACGAACTCATGCGTATGCGCCTGAAAATTCTGGACGAGCATGGCTATGGCCTGCCCGACATTCAGGCGGTGATCGATACCTTGGACCCGATGGACGGGGCTAAAGAGTTTGTTGAGTGGGCCCGTGAGAATTTCCAGCTGATCATCTTGTCGGACACTTTCTACGAGTTTGCCAAGCCGTTAATGAAGAAATTGGGCTGGCCGACATTGTTCTGCCATCGTCTGGAAGTGGACGAAAAAGGTCGCATTACCGATTATAAACTGCGCCAGAAAGACCCGAAGCGAGCGTCCGTGATCGCCTTGCACAGCCTGAATTACCGGGTAATTTCAGCCGGCGACTCCTATAACGACACCACCATGTTAGGGGAAGCTGAGCAGGGCATCTTGTTCCATGCGCCGGATAACGTGATCGCCGAATTTCCGCAGTTCCCTGCAGTGCATAGCTACGAAGACTTGAAGAAAGAGATCATTAAGGCCAGCGAACGCGATATTTCGCTGTAACGTTGTGGCAGGCTGTACGCAACAGGCCAATAAATTTGGCGTGTTGCGTAGCACGCGCTGCACAAAGTGGCACTTAAAGAAATCTTTCCTCAAGAGCCCGCATCAGCTTTTCCACCTTGAACAGACTTTCCTCGTATTCTGCTAAGGGGTCTGAATCAAATACGATTCCGCCGCCGCCATGGCAGTAGATCCGATCTCCGTCAGTTTGCATAGTGCGAATCAGGATGTTGCTGTCCAGGTTCTCTTGATCGTCCATCCAGAAGAAACTACCGCAATAGGCTCCACGGGCGACAGGCTCAAGTTCGGTGATGATTTCCATGGCTCGTTGCTTGGGAGCCCCGGTAATCGACCCCCCAGGAAAGGCACGGAATAGAGCCTCCAGCGGCGTGATGTCGGCTTTCAGGGTGCCGGTGATGGTGCTGACAAGGTGTTGTACATTGCTGAACTGGCGTAATTCAAATAGTGGCGAAGCCTGGATGCTGCCCGATTCACAGCTGAGCCCCAGATCATTGCGTAGCAGATCCACTATCATCAGATTCTCGGCCAGGTCTTTGGGGTTGGCTCTTAACTCAGCCGCCAGCCGACCATCTTCTTCAGGGTTAGCGCCTCGCGGGCGAGAGCCCTTGATAGGCTCCGCCACTACCTGTCGATTCCTGATGGAAAGAAAACGCTCCGGTGAAACCCCGAATACACTGTTGCCGTCATCCGTTTGGAAATAGCAGCTATGTGGGGCGGGGTGGGCCTGTTGTAAGCCAAGCCAAGCGCTGAGAGTGGAGCCGCTGAAATGGGTAGAAAAACGCTGGGCTAAGTTGACCTGGTAGCAGTCGCCAGCGCGCAGATAGGCTTGGATCCGTGACAGGCTGGCCAAATAGGCTTGTTGCGTTTGTTCCGGCTTAAATGCCGACTCCAGGGCAAAGTTTTCTGCGCCGGTCGGTGTGCTGACGAGAGCGGCGTTAGGTGTGTTCTGGCTGGGAGCGTCTTTATACAGGTATGCCCAGGCAGTAAAGGGGGCGCAAGGTAATCCGTGTAATGCGGACCCTACTTCATAGGGCAGTATGCCTGCAACGAAACAGTATTCGTTTGCTAGCGCGTATTCTATGTTGGCTCGTAGCTCATGCAATTGTGACAATGACTGGGCGCTCAATACCGCATCCGGCTCACCGAGCCAGCGTAAGCTACCTTCAGATTGAAAAACGCAAGGGTAAGTCATGAGCTGCCAGAGTAAAATGAGGCGCTAGTCTACCCGCGTAATGCAACGATGCCCATTCTTGTTGCTGATGAGTAACGGTTATACCGCAGAACACAGGCCGCCATGGTCGCCTCGTTTTGGTGTCGTGATTACCGGCCTCTTCAAGGCAGGTCGTGGTGTGTTCATCGCCGGCAAGAGCAATGCGCAAAATAGCCAGCCCGCGGGTTTTATTATCTGCACTTTGCCAATACGAAGTGTGCCACTACCGTTTTGTTGCTGAGGCTAGCGGCGGGTGCGCTCGATAATAGCAATCGTGATCTGACTGAAGATTAACAAGGAATATTGGTGTCCCTTTCGTAGGGCCTAGTTCAATGCTGTGTCGATGATATCGCTGGTGGTACGATCCTTTTACACTGTGGTGCCTTAGGTGAGACGATTGTCAACAATTGCCCTTGAAGTCATTACTTTGAGGGCGTAAAGTCCAGCTCGGTCGTTGAAATTGTCAACAATCGGGCTATTTTATGTCTGTTGCTGTACCAGAATCCTCACGCACCTTGGCTGACCGGGTTTTTTCCCTGTTGCAGGATGATATTGTGCGTGGCGAGATCCCGCCCGGTTCCAAGGTCAGCGAGACCGAGTTGGCAGGCCGTTATGGCGTCAGCCGTGGCCCGCTCCGTGAAGCTATCCGCCGTCTTGAATCCCGCAAGTTACTCGAACGCGTTGTCCATGTGGGTACTCGTGTCGCGTCTCTGAGCTTTGACGACCTGATTGAAATCTACCATGTCCGTGAAGCTCTGGAAGGCATGGCTGCGCGCTTGGCGGCCGAGCAAATGTCAACGCAAGAAGTTGCGGGGTTATACGATGTGCTGGCTCAACATGAGCAGCAGCAAGACTTGCAGCAAGATACCGCCTATTTTCAGCGTGAAGGCGACCTGGACTTCCACTACCGCATTATTCAGGGCAGCCACAATGGCACCCTCAGCCAGATGCTGATCGGCGAGCTCTACCACTTGGTGCGCATGTACCGGTACCAATTCAGTTCCGTAGCGAATCGCCCGCAGAAAGCCCTTAATGAACACCGCCGTATCGTGGAGGCTATTGAGGCCCGCGATGGCGAGATGGCGGAGCTATTGATGCGCCGCCATATCAGCAGTGCCCGCAAAAACATTGAAAACCAATATGCCGCCCACAAGGCGGAAACCTTGAAATCGGATAACTAGGAGAACGCCATGTCAGCAAACCTGACCGCCGGCGGCCGCTTCCGCAAAGCGCTCGCGGAAGAAAAGCCCCTTCAAATTATGGGAACCATCAATGCCTATGCGGCAATGATGGCGGAACAGGTTGGTTATCGCGCTATCTACCTGTCCGGTGGTGGTGTGGCCAATGCCAGCTACGGCATGCCTGATCTGGGCATGACCAGCATGAACGACGTGCTGGAAGACGTGCGCCGTATCTCCAGTGCCGTGCAAACCCCTCTGCTGGTAGACATTGATACCGGTTGGGGTGGGGCGTTCAATATCTCTCGTACCGTGAAAGAAATGATCAAAGCGGGTGCTGGCGCTGTGCACTTGGAAGATCAGGTCGCCCAGAAACGCTGCGGTCACCGCCCGAATAAGGAAATTGTTTCCCAGGAAGAGATGGTCGACCGGGTTAAAGCTGCTGTCGATGGTAAGACTGATGATGATTTCTTCATCATTGCCCGAACTGATGCTTTCCAAAAAGATGGTTTGGAAGCGGCGATCGAGCGTGCACGCGCCTGTATTGACGCAGGAGCTGATGGTATTTTCGCGGAAGCCGTACACACCTTGGAAGACTACAAAGCGTTCAAGAAAGGTCTAGGTGATGCGCCGTTGTTGGCTAACATTACTGAATTTGGGGCCACTCCACTGTTCAGCCGTGAAGAGCTGGCCGAGGCAGGCGCGGATATGGTGCTGTATCCGCTGAGTGCCTTCCGTGCCATGAACAAGGCTGCATTGCAGGTGTATCAGAGCATCCGCGAACAAGGCCATCAAAAAGACGTGGTGGACATCATGCAGACACGTATGGAGTTGTACGATTTCCTCAATTACCACGATTACGAGCAGAAACTGGACGCACTCTTTGCCAAGGGTAAGGGTTAACAACCACCGTAAAGACCTGCTGCAGGAGTCGCTCAAATGCGGCTCTTGCAGTACATAGATTCCGCCAAGGCGGTTGAAAATAGATTTACAAGGAGACAAATCATGGCTGAAGCAAAAAAACTCGGCGGCGCAGGTTTGCGCGGTCAGGTCGCTGGTAAAACTGCACTTTCCACTGTGGGCGTTTCTGGCTCCGGCCTGACCTACCGCGGTTACGACGTTAAGGATTTAGCAGAAAACTGCGAATTTGAAGAAGTGGCGTACCTGATCCTTAAAGGCAAATTGCCAAATCAAGCGGAGCTGGATGCTTACAAAACCAAGCTTCAAGGTCTGCGTAGCCTGCCTGCAGAACTGAAAACGGTTCTGGAGCAAATTCCGAAAGATGCACACCCAATGGACGTTATCCGTACCGGTTGTTCCATGTTGGGTAACCTTGAGCAAGAAGATACTTCAGTGATGGGCGTATTCCCGACCCAGGAAGCTTGCGTCGATCGTATGCTGGCGTGTTTCCCGTCCATCATTTGTTATTGGTACCGTTTTAGCCATGACGGTGTGCGTATCGACGAAAACACCGGTGATTCTTCAATTGGTGCACACTTCCTGCACATGCTGCGCGGTGAGAAGCCCAATGAGTTGCATGAGCGCGTAATGAACGTGTCCTTGATCCTGTATGCAGAGCACGAGTTTAACGCCTCCACCTTTACCGCCCGTGTGTGTGCGTCAACCTTGTCTGACATCCACAGCTGTATTACCGGTGCCATTGGTACATTGCGTGGGCCGTTGCATGGCGGCGCTAACGAAGCGGCCATGGACATGATTGAAAAGTTCTCTGATGCAGATCATGCCGAGCAGGAAATGATGGGCATGCTTAAGCGCAAAGAGAAAATCATGGGCTTTGGTCATGCGATCTACACTGAATCTGATCCGCGTAACGCCATCATCAAAGAGTGGGCGGAAAAGTTGAGTCAGGACGTGGGCGACACTGTGCTCTATCCTGTCTCGGTGCGTTGTGAAGAGGTGATGTGGCGCGAGAAAAAACTGTTCTGTAACGCAGATTTCTTCCATGCCTCCGCTTATTTCTTCATGGGCATTCCCACCAAACTGTTCACGCCGATCTTCGTGATGAGCCGCCTGACCGGTTGGGCTGGCCATGTGATGGAGCAGCGTGCGGATAACCGCATCATTCGCCCAAGCGCGGATTATACCGGTGAAGAACTACGCCCGGTAACGCCAATCGCAGAGCGAGATTAAGCGCTTCATTTTGCGAGCATGACTTCCCGCGATAGGAGTAGGCTCCTGCGGGAAGTCATGCTCGCATCGCGAGTGCCGAATGTTTTACCCAAGATTTACCTAGACAAGAGATCCCCAGGCTATGAACACCGAATACCGCAAATCCCTTCCCGGCACAGAGCTGGACTATTTCGACACCCGTGCGGCGGTCGATGCGATCCAGCCTGGGGCCTATGCAAAACTTCCCTATACCTCACGAATTTTGGCAGAGCAGCTGGTGCGCCGTTGTGCACCGGTTGATCTGAACGATGCGTTGACGCAACTAATTGAGCGCAAGCGCGATCTGGATTTTCCTTGGTACCCAGCTCGGGTTGTCTGCCACGACATTCTCGGCCAAACCGCATTGGTAGACCTGGCCGGCCTGCGTGATGCCATCGCCGAGAAAGGTGGCGATCCGTCCCAGGTGAACCCGGTGGTGCCGACTCAGCTTATTGTGGATCACTCCTTGGCCGTTGAGCATCCCGGTTTTGAAGAAGGTGCATTTGAGAAAAACCGCGCGGTGGAAGAGCGTCGTAACGAAGACCGTTTCCATTTTATCAACTGGACTAAAACCGCCTTCGATAACGTGGACGTGATTCCGCCGGGTAACGGCATCATGCATCAGATTAACCTGGAGAAAATGTCTCCGGTGGTGCAAGTGCGCGATGGTGTGGCTTTCCCGGACACCTGTGTGGGCACCGATAGCCACACCCCCATGGTGGATGCACTGGGTGTGATTTCCGTGGGCGTGGGTGGTCTGGAAGCGGAAAATGTGATGTTGGGTAACCCGTCCATGATGCGTCTGCCGGATATCGTCGGCGTGGAAATGACCGGCAAGTTGCACCCAGGTATCACCGGTACTGACTTGGTGTTAGCCCTTACCGAATTCCTTCGTAAAGAGCGCGTGGTCGGCGCCTATCTTGAATTCTTCGGTGAAGGTGCGGACAGCCTGTCTGTTGGCGACCGTGCCACCATTGCCAACATGACGCCGGAGTACGGCGCCACTGCCGGCATGTTCTTTATCGATGATCAGACCATCGATTACTTGCGCCTTACCGGTCGTGAAGATGATCAGGTTGCCTTGGTTGAAAAATTCGCCAAAGAAACGGGCCTGTGGGCCGACAGTCTGAAAGAGGTGGAATACGAGCGCGTGCTGTCGTTCGATCTCGCTTCAGTTGGGCGTAACCTGGCTGGCCCGTCCAACCCGCACTCCCTGCTGCCTGTCTCTGAATTGAGTAGCCGTGGCATCGCCAAGGAGTGGAAGCAGGAAGAGGGTTTGATGCCTGATGGTGCGGTGATCATCGCGGCTATCACTAGCTGCACTAACACCTCCAACCCGCGCAATATTATTGGTGCTGGTTTGTTGGCACGTAATGCTAACAGGCTGGGTCTGATGCGTAAGCCCTGGGTGAAAAGCTCCTTGGCCCCCGGTTCTAAAACGGTAAAAATGTACCTAGAAGAATCCGGTTTGCTGCCTGAGCTGCAGCAACAAGGTTTTGATGTTGTCGCATTTGCCTGTACCACCTGTAACGGTATGTCTGGTGCATTGGATCCGAAAATCCAGAAAGAAGTGATTGAGCGTGACCTTTACTCCACCGCGGTGTTGTCTGGGAACCGTAACTTTGATGGCCGGATTCACCCTTACGCCAAGCAGGCCTTCTTGGCATCACCGCCGCTAGTGGTAGCTTATGCCATTGCCGGTACCATCCGTTTTGATATTGAGAAGGATGTGTTGGGCCATGACCAGGACGGCAACCCGATTATGCTTAAGGATATTTGGCCGTCGGATGAAGAGATTGATGCCATCGTGAAGTCGGCGGTTAAGCCTGAGCAGTTCCGCAAGACATACATCCCCATGTTTGAGAAGAAGGACGATGGTGTACGTGCGGCGAGCCCGCTGTACGATTGGCGTCCGCAGTCCACTTACATTCGTCGCCCTCCTTACTGGGAAGGCACCATGGCTGAGGCCCGTGCGCTGAAAGGCATGCGTCCATTGGCTGTGTTGCCGGACAACATCACTACGGACCACCTGTCGCCATCCAACGCGATCCTGCTGGACAGCGCAGCCGGTGCTTACCTAGACAAAATGGGCTTGCCGGAAGAGGACTTCAATTCCTACGCGACTCACCGTGGTGATCACCTAACGGCACAACGGGCCACGCTGGCTAACCCGAAATTGTTCAATGAAATGGTCAAGGATGAAGATGGCAATGTGATTCAGGGCTCCCTGGCTCGGGTTGAGCCAGAAGGGGAAGTGAAACGCATGTGGGAAGCCATTGAAACCTACATGGCGCGTAAGCAGCCGCTGATCATCATCGCAGGCGCCGATTACGGTCAGGGCTCGTCCCGTGATTGGGCGGCTAAAGGGGTGGCGTTAGCCGGGGTGGAAGCCATCGTTGCCGAAGGCTTCGAGCGTATTCACCGCACTAACTTGATCGGTATGGGGGTGATGCCTTTGCAGTTTGAAGAAGGTACTACTCGCAACACCCTTAACATTGACGGCACCGAAACCTTTGATGTGGAAGGCACGCCGGCGCCCCGCGCCAAGTTGACGCTGATCATGCACCGCGCCAACGGTGACGTTGAGCGTATCCCTGTGCTCTGCCGTTTGGATACGGCAGAAGAAGTGTCCGTGTATTGCGCGGGTGGCATCCTACAGAAATTCGCAAATGAATTTATGGAAGAAGCAGGCTGATTCGCCGCCCTTGCCAGTAGACGTTTGTCTGTCAGCCAACCAGCCCCTTAAGCAAGGGCCAGGTTGGCCATAGTAAGCGCCCTAACGGCCGATAAATTCTCAAACCCCGGCTGTTTAGCTCCGGGGTTTTTTGAAGGAGCAAAACTATGCCTCACGCACCACAGATAAAAATCCCCGCCACCTACATGCGCGGGGGCACCAGTAAAGGTGTTTTTTTCAGCCTGAAAGACCTGCCCGAAGCGGCACAGGTTGCTGGAGATGTGCGCGACAAAATCCTGTTACGGGTGATCGGTAGTCCCGATCCTTATGGCAAGCACACCGATGGTATGGGGGGCGCGACCTCCAGCACCAGTAAATCGGTGATTCTGGCCAAAAGCGAAAAAGCGGACCACGACGTGGATTACCTGTTTGGTCAGGTTTCCATCGATAAGCCCTTTGTGGATTGGAGTGGCAACTGTGGCAACCTGACCGCGGCAGTGGGGTCTTTTGCCATTAGCAACGGCTTGGTTGCAGCGGATCGGATACCGGAAAACGGTATTGCCGAAGTGCGTATTTGGCAGGTTAACATTCAGAAAACGATTGTTGCCCATGTTCCCGTTACCAATGGCGAAGTACAGGAAACCGGTGATTTTGAGCTGGACGGTGTGACTTTCCCCGCGGCTGAAGTAAAAGTGGACTTCATGGATCCGGCAGACGGGGAGGGCGCCATGTTCCCCACCGGTAATGTGGTTGATGAGCTTGAAGTTCCAGGTGTAGGAACCTTTGCGGCGACCATGATCAACGCCGGTATCCCGACGGTTTTCGTTAACGCCGAAGATATCGGGTACAACGGTACCGAGCTGCAGGGTGACATCAACGAAAATAGGGAAGCGCTGCAAACCTTTGAGACCATTCGCGCCTACGGCGCTAAACGTATGGGCCTCATCGACAATATAGAAGAAGCCGAGGCACGCCAGCATACCCCGAAAATAGCGTTTGTCTCCAAGCCCAAGAGCTACTCCTCCTCCAGCGGCAAGCAAATTGAAGAAGGGGATATCGATCTGCTGGTTAGAGCCTTGTCCATGGGCAAGTTGCATCATGCCATGATGGGTACCGCAGCCGTGGCCATCGCCTGTGCCTCCGCAGTACCCGGTACATTGGTGAACCTGGCAGCCGGCGGCGGTGAGCGCGATAGCGTTACCTTCGGCCACCCCTCCGGTACATTGCGGGTTGGGGCAGGGGCTAAACAAGTGAATGGTCAGTGGACCGCCACTAAAGCCAGCATGAGCCGTAGTGCGCGTGTGCTGATGGAAGGCAATGTCCGAATTCCCGGTGACAGTATCTAGGTAGCATTGACGGCATGGCGGATATGGATGCCTATTCATATTCGCCTGTTTAATCGTATAGCGCCCTTTTCATGCCAACCAACCCTTGACCCTGTGCCACCTGTAGGGCGACTCTAAACGCCAACCCATTGAGGGGAGGCTTCTACATGCCCAGCAATACCGACCAGAATCTACGACCCGATTACGATCAGGAAATTCAGGCTATTGTGGACTATGTCCGTGATTATCAGGTGGTCTCCGCCGAAGCTTGGCAAACTGCTCATATCTGTTTGCTAGATACCCTTGGCTGTGGGTTGCTGGCCTTGCGTTTTCCAGAATGTACCAAACACCTTGGGCCGATAGTGCAGGGCACAATAGTGCCTCATGGTGCGCGTGTGCCTGGTACACCTTACCGCTTGGATCCGGTTAAAGCCGCCTGGGACATAGGTTGCATGGTGCGCTGGCTGGATTACAACGACACTTGGCTTGCCGCTGAGTGGGGGCACCCTTCGGACAATATTGGCGCAATTCTCGCTGTGGCGGACTATCTATCCCAAAAACGGGTTGCTGAGGGCCGACCGCCTTTAACCATGGGCGTGGTGCTTGAATCTATGATCAAGGCCCATGAGATTCAAGGGGTGTTGGCACTTGAGAATTCGTTCAATCGCGTTGGGCTGGATCATGTATTGTTGGTGAAGGTTGCGTCCACGGCGGTGGTGTCATACCTGATGGGCGCTAACCGAGAGCAAATGCTTTCTGCTGTCTCCCATGCTTGGGTCGATGGCCAGGCGCTGCGAACGTATCGCCATGCTCCGAATGCGGGATCACGCAAATCATGGGCTGCTGGGGACGCCACTAGCCGAGCTGTGCGCCTTGCTGATATCGCCTTACGTGATGAAATGGGCATACCCGGCGCCCTAACCGCCCCCCAGTGGGGTTTTTATGATGTGTTGTTCAGCAAGAGCAACAAAGATCAGGCAATCAAACCACGCGAGACGCGCCAGTTCCGTTTGCAGCGTGATTACGGTTGCTACGTAATGGAAAATATTCTTTTCAAGGTTCGCTTTCCGGCGGAATTCCACGCCCAAACAGCCTGCGAAGCGGCGGTATTGCTTCATCCGAAGGTAAAAGAGCGCTTGAATGATATTGAGCGAATTGAGGTGACTACCCATGAATCTGCAATTCGAATCATTTCCAAACAAGGGCCATTAGCGAATCCCGCGGACCGGGACCATTGCTTACAATACATGATCGCCGTTGCGTTGATCATGGGCGATCTCAGCGCTGAGTACTACGAAGACGTTTTTCATGCCAATAACCCGATGATCGATACGCTTCGGGACAAAATGCAGATCATTGAAAGTGCTGATTACACTCGCGATTACCTGAACCCGGCTAAACGCTCCATTGCCAATGCCATTCAGATTTTTTTCAAGGACGGAACCCAAACAGAAGTAGTTTCCATAGAATATCCTATCGGTCACCGCCGCCGCAGGGAGGAGAGTATCCCTGACTTAATGAGCAAGTTTCACCAGAATGTTTTGACCTGCTTCCCGCCAACACGAGCGAACCGCATTCTGGATACCTGTAAGAGCCGTGAGCGGCTGACAACAAAATCGGTGCATGAATTCATGAACATCTTAGCGTTATAACCGCCGAGTAGCTGTGCCGCTCGCGGCGTGCCCCCTTTTACCGCGCTACAACGCCGCTATTACAGCGGCTTGCGTGTAAGAAAAATTTATTGGGTGGCAGGGGCGCTTTGCAGAAGGGAGGCATCTCAATAAAGTATGACCCGCCCCTTGAAACATAAGCATACGGGTATATCTGCATTCAGAGAGGCTCACTCAGCGGGTGAAACAGCACTGTGGAGTTCGGCAACCGATATTTGTTAGGGCGAGATCATAGTATGGCTGACGCCTAGAAGAGCTCACCACCCCATGGGTAATGAAAATCTGGTGTCGGCGCAGAGGGGCTGCCGCCACTATTATGCTAGCAGTTTATGAGGGCTATCATCGTAATGTATCGCTTGCAGGCCCGCTGCCCACGGCGGGACTGACTACTGCAGCCGCCGCTTCAGCCCCTTCATCGCCAATACCCGCGTACTAATTTCCTCGATCGAAAGCTCCGTTGCATCCAAATAGGGAATATTATGCTTGTTGTACATGGCTTCCAGTGCTCGTAATTCCATATCACACTGACGCGGAGAGGCATATTTGCTACCGGCTTTGCGCTCGCTACGGATGGCGCTCAGGCGGTCGGCATCGATGGTGAGGCCGAACAGTTTATGCTTGTGCTCCATCAGAGCTTTGGGGAGGCGCAGGTCGTCGAAATCATCTTCGGTGAGCGGGTAGTTGGCGGTGAACAGGCCGAATTGCAACGCTAGGTAAAGGCATGTCGGGGTTTTGCCGGAGCGCGAAACGCCGATGAGGATGATGTCGGCCTGGTCATAATGCCGAGTGCGTGCGCCGTCGTCATTATCCAGGGCGAAATGCACCGCGTTAATGCGGATGCGATAAGACTCGGCATCGCGAATGGCGTGGCTTTGGTTGATTTTGTGACTGGAGCGCACCCCAAGTTCGTCTTCAAGGGGCCGTAGGAAGGCGCCAAACAAGTCGAGAATCAGGGCGTCACAGCCGTGCAGTATGGCGCGGTGATCAGTGTTTACCAGCGTGGAAAACACTACTGGCTTAGCGCCATCTTCTTTTGCGGCTTTGTTGATACGAGCCACCGCTTCACGAGTTTGCTCATCGGATTGGACGAAAGGCAGAGTCACCTGAATAAATTCGATGCTGCCGAATTGGCTAAGCATGCTGTGACCCAAGGTTTCTGCGGTGATACCGGTACCATCGGAAAGGTAAAAAGCGGTTCGTTTCATTGTGTTTGCCGTTTCTTTTACCGTAGGAGCGGAGCGCCTCTGCCCGGTTAGGGGCTGGTCGTGGAAAGTGTGATGTTCATGACTTAAGCGCCGCTCCTGCAGAGGGTAAGTCTTTGTTTTGAATGGATCCAGTCTAGACGCTGAGTTGGCGTGCGGCCAGTGCTATCTGACAGTGTTGGCTGATTTGACAGACGTCTAAGTCGCCATGGGTCGTCTGGATAGGGCGCGAGTCATACTCGCTGCCTGACAATTCTAGCAGAGCAATAGTTTTCTTTATTTTCAAAGAGATAGCGCTCCGTAACGGTGTGTGCCAATGGTCTGGACAGAGTATTGACCCAACTCCTACCCAAATACCGTGTAAATCTGAAAGAGGGGGCAGGCAAACTGCCGTGGTTTTGAGTAGAATGTCCGCTCGATTTGAGCCGGCACCTTGTGCTGCGCCTGCATTCAGGCGTTATCGGCACAAGGTGTGCCGACCTGCTTTGGCTAACAAACCAACCGGTAATACGTAAAAGGAGACGACCTTGGCGGAATATGTAGTCTGGTTTCAGGACCTGGGAAAAGATGACGTTGAGCACGTAGGTGGCAAGAACGCATCCTTAGGTGAAATGATCAGCAATCTGTCGGCAGCGGGTGTCTCCGTTCCAGGCGGCTTTGCCACTACCGCTGAAGCCTTCCGTGAGTTTCTTGAGCACAACAACCTGACCCAGAAAATCAACGAAGCGTTGTCTGCGCTGGACGTTGAAGACGTGGTCGCACTGGCAAAGACGGGTGAAGAGATCCGCCAGTGGGTAGTTGATGCTCCGTTCCAGCCTGAGCTGGACAAGGCGATTCGTGATGCGTACGCCCAGATTGGCGAAGGCAACGCAGACCTGCCAGTGGCCGTGCGCTCTTCAGCGACCGCGGAAGATCTGCCCGATGCGTCTTTTGCCGGCCAGCAGGAAACCTTCTTGAATATTCGTGGCGTAGACAGCGTCATGATTGCGGTTAAAGAGGTTTTCGCCTCATTGTTTAACGACCGCGCCATCAGCTACCGCGTTCACCAGGGTTTTGATCATAAGCTCGTTGCTCTGTCTGCCGGTGTGCAGCGCATGGTGCGTTCCGAAACGGGCGCTGCGGGTGTGATGTTCTCCATGGACACCGAATCCGGCTTCAAGGATGTAGTGTTCATTACCGCGTCCTACGGCTTAGGTGAAATGGTCGTGCAGGGTGCGGTTAACCCGGACGAATTCTACGTTCACAAGAAAACCTTGCTGAACAAAAAACCTGCTGTGCTACGCCGCAATTTGGGCAGCAAGATGCAGAAAATGATTTACGGTGCCGAAGGCAGCGCGGGCAAGTCCGTTAAAATCGTGGATGTGGACAAAGACGATCGCATCCGCTATTGCCTGACTGATGAACAAATCGAGGATTTGTCCCGCCAGGCGATCGAAATCGAAAAACACTACGGCATGCCCATGGATATCGAATGGGCGCTGGATGGCGACGATGGCAAGCTGTATATCGTTCAGGCGCGTCCGGAAACCGTGAAAAGCCGTTCCGATGTGAACGTTATGGAACGCTACCTGCTTAAGCAGACCGGTAAAGTGCTGGTTGAAGGGCGCTCCATTGGCCAGCGCATCGGCGCGGGTAAAGTGCGCATTGTTACCAGCATCAAGGAAATGGATAAGGTCCAGCCTGGCGATGTGCTGGTAACCGATATGACCGACCCGGATTGGGAACCGGTGATGAAGCGCGCTGCGGCTATTATTACCAACCGTGGTGGGCGTACTTGCCACGCGGCGATTATCGCCCGTGAACTGGGTGTGCCGGCCATCGTGGGTTGTGGCGATGCTACCGAGCTTCTAAAAGATGGCCAGGAAGTAACAGCCTCCTGTGCAGAAGGGGATACCGGCAAGATTTATGAAGGCCAGCTGGCGTTTGATATTCAGCGAAACTCCATCGAATCTATGCCCTCATTACCGTTCAAGATCATGATGAACGTGGGCAATCCGGATCGTGCCTTTGATTTCGCTGGTTTACCGAACCAGGGTGTGGGCCTTGCTCGTCTTGAATTCATTATCAACCGCATGATCGGTGTGCACCCGAAAGCGTTGCTGAATTACGATTCCATGCCCAACGATGTTAAGCAAAACGTCGACAAACGCACTGCGGGTTACGGTGATCCGGTAGATTTCTATGTGGAAAAATTGGTTGAGGGCGTGTCTACGCTGGCAGCGGCTTTCCACCCGGAGAAGGTGATCGTGCGTCTGTCGGACTTCAAGTCCAATGAATACGCGAACCTGATCGGCGGCAAGCTGTACGAGCCTGAAGAAGAGAACCCGATGCTAGGCTTCCGCGGCGCTAGCCGTTACATCAGCGAAAACTTCCGCGATTGTTTCGAGCTTGAATGCCGGGCCATGAAGAAAGTCCGTGATGAAATGGGCTTTACCAATGTGGAACTCATGGTGCCATTCGTGCGTACAGTGGGCGAAGCGGAGCAGGTTATCGACTTGCTTGGTCAAAATGGCCTTAAGCGCGGTGAAAATGGCTTGCGCGTCATTATGATGTGCGAGTTGCCGACCAACGCCTTGTTGGCTGATGAGTTCCTCCAGCACTTCGATGGCTTCTCCATAGGTTCAAACGATCTCACGCAGCTAACTCTGGGGCTGGATCGTGACTCCGGCATTGTTAGCCATTTGTTTGATGAGCGCGATCCGGCGGTCAAGAAGCTGCTGAAGATGGCCATTGATGCCTGTAATGAGCAGGGCAAGTACATTGGTATTTGCGGCCAGGGGCCGTCAGATCATCCGGATCTGGCCAAATGGTTGATGGAGCAGGGCATCTCGTCTGTATCCCTTAACCCGGATTCGGTACTGGATACTTGGTTCTATTTGGCCGAGAAGCACGGTAACTAATGCCTGCTTGACCGGCTGGCCATGACGCAGCACAGTAAAAAGCCCGCGAAAGCGGGCTTTTTACGTTGTGGGTTGCTGAGCGTTGGGTGTTTTGCCGCAGCCACGCTGACACCGCGTAGGGGTTTAATTCTGTGTGTTGAGAGGGGCCGATGTTTCATCGATTGATCAAAATAATAGATCTTTATGATGGTTTGCGAATGCCAGTGAAGCTGGGCCGTAAAGAGCTGCTGTTGATTCATGAGGACGGGCGAACCTGGTTAATGCAGCGACGTTGCCCCCACGCGGATTTTCCTCTGGATCGTTGTACGGTGATAAATGAACAGTTGCGTTGCCCAGGACACGGGCTGACGTTTTCTCTGCGCAGTGGCAAGTGTGAGACGGCGGCCTATCAACTGGAATCATTTCGAATTGATTACGATGGGCAGTGGTTAGGGGTAGAGGTCTAAGTGGCGTTCCCGTGGCTGTATGATTTGTCGATTTTTAGATTAATCAGGCCTACGTCGTAATAATTAAACTCAGGTCTGTTGCATTTTGTATGGTCGGATTAGCCTGAAAGGCGTAATCGAGCAAGGGGGGGCTGTTAGCCAAAAATCGTGCTTGAGACATTGCGATGGCCAGGCCGCCTATCGAGATGCAAACACCGTTTCGTCCCCCTGCTGGGCCACGAACTGGTGGGCATAGCGCAGGCGCAACTGCTTCACTTTCTTCACGTAGGCTTGGGTTTCCTTGAACGGCGGAATGCCACCATAGCGTCGCACATTGCCTTCACCGGCGTTGTAGGCGGCCAGGATGTGATCGAGCTCGGAAAACTTGCCTTTTAGGTAAGCAATGAATTGGGTGCCGCCGGCAATATTAGCCCTGGGGTCAAAGGGGTTGTTGACCTTCAAATAAGCGGCGGTTTCTGGCATCAGTTGCATAAGGCCTTGAGCGCCAACCCGAGAAATGGCATTGCGGTTGAATAGTGACTCTGCATGGATAACCGCCTTGACCAGTGCTGGTTCTACGCGAAAGCGAGTGGCTGCTTGGGTGATCAGGGTGTCGTACTGGTCACGCTGGGCATTGGAGAGTACACCCGGGATATCGCTCCAGCCTTTACGCACCGATAGGAAGGTGTATTGCGGGCCGACCTGTCCCTGAGCCTGGTCAGTGAACAGAATCGTGCCATCCGCGGCGCGGTATTTATAGATACTGTCGGCAAGCGCACCGTCGCTGGCGATTATGCCGCCTGCCAATAGGGCCCCAGGCAGCCAAGATTTAATGGATAAAACCCGCATTGAAGCCTGTCCCCCTTTTCAGGTGCGTCGGAATGCTTGAAGGGCACCACGAACACCGTTATTTTTTGTTTTCTATCTATCCGTCTTAACGTTACCCCATGATAACGTCATTCTTTTTTCTTTCTGGCCAGCATCAGACGAATTGACCGCACTGGCCGCTAAACGTAGCAAAATTCTGGGCGGGCATCATACTATTGGCTGGTTGTGTCCCAAGTGCGTCAACGCACAGTTCTGTGCCGGCGCCGTCTTGCTGACAAGGAGAGCAAATGTTTCCTGAGTATCTGGAACCGTGGATGAACAACGCCATCGCCTGGCTGGAGCTGATTTTTTTGCTCCTCACCTTGTTGGTTATATTGGTTGCAGCAGGGTTTTGGTTGCAGGACCGGTTCTTTCAAAAACGTCACGCCATTCGCAGAAATTATCCGCTCATAGGGCGTTTTCGCTATTTTTTTGAGACTCTTGGCGAATTTTTCCGTCAGTACTTTTTCGCGATGGATCGCGAGGAGCTACCTTTCAACCGGGCGCAACGTACCTGGGTATATCGGGCCTCAAAAGACTTGAGTAATACCATGGCGTTTGGCTCTACTAAGCAAATTGGTGCTGGGCGAGTCATTTTTATGAATTGTCCATATCCGACGTTGGAAAAAAACGCCGCTAAAACCCTGCCGCTGATGATTGGCCCCCACTGCGACCAACCCTATGCGGCGCCCAGTTTCTTTAATGTGTCAGGGATGAGCTTTGGTGCCTTGTCGCGCCCAGCGGTGCAGGCATTGTCTCATGGGGCCGCCATTGCTCATTGCTGGATGAATACAGGGGAGGGCGGATTATCCCCCTATCATCTAGAAGGCGGTTGTGATGTGGTTTTTCAGGTTGGCACCGCCCGTTATGGTGTACGAGATGCTGACGGAAAGCTGGATGACGAGCGCTTAGCTGCCATTGCCGCTCGGCAACAGGTGAAAATGATTGAGATCAAACTCAGCCAAGGTGCCAAGCCCGGTAAGGGGGGCATTTTGCCCGCCGATAAAGTGACCCAAGAGATTGCCGCTATCCGTGGCATTCCTGCCGGGCAGGCTTCTATCAGCCCCAATGGTCAGCCGGGGGTGAACAGCGCGGATGATTTGCTGGATTTGATTGCCCATGTGCGCAAAGTCAGCGGCAAGCCTACGGGTATAAAGTGTGTGCTTGGCGCCTGGTCATGGGTGGAAGACTTGTTTCTGGCCATTCATGAGCGGGGGATGGAATCTGCCCCTGATTTTATCACCATTGATAGTGGCGATGGCGGCACTGGCGCGGCACCTATGTCCTTGATGGATGACGTAGGGTTGTACTTAGCTGAATCCTTACCGTTGCTGGTAGATTTGCGCGATGGTTATGGGCTAACAGATCGTATTCGTATTATTGCTTCAGGCAAACTGATTACTCCCAGCATGGTGGCCTGGGCGATAGCCGTAGGGGCGGATTTCTGTGTGTCTGCTCGGGGTTACATGTTCGCGCTGGGCTGTGTTCAAGCGCTCCAGTGCAACCGTAATACTTGCCCCACCGGTGTCACAACGCATAATCCACGGCTACAGAGAGGTCTGATACCAGCAGAGAAATCCCTGCGCGTGGCGCATTTCCATAACAATCTGGTTAAGGAAGTGGAAACCATTGCTCACTCCTGTGGCGTCACCGAACCACGCGAGTTACGCCGCTATCATGCGCGTATGCTCAGCAGTAACGGTGAATCCATCCCGTTGGACCGTTTGTGGCCGCCGGTCGAACCTGGCATTTATCTGCGTGAAGGGCGGCCCAGTGAAAAGCAGCCTTTTATGCGTTGGCAGGGCATCGGCACCGGCCCGTAATTGCCCGTGGCTATAAGAGAGATCAAGCGGTTGCGTTGGTGCTGATTGCGACAGCTGTCACAATGAATAAAACACGAAGGAGTATTTAGTGACCACAGAATTTGATCTTGTTGTAATTGGTGCCGGTTCAGGCGGCGTGCGTGCAGCGCGGATGGCAGCATCCCATGGCGCTAACGTGGCTATTATTGAGGAACGCTTCTTTGGTGGGACCTGTGTAAATGTGGGATGCGTCCCTAAAAAATTGTTCTCTTACGGTAGCCATTTTCCGCAGGAGTTTGCCTTGGCGGAAGATTATGGCTATAGCGTAAAAGGGTGGGATTTTGACTGGGCCACATTACGCGACAACAAAAGCCGGGAAATTAGCCGGTTAAACAGTATTTATCAGCGCATTCTGAACCAGGCTGGGGTGACGATTTTTGAAGGCCACGGGCAAGTGCTGGGTGAGGGCAAGGTCTCAGTCGGTGAGATAACGCTATCGGCTCGCCATATCGTTGTGGCCGTGGGTGGCAAGCCTTTCGTTCCAGATTTTCCCGGCCGTGAGCATGTGCGTATTTCCGATGATCTGTTCTATCTCGACACACTTCCCAAGCATGTTGCCGTGGTGGGCGGGGGCTATATCGCCACTGAATTTGCCGGCATCTTGCATGGCTTGGGCTGTAAGGTCACTCAAGTCTACCGTGGCGATCTGTTCCTGCGCGGTTTTGATGACGATATTCGCGGCTTTATTGCCGAGCAGATGGAAGAGCAGGGCGTCACGCTGAAATTCAATGCAGACATCGCCAGCATTGAGAACAGCGAGGGAGAGAAGTGCGTTACCTATAAAAATGGTGAGCGTGGGGTGTTTGATGAAGTGTTCTATGCCACCGGTCGTATACCCAAGCTGGATGATCTGTTTGCCGAAGGTGCTGCTCCGGCAATGACTGACGCCGGGGCCATCAAGGTAGATGAGGGTTTTGCTACCAGTGTGCCAGGCTTGTATGCGCTTGGTGATGTCATTGATCGAGTGCAGTTGACGCCGGTGGCATTGGCGGAAGGCATGTGGCTGGCCGCTCAACTTTATGGGCAACAAAAGCCGGAAGCGACCATGGATTACCATAATATTGCCACCGCCGTGTTCAGTCACCCGAATATCGGTACGGTGGGCATGACGCAGGAGCAAGCGT
The DNA here is from genome assembly GCF_000524665.1 of Alcanivorax sp. 97CO-5. Taxonomy (NCBI): domain Bacteria; kingdom Pseudomonadati; phylum Pseudomonadota; class Gammaproteobacteria; order Oceanospirillales; family Alcanivoracaceae; genus Alcanivorax; species Alcanivorax sp. 97CO-5. The sequence goes on from NZ_KI965898.1 coordinate 214,626, forward strand.
TGGCCCAGGTGCCTGCGGTGCGCGTCTACAAGAGTGCGTTCCGGCCCATGCGGTACACGCTGGGTGACAAACACGCACGCTCACTGATCAAGTTGATTGTGGACGATACGACCGACAAGGTACTTGGCCTGCATATGGCCGGCGAAGACTCTGCAGAAATTACCCAGGGCTTTGCTGTGGCCATTAAGATGGGAGCCACTAAGGCGGATTTTGATGCCACCGTGGGAATTCACCCCACTGCCGCTGAGGAGTTGGTGACTTTACGCCAGGGCGTGCGTATTACGGCCTGACTAGTGACGCCGCTAGCTCAATCCACGAAAACCCAGGGTGATTATTCAACGGCGTGCCAGCGCTATTGGAATGCCGTCGGTGGCTACTGGCACGTTGCTGGTTTCCCCGGCCGCTGATGGCCATCCGGTATCGAATAGCGATAGCTAAGCAATACCGGCTTTTAGTCGCATGTCAGTAAAAAGTTCAGACCGATGTATTTATGCATTTCGCCCCATAGGGGAGTCGGATATAGGGGGCGCCTTGTGTCTGTGACGTTCGAGGCTGAATCGTTCTGACTGAAATGAGAGCGAGCCTTCAGCCTTTAAAGCAACGAGAGCATCGAGGTGGAATATCGTGTTTACTGTTAACGATATTCATGGCACCCGGTGAGGCAAAGCAAATACATTTGTCGTGTGGGGCGTAGTCACGTTTGTTTTGAGTGTTTTTTAATCGAACTGTAACTTGCGCGTGGGTGATAACGGTTTGCGAGTTCCGCCCCATGGTTATTAACCAAGTTATCCACAGTTTCTGTGGACAGTCTTCGCCGCAGTGTAAAGCGGTCACTTTGGTACTGTGAGTGGCTTTGCAGGCTGTGTATGATTCGACAACGCCGATACCTGCTGTTTAAGGAGAACAAGGAATGCGTAGAGTGGTGTTCAATCAGAAAGGGGGCGTGGGGAAATCCAGCATTACCGTCAACCTTGCCGCCATCAGCGCGTCGGAAGGCAAGCGCACCCTAGTTGTCGATCTGGATCCACAGTGCAACGCCAGCCAATATTTATTGGGCATGGAAGCGTACAGCGATGGTCATGGTCCGAAACCCAATATCGGCACCTTCTTTGCGCAAACCCTGTCGTTTCGCCTAAAAGAAAAAGATCCTCGCGATTACGTACACGCTACCCCGTTCGAGAATCTGTTTGTGCTGCCCTCGGATGGTGAGCTGGGAGAAATCGAGCACATGCTCGAATCCAAGCACAAAATCTATAAATTGCGCGGCTTGCTGAAGACCTTGTCAAAAGATTATGACGAGATTTTTGTCGATACGCCGCCAGCCTATAACTTCTATACCCTTTCCTCGCTGATTGCTGTGGACAGGGTGTTGATTCCGTTCGATTGCGATGCTTTTTCTCGTAAAGCCCTGTACACCTTGCTGGAAAATATTCAGGAAGCGCGTGAAGACCATAATGACGAACTTCAGGTAGAGGGAATCGTGGTCAATCAATATCAGCCCCGCGCTCGCTTGCCCCAAGAGTTGGTCGCATCACTTGAAGAAGAAGGCTTGCCGATCCTCACTAACAAGCTATCGAGTAGTGTGGTGATGCGCGAATCCCACGAGCAAGCTACGCCATTAGTGAACATGCAGCCGCGCCATAAGCTTACCGAAGAATATCGGGCGTTATTCCGGGAAATCAGTGCCAGTTAACCCCTTTCGACTGGAGGCCCGGCGTAGGGCCGGGCGGATTCTTCGTTCTGCCACGGCGACCCGCTGGCTCGTTCAGGCGGTATTTAATCGCTCAGATCGGCTTAAGGGGCGACTGGGAGAGACCTTCAGTGACCTGATTTTGTTGGCCTCCTTACTGCGTGACTGGGTGACAGGCCGGTACAAGAATGTTCCCTGGGGCAGCTTGCTGACGATTGCTGCGGCGCTGGTTTATTTCTTGATGCCGTTGGATGCAATTCCCGATCTGGTTGTTGCGCTGGGGCTAATGGATGACGTCGCGGTGATATCGCGAGCGTTGACGCTCACTCGTAGTGATCTAGAGCGTTATCAGCAATGGCGCAATGAGCAAGAACGTTAGCGCCTTTTCTCAGACGCCGCGTTTCTATAGAGGGGTACGTGGCAGGATTGTCGTTATTGGCAATCAAAATCACTTTCCATATTACTTTCCATAGGCGATGCGCATTGCGGGTGCTTTAGGCCGTGCCCTGCGGATCTTCCGGACTGGCGCGGCGCCGCGGTTCTGTATTTTTCAATGGATGCACCCTATTCCTTACTGAACGGCTGTTGCCTCACCTAATTGAGCTTCCATAGCCGTGGGGGCTATCACTTGCTCAACCGTTCAACCCGTTGTGGCTATTAGTCGCGGGCGCCTATTTTTTGCTACTTTATATGCTATTGTTTTGTGGTGTAGGTCAGGAGATGGGCTGGTCTGCTAACTGAATAACGTCATAATAACTGACTAACAACAATAGTGATTATTAGGGAGCAGCTATGAGAAAGCGTCTTCTGGGGTCTCTCATTGCGATGGTATTGCTGCCAATGCAAGGGCTTGCAGCCATTAGCAATGCGACACTCGAGGATTTTGAGTTGGCGCTGTGGAAAGTACGTTCCGATTTTCACATGTTGACCGTGATGGCGGGCAGCAAAACCTATATTTCAAATCTTGACGGTGCCATTACCCGAGCTCAATCGGGAATGGATACCCTGCGCAGGGACGCGGAAGGTAGCGAAGAGCGCAAATTGGTTGCTGACCTTACGCGCCACTGGGATATTTTCAAACCTGCAGCTCAGGGCAACACCATGGCTGAGCAAGGGTTTACCCGTACTTACACGATTCAAGATGTGAACGAAACGGCGGCAGAAATGAGCCAACGCATTGAGTCATTCAGCGGGGCGACAGAAGGCGAATACGATGATGTTCGTGCACTTTCGGCTTACCTGCAGAGGATGACCTCAGAATATCTGAATGTGGCAGCGGATCCGGGCGGGGGCATGGCCTCTGGTGCTGATGTCAATCGTATCGAATTCAAGGATGCGGTTCCTAATTTCGAAGGTATGTTGGCAGCAGCCAAAAAAAATCATGCAGACGATGAAGCTCTTAGTCGTGCTCTTAATCAGACTGGCGTGAAATGGATGTTTATTCGCGAATCTATGGTCAAGTTTTATGAGAACGCGGTGCCTTATCTCATTTACCGTTACACGAATCAAATGGTCGAGACCATGAGCCAAGCGATCAATCTGGCGTCAACCGATGTAGAAATAGAAAAGCCCAGTTTTGGGCCTGTTGAATAAGGTGCTAAGTGCGGCAGTGTTGTAAACCCTCGCATTTATGCGGGGGTTTTGTTTTAAGAATGGCGCTTCACAATCTGACGGGGGAGTACGGAGTGAAGAAAAAAATTCGGCATAGCCTAGTCGCGGCATTGTTTCTGGTGTCAGCGGGAACCCAGGCAGCAATGTCCGCCACAGAGTTGGCGCAGGTTCAGGCGGATGCTTGGCGGGTTCGTATGGGGTTTCATATGCTTTCCATACGTGGAGATAACCCAGAGGATCGCGAAGCACTCAAGGCGCTGTTAGCGGATGGCCGGCAGCATCTGGACGCGCTTGCGTTGCAAGCGACGCCTGAACAAAAGGAAACCGTGGCACAGCTCCAGGCATCCTGGACAGCGCTTAGCAAACGAGCATTGGATAATCCGTTGGCCTCACTGGGATACGCAGATTACCGTGCCATGAGCGAAATCAATACGACCACCTTGGCGGTGGACTCATTGGTGAACAACGCAGAGCCGACAGGGGACGATCGTTATCAGGATATCAGCGAGCTATCTGTGGCCATGCAGCGCTTGGCTAGTGAATATGCTGCGCTGGCAGCATTTCCCTCAGCGGGCCTGAAAACGGGCACAGGGTTGCCGTCTATGGATTTTGCTGCGCAAGCTCTCGCTATTGATGAGATCTTGGATGAGTTGCAAGGCAAATATGCTGGCGATGAAAAGGCCCGTGAAGTGCTAGCATTTATCGATCAGCGTTGGGCCTTTGTGCGTAAATCCATTCCCGGTATGGATGACCCGAATACGCAGAAAATTCCTTACCTTTTTTATCGCTACGCGACACAAATGGCTGAACACGTGAGCGAACTGCTGGCTCAGCCATAACCGCTGCTGTGATTTATCACCTGGCGGCGCCGCTATGCTGAGCGCGCCGCCAACCAGTCAGCGCTGATGCGCCAGGCATGGGAAGGTGCTTTCGAACCGCAAAAAGCGCCTGCGTGTCCGCCAGGTACTTCCTCGAAGCGTTTTTCTTTGCTGCCGACAAGTTGGATGATATCCCGTGCGGCTCGAAGACTGACAATGTTGTCGGTAATGCCTGCAAAAGCGAGCAAATCCTGCTGAATGGATGAGAAATCCACGCTGCGGCCGCCGATGTGGATTTTGCCTTTGGCCAGACTATTGGCAAGAAGCATTTTCTCGATAACCTCACGCACCACCGCACCAGGATAATCGACCATGTCGTTAAACCACTGCCCCATGGTCATGTACTCGGTGACGTATTCTCGGTCACCGATATTGCGGATCAGATCCATGTAGGCCTGCACCACTCCTGGTGGGTTGGTCATCTTGAATCCAAGTGCCAGGAGGCTGGCAGGGATATGGAATAGCTTATCACTGAGCGGTTCAAGACGAATCTTAAACCGGTCATGGAGCTGCATGGCAGGGATAGCCGCCAGCCCTAAGGCCTTGCCGAAAAGGCCGCTTTTGTGAAAATTCACAGGGCTGGCAATGGTAATCAGGCTACGCACCGGCGCATCACTGTGGCCGCCTAGATACATTAGGCACAGCAGTCCGCCCATGCAGTAGCCCATCATGTTGATGGTTTCGGTCTGCGCATGTTTTCGCACTGTTTCAACTGCAGAGGGCAACCAGCGATTGACGTAGGTGTCCAAATTTAGGCTGCAGTCGGTATCTGAAGGCTTTCCCCAGTCAACCAGATAAACCTCATAACCATGAGCCATAAGATAACGGACCATGGATCGGTTTGGCATCAAATCGTAGGTCCAGCAATGAATACCCAACGCCGGAACCAACAAAAGGGGGATGCGGTGTTTTACAGGGGAAACAGGCAGGAAATCATCGTTAATCGAGATTTTAGCCGTAGCCGTAGAGGGTAGGCTGTAATGGCGTACCGCCATAATGCCGTCACGATACACTTCCTCCCACGGGCATTTATCCACGTGGATAAAGCGTTGCGGGTGGCGCCTGCGCTCAACAATATGGCCAACGGCACGCAGACTATTTTTTAATCGTGATTTAGCCATCCACAACGACTCCTGGAAATGGGCGGTAAGCCTAACAGAGGGCAAGGCCGTTTTTATGGTAAAATAAGTAATACTTGCAGATTAGCTGGCAGTCGTTAATCTTGGCCCCGAAACTTGCTGGAGACATTGGCCGTCGTGACAGAAAAAACGCTTCCGTATACACCCAAGGATTTATGTAATCGTTTCTTGGAATCTGTTCGTCACTCTGCTGTTCTGGGACTCGAAGTCATTAGCGCAACGCCGGAGAGTGTCCGGCTAAGGATGCCCTGGCGGGATGACCTGGTCGGTAACCCGGATACTGGGGTTATGCACGGCGGGGCCATTTTTGCAATGATGGATCAGGCTGGCGGCATGGCGATCACTTGCCGTAATTTCCCCACGTTTGAGATTACTCCGACAATCGACTTTCGGGTGGATCACCTGCGCAGCCCGGAAAAAGGCAAGGCGGTGGTGTGTGAAGCCACCTGCTACCGGCTTACCACCCATGTGGCCTTTGTTAGTGTAACGACCTGGGAAGAAGGCGGGGACGATGAGCCTATCGCCACCGGGCTGGCCACGTATACACGATTGAAAATTAATAAGGCAGGCACGATGGTGGGCCGATGAAAGCATTGAAAACATTGATCGATGAGTGCCGCAGTGGCAAAGCAGACTATCAGGCCTTGATCGATCGAGTACCGTACGCGCGGTTCTTGGGGATTCAGGTGCTGGCCCAAGGGGACGAACTGACGTTTGTGCTGCCCAAGCACGATAATCTGATTGGCAACCCGACGTTACCCGCATTGCACGGTGGGGCCGTGGCCGGGTTCATGGAGCAGGCCGCCATTATCTTCATCCTGCTACAAATGGGGGAGCCGAAGGTGCCAAAAACCATCGACTTCACCATTGATTACCTGCGCGCCGGATTGTTTCGTGATACCTACGCGGAATGCAGTGTGACGCGACTGGGCCGGCGCATTGCCAATGTGCATATCAGTGCGTGGCAGAAAAACCGTCAAGAACCGATCACCATTGCCCGCGCCCATTTCCTGCTGTCTGATGATGCCAGCCCAGAAATAACCGGTTGATCACAGCCCCGCTTAGGGGCTGCAATTGTGTTTACGCGCCATGGATGGCGCTGATTGTCATTCCACGACATTGTTCCTTTCACGGCATCCGCCTAGCGTTAATTGACTAAGCGTTACCAAGGATGCCTTATGAAAATAACCAAAGTTAGCACGCCGCCTAGTGATGTCAGGATCTATCAAAATTGGGACGGCCCGGGTCACGAAGACATTGAAGACAAGCTGACCCCCCAGCACATTGAAGATGTGGTGGAAATCTTCCAAACCCCCCTTACGGGACACTACAACTGGGACTATTCATCCGCTGACGGCCGAATTCGCAAATTATACCGGCTGGGCAAAGAGCTCAATTGGAATGCGGACATGGATGTGGATTGGTCCCAGACTTTTCCCAAATCCGAAGCCCCCCTTGATCAGTCGTTTAACCCTTTTAATGGTTGGTCCGTTTTTGAGTCGCTTAGCGATGAGGAAAAGCTGCGTTTCGGCTGGCACAATCTGGCCTGGACACTGGCGCAATTTGTTCACGGCGAGCAGGGGGCTTTGCTGGTGGCTTCCCAGCTAGCCAGTTGCGCCCCCTCCTACGATGCAAAATTGTATGCGGCCAGCCAAACATTTGATGAAGCTCGGCATGTGGAAGTGTTTACCCGTTACCTGCAGGAAAAGGTCGGCATTTTCTATCCGGTGAACCCCAACCTAAAGTCGTTACTCGACAAGATTCTTTCTGACCCTCGCTGGGATCTGAAATTTATTGGTATGCAGATCATTATCGAAGGGCTGGCACTGGCTGCGTTCAATACCCTGAAGATGACCGCACAGGACCCACAGTTAAAGCAGATTATCCATCTGGTGATTCGCGACGAGGCACGGCACGTTACCTTTGGTGTCAATTACTTAGAGAGCTTTGTTGAGACTTTAACTGAAGAGGAAAAAGAGGAGCGTGCGCACTTTGCCTTTGAGGCCTGCGTGGTGATGCGAGAACGACTGATCAGCACCGAGGTGTTCGAGGAGTTTGGTTGGGATGTAGACGAAGCCCGTGAACAAGTGTTGTCGTCTAACATCATGGCGCAGTTCCGCAACTTGCTGTTCACCCGGATTATGCCGAACTTGAAGCGCATTGGCTTACTGACCGAATCCGTGCGTCCCCGTTTTGAGGAGCTCGGGATTTTGCAGTTTGAAAATCTGGTGGATGATGGCCAGATAGACTGGGCAGAATTGTCCAAGCCGCTTTATGATGAAGCCTCTTGAACTGACTCAAGAATGAGCGAGTTACCCACCGGCCGGGCCAATGCCCGGCCGGTGGCGTTATAGGCTTGCAGCATGGCTTGCCTGCCCTTTTCCAGCTTATTGGGGCCACTGCGGGCGAGGCCGTCAATGGCAATAGTCACCAAATTGGGTCGCCTTGGGTGGTGTAATGCTGAGCTGTTACGGGCACGCCAGGGGGAGAGGGACTGCAAATGGTGATAAAGTACGCGCTCTGCGAGGTAGGTGGCAGCTAATCCATGCCGATCGGCGATGCCGCCATCCCAGTAGTAGTTCTTGCCAATGCGAGCGGGCTGAAACAGCAGAGGAACTGCGCAGGACGCGTATACAGACTCGACCAAATTGCCGCTCCGTAAAACGTGCGTACGCCGGCTTCTGCCATGCCAGGCAGAGACCGCTAGTGGGGCTAGGGTATGTTCCATGCGCTGGATGGGCAGCAGAGCTGCTAGCATTGTGCGAAAGGATTGCCCAGATAACAGTCCCAGACCTGGGGAAGGATCCCAGAATTGTGCGCGATCCAAGCCAAGCAGGGTATCTTCGATGGCGTTGACGCTGGCACCGGACGCCATGCAGCCGCCCACCAGCGCTCCGGCACTTGAGCCACAAAAACGGGCAGGTTGCAGGCCATGGTCGAGCAGAGCGCGCACGGTGCCAAAATGGGCAAAGAAGCCGAAAAAACCGGATGACATGGCCAAAGTGAACGGTGCTTTTGCCAACCAGTCCGCCAGCAACTCGTGATGATGGCCACCCTGCCGTGGCGTGTGCTCCGCCACCCCTTGAATCGGAATTTTTAATGTCACAGCTTAGCCCTTCCTCTGAAATCGCTGGCAAGCCTACCTCGCACACCTTCAGTCATACAATGTTATTGACCGCCGTAGCGGTTACCGCGCTAGGGCAGACGCTGGTGTTTACATTGCTGCCCTCACTGGGACGTGCTACCGGTATGACGGAAATGCAGGTAGGGCTAATCATCAGTTGCTCCGCGTTAGTGTTCGCCTTAGCCAGCCCGGTCTGGGGTACTTTGAGTGAATCCCTAGGGCGCAAGCGGGTAATGGTGATCGGTTTGTCAGGCTACTCGCTAGGAACCTTGTCGTTTGCTGTTGTTTTTGATCTCGGGTTACGAGGGGGGCTGGTGGGTATCGGGCTGGTGGCCGCGCTGGTGCTCAGCCGTATGCTACAGGCCGCCATAATGGCGGCTACTCCGGCGGCGGCGGCTGCGTATACCGCTGACATTACCACTCCAGCCCAGCGCACTCAGGGCATGGGCCGGATCGGTGCGGCGAATAATGTTGGCACCGTCGTCGGCCCGGTATCCGGCGGCATACTGGCCACGGTTGCACTGGTGTTTCCACTCTATGGAGTGGCTGCGTTAACGGCGCTTATGGCGATTAGCGTGGCACTTTGGCTGCCGCCATCACCGCATCGGCCAACAACCAGAACCGTGCCGTTACGTTCGGTGTTACGCCACGGGCTGGCAGCCTATGCGGATCCGCGTTTGCGGGACCTGCTATTGGTGGGGGTCATGCTGTTTATGAGTTTCGCGCTAATTCAGCAAACCCTGGGTTTCCTGTTTCAGGACCAGTTTCAGATGAGCCCGGCGGAAGCGGCCAGAGCCTTGGGTTTGACCATGATGATGGCGGCACTAACGTCATTGTCGGGGCAACTGATCGTAGTGCAGTGGTTAAAGGCCCCTGCGACACTGTTGGTCGCCCTCGCGGTGCCCAGCATCGGCGCCGGGGCGATCATTCTTTGGCTGGCGGAGGCCGAGGCTTTGATGAGTGGCGCGGTGATGTTGGTGGGGCTGGGCCTTGGCTTCGGCATGCCGGCAATTATGTCGCTGGCCAGCCTGCGAGTGCCGACGGAAGAGCAGGGGCGGGTGGCGGGTCTGGCCAGTGCCTGCCCGGCACTGGGCTTTATCGTTGGGCCTCTGGTGGGCACGGGGCTATACACGCTGGACCAGCGTTGGCCGTACCTGTTAGTGATTACGCTACTGGCGCCCATGTCGATTCTGGCATGGCGGCTGGCTCGCAAGGTCTAATCCGGGACACTAGAAAGTGCCTTCACGCTTGTGTCGATAAGGATTGCCACAGGTGTGCGGCCACCAGTGCCCGCCAGGGCGTGAAGTCTGCCAACCAATCCCGGGTTACTCTGGCCGTGGGACGTTCCGGTTGCCCAAGCAACATTTGTAGCGCCTTTTGTACCGCCACGTCGGCATGCAGGCTTCCGTCCAGGAAACCGTAGCCTCTTAGCAGGGTGTAATTCACGCTCCAGGGTCCCAGGCCACGAATCTCAAGCAGGTTGCGCTCCAGTTGCTCCGCGTCAGCGTCGAGATGCAATGTTTCTGGCAAAAGTTGCTGGTCGCGACAGAGCCGGGACACGGCCAGTAAAGTGTCAGCTTTGGTGGCGGAAAATCCCACGCTGCGAAGAGCTTCTGGCGTCAGCAAGCAGACTGTGGCGGCATCCGGGTAGCAGTGAAGGCCATCGTGTCGAACCGGGCTCGCCAGCTGGATAAAACGGCGGCGAATAGCGGTGGCCGCACTCACGCTAATCTGTTGGCCAATAATGGCCCAGCTAAGCGCCTCGAACGGCGTTGCCGATTGCGGCACCCGCAGCCCTCTTTGTCGTTGCACCAAAGTATTCAAAGGGGGCTTTGTGGCTATCGCCGTTTCGAATACCCCCACAGGTTGATTCAGGCCCAGCATGGCGCTGGCTTGGCGGGTCAAGGCCGGGGCGGTGGTGTCTGTGGCGTTAGTAATCACGTGCCCGACTTGGTTGAAGTCAATTTTCAGGATACAGGGCCGGAGGTTAAAGATAATGGCTTTGTGCAGCGTAAGGGCATCTACCCGTTCGGAAACGGCATGACTGTCTCGACCATGAAAATGAAGAAAGGCGGAAGCGCTAAAGTGGGCGGGTAGTGGCAGCTTTACCGTTGTCATTTGTCGCTGGGCTCCCGTTCGCGGTCAAGTAAAGCGGCTTTGCGGTCAACACCCCAGCGGTAGCCAGACAGCCCGCCATCAGTGCGCACAATACGATGACAGGGAACCAAAACAGCCAGCCGGTTACTGGCGCAGGCCTGGGCAACAGCTCGGGCGGCTGTAGGCTTGCCAAGCTTTACTGCCAGTGCCTGATAAGACAGGGTCTGGCCTGTGGGAATCGTCTGTAGTGCCGCCCAGACTTGTTGCTGGAAGGCGGTCCCTCGAATATCTAAAGGCAGCAGATCAGTAGGTGCTTGAGTAATCTGATGCGGGTCGTCGATTAGGGTAATGACCATGGCAACGCGCTGATCAAACTCACTATTACCCGGCAGCAGGGTGGCGCCACTGAATTCCTGTTCGAAATCCTGCAGTAACACGCTGGGATCATCCCCTATGGTGACGGCACAGATGCCACGCTCGCTTTCTGCCACCAGCACAGAGCCGAGTGAGCTTTCGGCGATGGCAAATCGAAGTGCCATATCTTTACCTGCTTGTCGATATTGGCCTGGTTTCATGCCAAGGGTGTTGCCAGCGACGGCATGTAGGTGGCTAGTCGAGTCAAATCCGGCCAAGTGAGCCGAGAGGGTCAATGACTGTTTATAGCGGAGCTGCTGTTGCGCTCGCCGGCGGCGAATGGCGACACCGTACTGGTGCGGTGAAATGCCGGCAACCGCTTTGAATTGGCGTTGCAGATGATGAGCGCTCCAGCCCGATTGCGCCGATAACTCCGTGAGCGTGGGTTTTCGTTCGGCCGCTTCAATCAATCGACATAGCGCAATCACTGTGGCTGTTGATGGTGCGGCGATATCTCCAAGTGGATGGCAGCGCCGACAGGGTCGGTAGCCATTCTGAATAGCCTGTACGGGGGTGTCGAAGAGACGAACATTTTCATCGCGAGGACGTCGCGATGGACAGATAGGCAAGCAGAAAATTCCCGTCGTCAGCACACCATAAACAAAGTTATCTCCCGGCAAGGGGGAGTGGTCTTTGATGGCTTGTCGCCGTTGTTGCTCGGTGCTCATGGTTGTATTCAGACCTGTTTCCATATGTGCTACCCGCAGTATGAAGGGAAATGAGACTGACTGGGAGCATCGCGGAAACCAGGGTGAGTGAGCATCCAAAAAGTTGCGATTATATTGGTAAAACGATGCAGAGGTAGAGGAGGAAAGGGGCGAGTAAAGATGTGAGTAAGTGCAATGGCGGTGGGTGCGAACCCACCGCCATCAGCCTGCTGATATTACTTGGTGTAAGGCAGCAATGTGAGTTCAACGCGACGGTTTTGCTCTCGACCACTAGCGCTGCTGTTACTGGCAATCGGTTGGGTTTCACCGAAGCCAACTGGGTCCAGGCGAACCTGCTCCACTCCGAAGGCGGAGAGCTTGTTAGAGACCGCCTGAGCTCGTTGTTGGGAAAGCAGTAGGTTGTAGCGGTCGCCACCGGTACTGTCGGTGTGCCCGGCCACTTGGATCATGGTCGATTTGTACTCTTTGAGGACTTCCGCCACAGCCTCCAGCACCGGATCGAAAGAAGGCTTCACGTCGGTGCTGTCGGTAGCGAAGGTCAGGTTGCCCGGCATGTTCAGGATAATATTTTCGCCATCACGGGTAACGGATACCCCGGCCCCTTCGAGCTTCTGGCGCAGTTTGGCTTCCTGGACATCCATGTAGTAACCCACGCCGCCGCCGGTGACTGCGCCGATGCCAGCACCTGCGAGGGCGCGCTCTTTGCGTTCCTTGGCGCTATCGGAAGTGGCGATACCGATCAGGGCGCCCGCTACCGCACCAATGGCCGCACCAGAGGTTGCCTTCGAGGTTTGTTTTTCTCCTGTGTAAGGGTTAATCGTGCTGCACCCCGTAACGGCAATGGCACTGGCCAGCGCAATAGACCCGGCAAATCGTTTCATGAAAGCTCCTTGAGATTCGATAACATATTGGTTTTTTTTACTGCTTTAGGGCTGAATGAACCATAGCGGTAGTGTAAAAGCTGGTAAAGTGACTGGCGTCATTAGCGCCTTAAATTTGACCACACTATTACAGTACAGGACATCGTTTGAGTATTAAGAGTTTTTCTCCGCCGTCACTGGCAACAATGGACCGGTTACTTGCCCTGCCACGGCGTTATTTCGCGCCTCGGTTATTTGGGGCTGAGCATGTGAGCTTACAGCGGCCAGCGTTGTTTGTGGGTAATCATGGCCTGTATGGGCTGATCGATTCGCCGCTTTTTTTGCTCGAGCTGTATCGGGAAACGGGGGTGTTTCCCCGGGCGCTGGGGGATCGTCTGCATTTTCGGGTGCCAGGTTGGGGGGCATTGGTTAAACGTTGGGGGGCGGTGGAAGGCAACCCAGACAATTGTACCGCGCTAATGCAGTCCGGGCAGCCCGTGCTGGTATTCCCCGGTGGGGCACGGGAAGTGGCCATGCGTAAGGATGAAGTACACAAGCTAGTATGGAAGAATCGGACCGGTTTTGCCCGTTTGGCGATTGAGCACGGCTACGACATTATCCCGTTTGCCTCGGCGGGTTGTGATCAAGCCTATCGTGTTTTAGTCGATGGCAGTGACTTCCAGCAATCAAGGCTTGGTCGCACCCTGCTGAAATCGCCCCGCGTGGACAAGTTACTGCGTGGTGGTGATATGTTTATGCCATTAAGCCGTGGCGTGGGCCCCACTCTGGTGCCGCGGCCGGAGCCGCTCTGGTTCCAGCTCGGTGCACCGATTTCCACCGCGCCCTGGGCTGGCAAGCAGGGTGACGCTGACGCCCGCTGGGCAGTGCGGGAAATTGTGGCTGAATCCATTGAATCCATGCTGCTCTCACTGAATCAGGAACGCTCTGAGGCTCGCCAACAAGGCTGGCGCCGTTGGTTGCTAAAGCCCTGAAGCTATTATTCCCCTTCCTTACTATACGCAAGTCACTTCTTTGTCATAAATAGTCCATTCAATGTCCTGCTACGCCAGTGAAAGCGAAGCGTGTCAGGGCTACTATTGAATGAAAATAAGGAGTGCATGCATGCGACGCTGGAATGGCTGGGGTGACAGCAATAACCACTATCCGTTAAAACCGTCTGGGCTGGCGTTTGTCCAACAACGGCTGGGGCGTGCAGAACCGTTACCCGATGCGGAGATGACGGCGGTTGTCGCGAAGGTGCCTGCCTCCCGTTTACCTGAGCATCCTAGTGTAGACACTCGGCCGGAAACCCGGCTTCGTCATGCGCGAGGGCAAAGCCTGCCCGATTGGCTAGCCATGCGCTCCGGTGAGTTTGAGCGTTTTCCTGATGGGGTGGCTACCCCTGCTAGCAGTGGGGCTGTACGTGAACTACTGGACTGGGCTCTGGAGCAGGGAATTACCGTAATTCCCTATGGCGGCGGCACCTCCGTTGCTGGCCACATTAATCCCCCTGAAAGTGATGCGCCGGTTTTGACCCTAAGCCTAGCAGGCATGGATCAGCTCATGGATTTGGATACCGAAAGCCAAATTGCTACCTTCGGCGCCGGAACGCCGGGGCCAATGGTGGAACAGCAACTTCGTGAAAGAGGATACATGCTGGGGCATTTCCCCCAATCCTGGGAGCTCTCCACCATTGGCGGTTGGGTTGCCAGTCGATCCAGCGGCCAACAGTCCATGCGCTACGGCCGTATCGAGCAGATGTTCGCAGGCGGCAGAGTGGAAACCCCAAAGGGTACCCTGATCATTCCAACCATGCCTGCTTCCTCAGCAGGGCCGGATTTGCGCGAAATTATCCTCGGCTCGGAAGGGCGAATGGGGGTAATTACTGAGGTCAAAGTGCGAGTAACACCGTTGCCAGAAACGGAAAGTTTTCAGGTTGCGTTTGCCCCTGATTGGGAGACTGGCAAAGAGCTGGTGCGCAAGATGACTCAGGCGAAAATTCCTCTGTCGATGTTGCGCCTGTCCAATGCTGAGGAAACGCGCACCCACCTGATGCTCGCTGGCCACGAAAAACTGGTCGGTATTTTGCATAGGTATCTTGGCGTACGCGGTTGTGGCGACAGTAAATGCATGATCACCTTCGGGGTGACGGGCGATAAATCCCAGGCACGTTATGTGCTGAGCCAAACACGCAAACACATTCGCCAAGCCGGTGGCGTGATGGTGGGTAGGTTGCTGGGTAAAAAGTGGGAAGAGTCCCGTTTCCGTTCCCCGTATTTGCGTCACGGCTTGTGGGAGCACGGGTACGTGGTGGATACGTTTGAAACGGCGGTGGACTGGAATCGGGTCACCTCTGCGGTGGAGACCATGGAGAAGGCGGTGCGTGATAACGCCGGTGATGGCGAGCAGGTGCACGTGTTTACCCACCTGTCACATCTGTACTCGCAGGGTTCAAGTATCTACACCACCTATGTTTTCCGCTGTTCCGACAGTTATGAAAAAACCTTGGCTCGCTGGCGTGTGCTCAAAGAAGCTGCCAGTAATGCCATTGTGGCGAGCGGCGGCACCATCAGCCATCAGCATGGCGTGGGGCGGGATCATGCTCGCTGGCTACACCACGAGAAAGGCGAGCTGGGCATGGCGGTATTGGATCGGCTGGTGAATCACTTCGACCCTCAGCACCGTCTTAATCCAGGTTGCCTGATCGAGAACGCTCCGCGCACGATTCGATAACGGCTACACAGGGGTAATCTTATGCTCGGCCAGCGCCGCACGCTGACAGAATTAGCCACACCGACAGCGCCACAAGCCCCACACTGGGACCTGATCGTCATTGGAGGCGGCATTACTGGCGCGGGCGTCATGCTGGAAGCGGCCCGACGCGGCCACCGCGTGCTGTTATTGGAGCAGACTGATTTTTCTTGGGGCACCTCCAGCCGTTCTTCGAAGATGGTGCACGGTGGTCTGCGCTACATTGCCCAGGGTGACATCACCCTGACGCGGCATTCACTGCTTGAGCGCGAACGGCTGCTGAATGAGCTGCCGGGCCTGGTAGAGCGGGCCATCTACCTGTTCCCGTTACGCAAAGGGGTCTTCCCCGGGCGTTGGCCCATGAAGATGGTGCTGTGGCTATATGATTTTCTGGCAGGTATTCGCGATCATCGTTACCTGAACCGCAAGCAGCTACTGGAACGAGTACCCGCTTTGCGGAATCAAGATCTCACCGGTGCCATGTGTTACACCGATGCCCTGACCGATGATTGTCGTTTAGTGATGCGTACTTTGTTGGAAGGCGCCCGGCATGGCGGATTGGCACACAATTACGCTCGCGTTGTTCAAGCCGAGCGGAAAGAGCAAGGCTTTGCCGTTGCCGTGGAAGACCGTGTTAGTGGCGAACGGGTAACCCTAAATGCATCGGCAGTGGTGAGCGCTACGGGGGCCTGGGCCGATCGTTTTTCTGGTGCTGAGGCTCGGGTGCGGCCATTACGCGGCAGCCACCTGTTTATCGACCCCGCCGTATTGTCGGTGAACGACTGCCTTACAGTGATGCATCCCGATGACGGCCGGCCGGTGTTCGTATTCCCTTGGGAAGGCGTCACTTGTGTGGGCACGACGGATCTGGATCATCCTGAGGACATGGATATTGAGGCGGCAGCCAGTGACCGCGAGGTGGTATATCTTCTCAAACTCATTAATACCCAGTTTCCAGGCTGCAATGTGACCCGCGAGAATATCTATTCCACCATTGCCGGGGTACGCCCGGTGATTGCCTCTGGTAAAGGTGTAGATCCGTCCAAAGAGCGCAGGGACCATGCGGTTTGGGGCGACAACGGCATTGTCACGGTGAGTGGCGGCAAGCTGACGACGTTCCGTTTGATTGCACTGGATGCCTTGTTGGCTACCGGATTAATCGATGATAGCGAACATCGCCGCAGCCAGAAAAGCAAAGTCTCAAGCTTTGATCCACTGGAAAATGCGCCCCACGCGGTGGAGGCCTTCTTGCATGCAGATCAGTCGGACCCGGCATTTATCCAGTGGGTTTTGGACCATGAATCCGTTGTGCACCTAGACGACCTAATGCTGCGCCGCACGAGATTAGGGCTGATAAAGCCTACAGCAGGTATAGCCGCGCTGAACGGGTTACGCCCGCAAATCCAGCAAACCCTGGGCTGGGATGATGCGCAGTGGGATAAGGAGCTTGTTCGCTATAAGGGTATCCATCAACGATTCTATAGCGTACCCGCCCCAGCCAGTAAGGGCGATGCCACAGAGGCCGTTGAGGCTGATGGCGCTCCTGGGCAGCAGGCAAGGTAATGGACGACCCGCTGGTATTGGCACTGGATCAGGGTACACAGAGTGCCCGGGCCATGTTGTTTAACCGTAAAGGTGAACTGGTTGCCCGCTATCAGCAGCATATTGAACCCTACTTTTCTGATAAACCTGGCCAAGCAGAACAGCACGCCGATTATTTTTGGGAGCAGCTTGGGCTGGCGTGTCAGGGTTTATGGCAACAGCACGAGCCACTGAAACACCGTGTTATAGCGGTGGCGTTGACCACCCAGCGGGCCTCGGTGGTGTGCCTTGATGATAATAAGCAGCCGCTGCGCCCGGCGATTATATGGCTGGATCAACGCCGAACAGATTCCATTCCTCGGCTACCCTGGTGGCTGGCTGCGCCAGTAACGATGATGGGCCAGAGTGAAACACTCCGGCAGTTCCAGGCCAAAGCCGAATGCAATTGGCTGGCCGTGGATGAGCCGGCAATTTGGCAGCAAACCCGACACTTTTTACTGCTTTCCGGCTATTTGAATTACCGGCTTACCGGGCAATTGCGCGATTGCACCGCGTCCCAAGTCGGCTACATTCCCTTTGATTACAAAGGGCGCTGTTGGGCGCCGCCCCATGACCTTAAGTGGAAGGCGTTGCGGGTACACCGCGAACAGCTCCCCGAACTGGTCGAGCCTGGCAAAACGCTGGGAACCATCACAGAGCAAGCCTGCCAAGCCACCGGCATCCCCGAAGGCTTGCCATTGATTGCTTGCGGCGCAGACAAGGCCTGCGAAGTGCTTGGTGCCGGGGCGTTTACACCGGAAATCGGCAACCTCAGCTACGGCACCACAGCGACCTTCAATACGTGTAATGAGCGCTATGTGGAGCCTATTACTTTTGTCCCGGCCTACGGGGCGGCTGTGCCTGATCGCTATAATTCCGAGATCATTGTTCAGCGCGGCTACTGGATGGTGAACTGGTTCAAGCGAGAGTTTGGGCAACAGGAAGTACAACAGGCTGAAACGCTTGGCGTGGCTGCTGAAACGCTTTTTGAAGCCTTGTTGGAACAAACGTCACCGGGTGCCATGGGCTTGATGCTGCAACCATTTTGGAACCCTGGTGTGCGGATTCCTGGCCCGGAAGCGAAAGGAGCGATTATAGGGTTTGGCGATGTGCATACCCGTGCCCACTTGTACCGCGCAATTATTGAAGGTATTGCCTATGCGCTGCGCGAGGGCAAAGATCGACTGGAGAAGCGCAACCGCATTGCGGTGACCTCCCTGCGTGTTTCTGGGGGAGGTTCGCAAAGCGATGCAATCATGCAGATCACTGCAAACATCTTTAATTTACCGGCGATTCGACCTCACACCACGGAAACCTCCGGGCTGGGGGCGGCCATCAATGCGGCGGTGGCTCTGGGCCTGCATCCGGATTATCCCTCGGCGGTGGCCGCGATGACCCGTCCCGGTGATACCTTTTTGCCTGATGCAGCAATCGCGCACCATTACGACGACCTTTACCGTGGCGTGTACCTGAAGCTTTATCCCCGGCTGGCGCCGTTATATCGCTCTATTCGGCGTATTACCGGTTACCCAGCACGGCTTTAGTGCCGATCGAGCTGCGCCCTGTGGTAGGGTCGTCCTATTATTATTTCCGGGTCTATTTTGATGTCTCGCTGGTCACAAATCGCGTGCCTTTTCCTTTTCTTATTGGTTTATTTTCCTGTGCAGGCGAGCGAGGTATTACGGCAATTGCGTGCCGATCTGGCGCAGGGGCAACTGAACGTATTATTGCTGCGCCAGGATATCGTGCGGTTGCCTACAGTGGCCATTAAGCCGTGGGTTAAGGCGCAGTCCATCGACCGGTTTGCCATTACCGGCTTCAATGAAAACGACCGCCGTTTTGCCGCCCGAGTGCGGTTGCATTTTCCTGACGGCGATATCAGTTTTTTACGCCTTGAAGGCATGGCCGCAAATCCCTACACCTTGACTGACTGGTATGACTACAGTTCCGGTTTGCAACTAACGGCATTGTTGGAAAAGCGCCGCTGGTTGCAGAGCGAACGTGGCAAGGCATTTCTTGCTCAATTGGGGGCAGCACCGGGCTTACCCGACCTAGCTAATTTGGCCGAAGGGCGCCCAGCAGCGCTGAAACTGTGGCTGACCCAATGCCTGGGTAAACCTTGTGAGCGTGTTGCTGCTGCCCACCAGCTTGAATCGGAACAACCGATGATTTGGTTACTTCGCAGGGGGATTGCCAGCGGCGATATGGGGCAATACCAGCAACAGCATAACGTTCTGATTAATGCCTTGGGTGATGATGCCTATTTATGGTGGCTTGAAGGTCAGTATGCATTGAGCTACCAGCAATGTGGCTGGCTCGCCGGCCCGTTGCGGACGGCCTGGCAGCGCCATCAGGAGGTGGTGCCGCTGGCTGATGTGGCATTGCAGTGCACCTTGACTGAAACCCCAAAAGCGACAAATTTCGGGACCGCATTAACTCAGCAGTTGAGCATCGAAACGATTATGGGTTCAGTGAATGCATTTTTTGCGGCGCACAACCGCCCGTTACCAAAAGCCTGGAGGCAGTGGGCTCAGTCACATTCTGAAGCTTCCCTGTCTTCTCATCAGGAGTAGCATTTATGCGCGTATCGGAACTGGCGAAACAGGCTAAAACCACGGCTGAAACGGTTCGCCACTATACGAATATTGGTTTGTTATCGCCCAGTCGTGACAGCCATAACGGCTATCGTTATTACCGCGCTGAGGACTTGCGGTTGTTACGCTTTGCACTAAAAGCTCGTTCTCTAGGTTTTACCCTCAGCGATATTCAGTCCCTGATCCACGCATCCCGTGAAGGGGAGACCCCTTGCGGTCAGGTTCGCACTTTAATTGAAGACCGGCTAAATCAGGTAGAAACCCGAATCACTGAGCTGCAGGCGCTTAGTGACCGCATGCGTGATGCTATGGAGCAATGGCAGGGGGCACCGGATTGTCGGCTGGATGATGGTCGAGTGTGCGGGTTGATTGACTCATTTGTGGGGGATGAGGATTCAGAGCCGAGCCCTGATAGCAACTAAAAAGCCTGCCCCGTAGTAAAGTTGGGCAGGCTCTTTAGTTAGCAGTGAGGCAACAGGTCAATTTTGCTGTGTTTTGCCTGCCGTTTGTTTTGAACCCTTATTGGTGTCCGTCTTTTCGTCACGTTTATGGGTTTTTGACTCGTTTTTGTCCTCTGATTTATTTGCAGTGGCTACCTTTTCGGCGGCCGCCTCTGCACGAGCTTCAGCCTTTTTTTCTTCCTTGGCAGCATCTTCTTTTACTAACCCGAGAATGTACCAGCCGGCTTTGGGCTCGGGGCTTTCTTCCGCAGAGAACACAACAATATGTTCGCGGGGATCAATGGCAAATAATGGCCAAACTTGGCGTCCTGGTGTTTCGTTGTAAGCCTGAAAACTAAATTCTTCAGTCAGCCGCGTTTTACGAATTTCTGCGCCTTGGCTGAGCAGGCTGGCTAGGCGGGCATAGGTCATGTCGGGAGCGAAGAGGGTGGCACCACGGTGCTCCGGGGCGACCTCATGCTTCACTTCCTTTTCCGTTTTTTGCGTGGGCAGGCTAAAGATGTTTTGCTCTCCGAATTCCAGCCGGTAGCGCATGGTCGCCATAGTGTTGAGCTCTCGCCGAGGGCTTAACCCCAGCAGTTTTCCGTAACCAACGAGATCCAAATATTGGTCAGCGTGCTGTGAGACCGGGTTTCCATAAAAGGTTCCTAGTCCTTCCATACGGGCAGAACGGATGGATTCCCAACTGGAATCCGTGACCACGACCGGGTATTGGTTCTTCTGCAAGGCAGCGCCAATGGCACGGGCCACCGGGTTAGCACCGATAATCAGGAAACCGCGTGGCGCCGGCTCTGCTACTTTCAGCAGGCGAGCCAGTGGACGGGCGGTGAGACTCTGTAATGCCACCGTGCCGATAATCACCATGAAGGTAAGTGGCACCAGTTTCTCGGCACCGGGAACACCGTTTTGCTGTAACCGTTCGGCGAACAGGGCCGAGATCGCCGCGGCGACAATGCCCCGTGGTGCAATCCAGGCGAGCAGTGATTTTTCACGCCAATTCAGTGAGGAGCCAAGAGTAGATAACCATACTGACAATGGCCGAGCAACGAACTGAATAATCACTAAAACCGCCAGAGCGGTAGCACCGAGTTGACTGAGTTCGCTCATTTCCAATCGTGCGGCAAGCACGATAAAGAGACCGGAAATCAGCATCACTGATAGGTTTTCTTTGAAGTGGAGAATGTCGTCGGTGCGCACGCCTTTGCGGTTAGCCAACACGATCCCGGTTACGGTAACCGCAACCAGTCCGGATTCCTCACTCAGGCCATTGGCTAAAACAAACTCACCAATGATGGACGACAGCACCAGAAAGCTGCGCAAGTATTCAGGGATTAGATGCCGACGCAACAACTCGGCCAAGCCGAAAGCCACAGCACAACCGATGGCTGCTCCCACGCCGATTGTCTGGAAGAACAGCCACAGCGTGTGCAGTATGGCCCCATCTTGGCCGCTGGCCACCACCAACTCGTAGGCCAATACAGCAAAAATAGCGCCCAAGGGATCGATAACGATGCCTTCCCAACGCAGCAATCGAGATACGCTGCTTACTGGGCGGACACTGCGTAGCAGAGGAACAATAACGGTTGGGCCTGTCACCACGACCAGCGCACCAAAAAGTAAAGCTAGACCCAAGGGGAGTTTTAGCACCCACCAAGCAGAGACGGTAACAATGCTCCAGGTGACTAAGGCACCCCAAGTAACAAGCCGGCGAACGGTTTTTTCCAAGCCGCGAATTTCATCGAAGCGCAGTGTCATGGCGCCTTCGAACAGAATGATAGAGACCGCCAGGGATACACCGGGAAGTAGCAAATCACCGAACAGTTCTTTGGGTTGTAGTACACCCCAAAGCGGGCCAAGCGCCAAACCGGTAAGCAGCAATGGCAAAATGGCAGGGAGTTTGATTCTCCAAGACAGCCATTGGCAGAGAAAAGCGACCACAGTGATAATGGCTAGCTGGAAAGGGACACTTAAATCCATGAAGTTCCTAGGTGATTAGACGGTTCCGCAACCCTCGTGCACGCCACTAAGCATCGGGCAGGCATGCTAACGTAGCTCATGGCAAAGTGGGGTTGGAGATGATTTCCTTGCCGAGCGTTGGCGCATTATGCCTGATTGTTCGGGCCGGTAAATGCGTATTCTGGCTGAAGCAGCGGCTTAGTGTACCGTGGCTTGCCCTATTGAGTGCAATGATAGCTACTGATGCATAATAGGTTATTAATAATAAAACTGAATTAGATTCATTGAGTAACTGAAAGCCCACAGCGATTACGTTACCATCCTGCCGGATTATGTGTTCACTCAGGCTTTGAGAATAGGCCTTCCATCAGTCTTGATGCATGACGCATCGCCGGACCTCGAAACTGTATCAGGATGTACCCATGCAAACTCTTTCTCCCGGCCGCTTGGCATTTCTGCTTGCCTCGTTGGTGGCGCTGGGGCCATTGGCCATTGATACCTATTTACCTGCATTACTGGCCATGTCCGGGCATTTTGCGGTGGAAATCCACGCTGTCGAAGTCTCGGTGAGTGTCTATGTGTTGGGTGTGGCGGCAGGCCAGTGGTTGGGTGGGCCGCTTTCTGATCAGTTTGGCCGCAAGCCGGTAGCCTATGTGGGGCTGTGTCTGTTCATTCTCGGCTGCTTAAGTATCCCGCTGTCATCCAGTATCGACATGCTTTATGTGCTGCGTTTTTTACAAGCCCTGGGCGGCGGCGCCACCGTGGTGATCGCCGCCGCCTCGGTGCGAGACCACTTCACAGGTAAGGAGGCAGCTAAGGTCATGACCACTATTGGCCTGGTTATGCTGATGGCGCCGCTACTTGCTCCAGCACTGGGGGCGCTGCTGCTTAAGCTTTTTGGCTGGCAGAGCATTTTCTACATGCTGGCCCTCTACGGGTTGATGCTGTTCGGTATTGTGCGATTTATGCTGCCCAGTGTGGCGGTGAAGCCCAGTGGTGAGCCCCTGCGCCAACGCATGTTCCTGGCTTATGGCCGGGTATTGCGCAATCGCCCGGCCATGGGTTTTATTTTGGCCAATGGCCTAGCGTTTGCAGCCTTATTTACCTTCATTACCGATGCGGCGTTTCTTTACATGGAGTATTTCCGCATTAGCCCGGAAGCGTTTCCACTGTATTTCGGGGCCAACGTAGTAACCATGCTGGGCATGAACCGGTTGAATGTCTTGTTGCTGCGCCGCTATACCAGCGCCTCAATTATGCGCGTGGCGCTGGCGCTACAAATGACCGCGTGTGTGACGCTGCTGGTGTTAACGTTAGCAGGCTTGCTGACCTTGTGGTTGGTGGTGCCGTTAATTATGGTGGCGGCCGGCATGGTGGCACTGATCATGCCCAACGGCATCGCCAGCTTCCTAGACTTGTTTGACCACGATAGTGGAGCTGCCACTGGCTTGAACGGCGCTTTGCAATTTTTGCTCGCGGGCCTTATTGGCATCGTGCTCGGCATACTCCACGACGGCAGTACGCTGCCCATGACCGCTTTGATGGCCACCAGTAGCGTGGCCGCTTGGGCTGCCTTTTCGTTAGTGGCTCGTCGCTGATGCTTTGGGCATCAGCGGTGGTGCTAGCAAAGCGGCCAGTGTGACTAGAGCGGCGATACTCCAGGGCAGTAGTAGCCAGGGGCTTAGCGGTAGCTGGCTGTCGAACAGGCGCATGCCCAATGGAATTAATGCGGCCAGATGAATCAAATTGGCTAATAGCGCCGAACCACCGAACAGATAGAACGCCTGTAGTGCGGCGGTCTTACGCAGTAAGGCACGGCGCCCGCCAATAACCACCAGCAAGTGATTATCGCGCCGCAAGGTATCGGTCATCGCCAACAGTGCGGCCATAAGCACCAGCAATGCGGCCAGTAACAGCAACACACCCACCACAAAAGCGGCGCGGCTAGCTTGGCCAATGATGTCTTGGAGCGTGGCGAGGATGGCATTCACGTCCAGCAGGCTGATCTGTGGAAATTTCTGCACCAGCCCTCCCAGCTCCGCTTGCTGCACTTGGGGCAGAAAAAAACTGGTAATCCAGGTGCGGCTCTGGGCTTTCAACGTGTCCGGAGAGAAGATGAAATAGAAATTGGGCGCAAAGCTTTCCCAATCCACCTCTCGCAGGCCTACCAGCGTGGCGTTAATGGCTGGCCCGGGGCCAGTGAAGGTGAGTGAATCGCCCAACTCAAGGCCCAGTGATTCAGCCAATTTGGTTTCCACCGTAACTTCGTCTGGCCCGGTTGCCCACCGGCCGTCGGTAAGCTTGTTGCTCTCGGGCAGGCGTGCAGCTTGGGTAAGCGACAGATCCCGGTTTAGGGCCCGCTCGGCACGGTCTTGTTCTTTGGTAACGGCGTCGCGCACCGGCTGATCGTTTATCCCGGTAAGGCGTGCCCGAACGACTGGATAGAGTGGCTGGGCTTCACTGTTATGGTCCGTAAGCCAGTTCTTGAAATCGTCAATATCCTGATCAAACAAGTTGATGACGAAATAATTGGGGGCTTGCTCAGGCAATGTTGCCCGCCAGTCACCGAGCAGCTCGCGCCCAGTCTGAACCGACAGGGATAACACGGAGAGGGAAATAATCAGCGCGGCCAACAAGGGTAGGGTAGCCGCTTTGCGGCGGCTGAGCCTGCGCAAAGCCAGCCGGCCAGCGAGACCAAGCCGGGCACTGAAGCGGTCCATCAGCATTACCAGCGGCCACAGAATCATCGGCAAGCCGAGTGATACCGCAAGGGTAAGTAGCAGCAGTGGCCAGAGTGCGGCCAGGGAGCCGGTCATGATGGCGGCCAGTGGAATCGGGGTGAGGATAGCGATAAGCAGCACACGTCGCCCCAGCCTGGCGGGTGCCTCGCGGCCGCTGAGCAAAGCCGTAGCCGGCAACGACAGGCTGACCCACAGGGTCGGGGCGGCGAAGCCAAGCCAGAGCAGCACAGGCCCCACCAGCCCCCAGACTACGGGGGTGACAAACAGACCATCTGCTCCTAGTAAGGCTGCGAGTTGCCAGCCTAACAGCACCGCCAACCCGACCCCGGCAAGAATCGGCAGTAGCAGAGCCAGCACATCGCCGCCCAATAATCGCCGGACGATTTGCTGTTGTCGGGCGCCCACTGTTTTCATGACGGCACACAGTGTCTGTTGTTGCCGTGCGCGGTGGCTGGCGGTGAGATAAATGGCCGCAGCGCACAACAGCACCACTAACATCACCGCCAATTGTGACCAGAGGAACATCTGCTCAACCGGGCCTTGGCTGCGCAGTTCTGTGGTGCCCACGGTTTCAATGGATTGGTCCGAACGTAGGGTGTCGCTGAGTTGTTTATCTAGCACGGTTCGCTGGGCATCATCCGCTGCCACCAGTAGGTGGTGACGATAGCGGCTGCCCGGGCCAAGCACTGCGGTGCTTTCAAGGTCCGCCAGGTGAATCAGCGCGCGGGGGTTCATGCTATAAAAGCCCGCCTGCTGGTCCGGCTCCTGCACTAGCACTTTGGTGATGAGAAAACTGCGTTCACCAAGGGTAATAAACTCGCCGGTTTTTAAACCCAGCCGGTCCAGCGCCTGACCTGCCAGCCAGACGGTACCGGACTTCGGGCCATGTCCTATTGGGTAAGGTTCGCTGAATCGACTATCGCTGACGGATAGTTCGCCATAGAGCGGGAAATCCTCGGATAAAGCCCGAATGCTGGCGAGCAGGAATTGATCGTTGTTGATCAGTACGCTGGAAAAACTTACTGCCTGAGCATGGCGAAGGTCAGCTACCGCCTGTTGTTGGGAGGGCTCTGGAAAGCGGGTCCCTTCCAGTATCCAGTCAGCGCCTAATGCAACCGCCGTGCGCTGGTTAAAACGCTGGTCCACGCTGTCGCGTAGAATCAGCATGGCGGTCATGGCGAAAGCGGCTACCAGTAAGGCAATCGCTTGCACTCGAAAAGCAGGAGAACGCCAGGGTTTAAACACTGAGCCGGCCCTCCGCCAGGCAAACCGAGCGCTCACAGCGTGCCGCCAGTTGTGGGTCGTGGGTGACCAGCACTAACGCGGTTTTCTGTTCTGCATTCAGAGAAAACAATAAATCGGCCACATGCTCGCCGTTGGCGAAATCCAGGCTGCCGGTGGGTTCGTCGGCAAACAGTAGCGCCGGGGAGACCACAAAAGCCCGGGCCAGGGCGACGCGCTGTTGTTCGCCGCCAGAAAGTTGTGCCGGGAAGTGGTGCTGACGACGCCCCAGCCCCACCTGTTCCAACCAGTGCATAGCCTGTTCCCGGCGATGGTCACGGTTGAGTATTTCCAACGGTAACATCACATTCTCTAGCGCAGTTAAATCATTGATTAGCTGAAAATGCTGGAAGACAAAACCGCATTGCTCGCCGCGCAATCGTGCCCGCTCATCTTCATTGGCCTGGCTGAATGAGGCACCGCCCAGTTGCACGTCACCGCTGGTGGGTACATCGAGACCAGCGAGTAATGACAGTAGAGTGGACTTGCCGGAACCGGAAGGGCCGGTAATTGCAAGGCTGTCACCGGCATTGACTTCAAGCGTGATACCCTGCAACAAATCGAGCCCGCCCTCTGGGCCTTGAACACGCTTACAAAGATTGTGGGCAAGCAAAACGGGAGACGTTGTATTCATGGCAAGATATCTTCTGCTGGTTCAGTTGTTGTGCCTGGCGGCATCCGTTCATGCCAATGGCGTGCTGATACTGGGCGATAGTATCAGTGCTGCCTACGGGATTGAAAAATCATCTGGCTGGGTTGCCCTTATGGACCGACAGCTGAAGGAAAGGTGCCCGGATTTTCCAGTGATTAATGCATCGGTAAGCGGGGAAACTACTGCTGGCGGTAAAGCACGGTTGCCGACGCTTCTGGCTCGCCACAAGCCGGATCTGGTGGTGGTGGAACTAGGAGGTAACGATGGTCTGCGTGGCCTGTCTCCCATGGTCATGGCCAGCAACCTTAAGCAGATGATCTCACTCTCGCGGCAGGCAGAGGCCGACGTGGTGTTGTTGGGCATGCGCATCCCCCCCAACTATGGGCAGCAATATACGGCCTTGTTTGAACGGCAATACCGTGACGTTGCGCAGTCCACCTCGGTACCTTGGGTACCTTTTTTTCTGGAGGGTGTGATCGAGCAGGGATGGATGCAGGGCGATGGCATTCACCCAACGATTGAAGCACAGCCATTACTATTGGAAACCGCGCTGTCGGTTATTGAGCCGCAATTACCGTCACGGTGCCGTAGCCATATCAGTACCGAAACCGAGTGAAAAACATGTTGAATCTGGGGACCTCATGGCAGGGAATACTGGACTACTGGTTTCAGGATGGCATGGAGCTAGGCTGGCCATCAGGCAAGGTGACAAGGCAGTGGTTCGCGGCGACCGCAGGCGATGACGCAGAAATTGAGTATCACTTTGGGGCTTTGGTGGAAGCTGCGCTACGCCAAGAGCTGGTTGACTGGGAGCGCAATCCTGCTGGTCGGTTGGCGCTAATCATTTTGCTGGATCAGTTTACGCGCAATATTTATCGAGGGCAGGCTGAGGCTTTTAGTGGCGATCATCGGGCGGCCACCTTGGCCATCGAAGGGCTGTCGCGCCAGATGCACAGCAAGCTACCACTGTGTGGGCAGGTGTTTTTTGTTATGCCGCTGATGCATGCCGAAGATGAAGGTTTGCAAGAGCAATGCCTCACATCATTGGAAGTGATCCAAGCACATGCCCCCCAGCCATTGGCACATCATGTGGACGGCTCATTGAAGTCAGCCCGACAGCACTTGCAGATAATACAGACGTTTGGGCGTTTCCCGCACCGAAACCGGGCGCTTGGCCGGGACAGTACAGTACAAGAGCTGCGTTTCTTGGAAACTAGCTCAGGTTTTGGGCAGTAGGGGCGACCGGGTTTCGCAGAATTGTATCGACTCTATCGCCTCTTCAAGACGGCTCTTGCTGTATCAACCATCTCCACCGGCTAGGTGGGCAGGTGCTTACCCTTGTCAGGTTGCGCACGAATATCGTCGATGATGGTATCTGTAAGCGCAGCCCTGTCTTTTTTTGAACGCGCAAACTCGATTTCTGCCACCTTGTCTGCCCCACACCTCATCGTTTCGACTCAGCGTGGTCACGACCATTGGCATCTACAATGGCCAACAGGGCTGGTGGCTGCTACTGAAATGATGGCCTATGAATAATGGCGATCATAACAATGTAGCCCCATGGACCTTTCAGCTTACGAACATCATTCGCGAAACAACCCATGGGAACGCCTGCGAGTTAGGGGCGGAACCATTGCTGTCTTTTCAGTCCTTAAAAGGGCGGTTAGGTCGAGGTAACCGATTACGCATTGCCCGGCTCCAGCACTGCGATGGCATGATGTAGCCGTGCCTTGATCGCAGTAGACACCGGCAACGCGTGGTCTGCTAGCAATCGCTGCATCTCTTCTCGGGCGTCAAACTGCTGTCGTTTCATCGCTCCGGGTAGCTGCTCTAGTTGCCATTGCAAGCGACGCTGGCGCTCTAGTTCTGGGCTAGGCACGCCGGCCAAGGCTTCAAAGGCCACCGCTAAGGTGAGGGCATCGTCACTTTCCTCGTTTCCGGCAGTTTCCGGCAAGCCCGCGACGGCATTGCGCAATTGCTGCCACTGTTGCCAGCGGCTGAGTTGCTGGAGGCGTTCACTGGCGCGGCGTTTGAGCTGTTGAGCTTTGCGAACCAAGGGTTGCGGGAGCTCGCCACCAAGATGTTCATCCACTGCGGCCGATGCGCGGCTCAAATTGTCTGCGCTGTCGTCCGTGAAAGGTTGAGCCAGGCAGTCTTCAAGCGCGCTGATATGTGTGGCCAGTGTTTGTCCCGCTTGTTCCTGCCGTTTTCGGTGGGCGGCCATATCCCGATTGCGAGCATCGAAAAGCGCGTCCATGGTTTTACGAAACTGCTTTTGCAAAGCCCTGTGCTGTGCGGGAGGTAGCCAGGCTGATTGTCGCCAGCGTTTCTGGATGGCTTGTGCTTCGCGGGTTGCCTGTTGGGGATCATCAAGCTCCATTAGAGCACGAGCCTGATCAAGCAACTGTTTACGTTCGTTCTCCGCTTTCTCAATATAGCCATTTAACTGTTCGTCGAGCTGGGCCAGCAGAGCGGAAAAGCGTTTCTGAATATCCCGTGCATCGGTAAAGCGAATGGGGTGCAGGGCCTTCCAGTCTTTGGGAGCCTGCTGACGAATTTGCCAGACGCCGTGCCAATCCGCTTTTTCCCAGTTCTGCACGGTAATAAAGTTATCCAGTTGTTGGCAAAGTGTCTGACGCTTTTCCAGATTGCTGGCCTTGATAGCATCCAGCTCAGCAAAATGTGCACGACAAGGCTGGTAGGCCTTATCGGATGCTTCTTTGAATCGGGCCCAGAGAGACTGGTCCTCATCTTGGTCCGAACTCATCAGCGAGCGCCACTCGTCGTGGAGAGCCTGAATGGCAGTGGCAAGCTCGGGGGCATCCATGGTGGTGCCATCAAGGGCTTCCATTTGCTCACACAGCGCCACTTTTTTCGGTTCGGCGGCAAAGCGGTGCCAGTCTTGCAATTCCGCCCGGCGCGCGGCTAATTTGCTTAATTCGGCACTAAGAGCATCGTCATTGTGGGTGTCGATAATCGTCTGAGCCCTATGCCAAAGGCGGTTCGCATGGCGCAGGTTACCCTGGCGAAGCTCTCGTTTGAGAGCTACTAATAGACCTCTGTGTGGCTGTGCAGGCTTGGCCCGCTCGGGCTCGGCTGTTTCAGCAGTATCGTCTTTTTTACGGGTGCGCAGTGCGAGTAATGCGGATGGCGGCTGGTACTCTTTCGGCCAGCGTGTTGCTAGCTCCGTCAATGTTTCTTGTGAGTCTGCGGCATTGATGTCGGTGGCCAGTGTGAGCAGTTGCTCGAACGCGGTCACCAAATCGTTGAACGCCATGCGGTCTTGATCGAGCGCCTGAGCGTGTTCGTCCGCACTATTCCAGCGGCGACGCTGAGTCGCCAATGCTGAGCGCATTTCGCCTAAGTGATGATCCCAGGTTTCCGGCGTAGCTTGGCTCAATAATTGAAATAGCGTATGGGCGGCAGCTTCACGCTCTGCTTTAGCGGTTTCAGCAAGAGCCTGTTGGCGTGTCTGCTCTTGCGATTCGGTCAGCTGGTTACGACATTGATGCAGCGCTTGTTGGATCCGTGAGGCAATATCCGCTGAGGCTTGGGGTGAAAGCTGTCGCCATTGCTGTTCTAGCTGCTCCAGCTGGGGTCCGTAAAGGGCATCCACGCGCCGTCGGGCATGCTGCTCCAGGCGGTCTGCAAGGTGATAGACCTTAACGGTTTCCCTCTCAGTTTGCTGTTGTTGTTGGAGCTCACGGGCTTGATCCCGAGCCAAACGAGTAACCCGCTTGTCGCGACCGTGTTTAGCTAGGCGTTTGAGCAGGGAGAGAGAGCTGATGTTCTGCACGCAAGCAACACGCAGGGCTTGCGTGGGGGCATCCAGGGCCAACTGGTAGAGTACGGCTTCGTCGCTGAGCCGTTCAAGGGCCGCCATGCGGCTGTGCATGTCCGGGCTATGAGCCGCAACATGGGCAAGCACGTCCTGATTATCGGTAAGGCGAATCAGGCGAAGGCGAGTGTCGCTGTTGGGTGAGTCATCCGTGGTGCCTGCTAGCAACGACATAATGCGCATGGAGGCCGCTTCACGAACGGATGGTGTTTCATCACGCTGATGGACTTCGTCTAGCGCGGCAAAATCAGTGAGCTTAGCGGTGGCTGCAGCGCGTACTAACGCACTGGCATCGCCTCGTGCCAGTTGATGAAGCAGGTCGGCATCGTTGCTGTGGTCAAGCTGCTCAATGGCTTTGAGTCGAATCTCGGGCTTGGCGTGTTGCCAGCGGGGTTTTAGGAATCGGCCAAACATATAAAGTCTCAAAATGCGCCAGATGCCCGACGCTAGATTTCTCAAGCGTGCGGCGTTTTGCTTTCCAATAATGCGTCTTTTTCGGCCCAGAGTTCGCCAATCCATTGTTGAAAACGTGCGCGGAATGCCGCGTCGTCTTCATAGTTGCCCTCTGAGGCCCAGGCGGGAATAACGCGTTGCTGCACAACGATTTCAACCTCGTCCATTGCGCCGCCAAGGAAGGCTAGCAACGAGCGAGGTGTGCCCGGGGGGTAGATAATGGTCACATCAAGCAGATTTCGCAAATGCCCGGACATGGCATTGAGAGTAAAGGCAGCACCGCCGGCCTTGGGTTTCAGTAGGTGGCGATATGGTGAGCCTTGCTTTACCTGCTTTTCTGTATCAAAGCGGGTGCCTTCAAAGAAATTCATCACTGATGTAGGGAAATACGCAAATTTTTCGCAGGCCTTGCGTGTGGTTTCAAGGTCTTTGCCTTTTAGTGATGGGTTCTTTTCCAGCTCAGCTTTGCTGTAGCGTTTCATAAAAGGGAAGTCTAGCGCCCACCAGGCTAAACCAAGTAGGGGGACCTTGATTAATTCCTGTTTCAAAAAGAATTTTAGAAAGGGTATCTGGCGATTGGATATGCGTTGCAGCACGAGAATGTCCGCCCAGGACTGATGGTTACAGGTCACCAGGTACCACTGATCTTTGCTTGGCGCATCCATGCCGCTGATCCGCCACTTTATCTGGCTGGTCAATGCAATAATGGCGTTATTGTTGGCAATCCAGGTTTCTGCAATGACCACGAGGATTCGGGACAAGAGAATCTGTGCCTTTTCGAAGCGAAGCACTAACCTCAATAAAGCGAAAGCATACAATGGTAGACAGAGTAAAAAGGTGTTGATCAGGATGCCGATAAGGGCAAGGATACCCCGGATTTTGTGCCAAATGGTCATAGCGCGTTTCGTTCAGTCAACGTGAATGGGCATGCTACCCAATGGTAAACGCCTTGTCTCGTGTCTGTTTCGCTCAAATGCCCATTTGTCACTGTAGGATTTCGCATATGACTTCACGCAGCTATGCTGCGCTCATGGGGATAATGGCACGACGTTTATTGGCTTTTTTGCTTCTGCTTTGGGTATCCGCAGCCTCGTTGCCGAGCTACGCCCAGAAAACAGAGCACGGCAATCCTGAGCAAACTGTTGCCGTGCAGGGCGCTGGGGGCTTGCCCGAAGAAAGTCTGACCGAACCCGTTTCCGAGTCGCCCCCGAGGCCGTTGGAGTCAAACCCGTGCGGCCATCTTTCCGGTGAAACCGGTTGGGTGGATAGAACCCATGACTGGATGTCGCGCACGGTGTGTGGGCCGACTCGCTGGGTGGATGGTTTCTTTATTGGGTCGAATGAAATTGATGAGGAGCAGCCCGGCACCCAGCTCAGAATCATTGGTGCCAGCCGTTGGCAGGACAACGATGATGATGGGCGCGAAATAAAAATTCGCGCCAGAGTGGAACTGCCCAATGCTCAAGAGCGGTTAAGTCTGCTCTTCCAGAATGACGATGATGCCGGTAACGACCTAAGCAATGATCTAGACAGCCGACCAGAAGATGTAGGCAATGATTCCGGTGGCTTCCGCGCGGCGTTGCGCTGGGTCACCAAGATGCCCGATCGCATGAATCTAGATTTGGATGCAGGGTTGCGTTCTGAAATCACCGCTTTCGTGCGGGCCCGGTATCGCTGGCGCACCCCTTTGCCTGGCAACAACATGTATTTCCATTTTACCCAGAAAGGTTACTGGGAAGACCCAGAAGGCTTTGGGATTAATTCTCTGTTTGAGCTGGATCGGCCACTGACGCAACTGTCTACCATTCGCTTCAGTAGTGAATATGAGCTGACAGAAGAAAATAACGCGCTGAATCGTGACTGGTATTTCAATCAGGCCGTGAGCCTTTATACGCGCCTGGGTAAGCAATCGGGAATTGGTTATTCCGTGGGCTTTGACGGGTTTACTGACCCCATTGCGGCCGTTGAAACTTGGCGAACCAGCGTACGTTTTCGAACGAGTATCTGGCGCCCTTGGTTTTTCTATGAAATAGAGCCGTATGTATTTTGGCCGCGTTCACTAGGCTATGAAGGCATTGCGGGTATTGTTCTGAGAGTAGAGATTCAGGCCGGACTGCCGGTTTGGGAAAATCCGAAATAAGCGGTCTTGCTGGTGGAAGAAGGGATATGCGGCCCGGATTGCCCGGGCCGCATTGGATTAATTTGCCCAGCCGCTTCGCTGGCGACGGCCAGAACGTGAGCGCATTAGTACACCGGCGATCAAACCGGCAATCAGAATGCCCACACCGGTGATCCACTGTTGCGAAGTGTTATTATTTCGCAGCATTACGTTCTCACCCTTAACTTGGTCAAGCTCGGAGCGAAGTAGGCTGAGTTCTTCGTTCAGGCGGCGGTTGGCTTGATCTAGGCGAATTGGATCAGAGGCTACTTCCTGTAGCTGTTCCAGCTCATTACTGCGTGAGCTCAGAGCATTCTTCAGCTCGCTGGATTGCTCAGACAGGGCATCTCGCTCGCCCTTGATTTGGGCCAGCTGGGTGCGCAATTTCGCCACTTCGGCCTTGGCTTGCTCGCTGGCCTGGGTGGCGCGTTCGAGACGAATCGCGGCAGTGGGGCTCTGGCTCAGATACTGTTTACCGATATATCCCTCGGTGTCGCCATAGCGAATTTTTGCCCAGTCACCTTCGAATCCGAGAAATTCAATACGGGTACCACTTTTGATGCCGCGGTGGAGGATACGGCCACTGGGGTTTGCAGCGGCTCGAATGGGCACATAAATACTGTCATCTACCCAAGCCGCAGAGGCGAGGGCAGAGCTGGATGCGCCCAGCAGAGCCAGTACACAGAATAATCTAGCGAGCATCGGTCACTCCTTGAAGTCAGGCCGCGCAGTCTAAAGAAGTCATTGGGGTAGCGGCGCTACCATAATCACATTTCGCCGCGCTGACCGTGGTGTCTTTGTAAAAAAAGGCAAATTGCCAGGATCTGTCAGCCTGCTGTGTGCCGTCGATTCAGGGCAGAACGCGCTTGAAGGGCTTCACAACAACGTTGGCATAGACGCCAGCATCGATATATGGATCTGCATCCGCCCAGGCTTGGGCATCGGCCAGCGACTCAAATTCTGCAACAACCAGTGATCCGCAAAAGCCTGCTTCTCCGGGCTCGTTGCTATCGATGGCTGGGTGAGGCCCAGCCAGTTCCAGTCGACCTTGATCACGTAAGGATTCCAATCTTGCTAGGTGAGCAGGGCGGGCCTGTTGCCGTAACGGCAAGGAGTTCGGGCTATCTTCACTGATGATCGCGTACAGCATGGTCTTCCTTTTTGTCGTTGTCGGAGGAGGGCGGCTGATTGTTCCGGCCAGCTGGTTTTTCCTGTTTCATTATTCGTTTGCGATCTTCTTCAGGCATTTTCTTAAATACATAGGCGAACATGCTGATATAGAAGATTATTTGCAAGGCAGTAAAGCCAAATAATTTGAAGTTAACCCAGAAGTCGGTGCTGAAGTTGAAGGCGATGTACAGATTAAGTGCACCGATAAAAACAAAGTAAAGTACGAACGCGATATTGAGAAAAGACCAGTCTTTGCGCGATAGCGCCACCACAAAGCCAAGGCCAGACACCATTAACGACTCACATAAACGCTGGAGTAGATTGCGCTCACGCAGGAAATGGCCCAAGAGCAGCACGCCACCCAGTGTGAAACTGATGATGGAAGGACGCCATTTGATAAAGACATCATTATTAAAAAACAGGGTCATTGAGCCGAAGATCAAGGTGATGACGAAGACGATCAAATGCATTTTTTGCACTTTGCGCCAGATCAGCCAACCTAAAGTGACCTGAAGTGTCGTGGCAATCAGGATGCCCCAAGTGGCGAGCATGATATCCCGGCCGCTGAGAAAGTAGAGCCCGAAAAAGACAATTACCGGAAGGTAATCAAGTAGTTGCTTCATTAACAGCGCCTTATCCTGTGCCGTGCGGTAGCAGAATGCGAATGATATGGTGGCACGACCAGCCATTCACAGGGCAACGATGGTAACGGCATCAGGCAGGCAATTCACCCTGCCGCCCTGCATTATTTTTCGTCTTACTGTGGTAGCGTAATCGACCCGATCTTTCCACGGCGGTTCCGGTATCCGCCACACAATCCGCAAAACAACCTGATAAACAGTCCTTATGACCGCGTGTTTTGATCTGCACTGCCACAGCCTAGCCTCCGATGGGACCTTGTCGCCCACTGACCTAGTGGCGAGGGCTGCAGACTATGGGGTGACGCACCTGGCCCTGACCGATCACGATACGCTTCGCGGCTTGGAAGAAGCCCACCAGGCAGCGCAGGCGCGGGGGCTAACCTTGATTAATGGTATCGAATTGTCCGTTCGCCATGACAACCGGGAATTCCATATTCTAGGTTTGTGGGTCGATGTGGCTAGTGCTGCTTTACAGGCGCGGGTCAGCGCCCAAAATGAAGCCCGCATCAATCGAGCCCGTGAAATTGGTCGCCGGCTGGATAAGGCTGCCGGATTGGCTAACAGCTATGAGCGCGCCTGCGAATTGGCAAGTAGTGATGCCCCTGGTCGCCCTTGGTTTGCCAAATTACTTGAGCAGACCGGACGGGTTCGAAACCACCGTCATGCTTTTAATCGCTTCCTCAAACAGGGGCAGTCGGCCTTTGTGGCCACGCCTTGGTGCACTCTGGAAGAGGGTATTGACGCGATTCATGCTGCAGGCGGAACGGCAGTGCTCGCCCACCCCCATGCCTACAATATGACCCGCAAGCGGTTAAGGCACTTTCTCGGCCAGTTCAAAGCTGGCGGCGGTGATGGCTTGGAAGTGGCCATGCCAGGATTGACGCCCCACCAGCAGGCATTGCTCGATGAGTGTTGGCAGCATTTCGACCTAAAGGTGTCTGCAGGCTCTGATTTTCATTCGCCAGAGCAGCGCTGGTTGGCTCTGGGCAGGCTGCCGCCGGTCCCTGCGGGTGCCACTCCGGTCTGGGAGGGCCGTTACTGAGCCGTATTCACTGGAGTACGCCGCCCCTTTGGATGGATGAGATAAGATTCAGCTCAGCAGATTTATCTCCAATGCGGCTTGCGCCTCTCTGCTGTGGCCCTCAGAATTGTCACCATGACTGAAACGCTATATATCCATCCTGAAACACCTCAACCACGCCTGATTCGCCAAGCTGTTGAGGTTATCCGCGGTGGCGGGCTAATTGCCTACCCCACCGATACAACCTATGCGCTAGGTTGTGGCATTGGCGAAAAAAACGCTCTTGATCGCCTGATTCGGCTTCGTCAGCTGGACAAAAAGCACGAATTTACCTTGTTGTGCCATGACCTTTCAGCCCTGGCAATCTATGCCAAGGTAGATAACCCTGATTATCGTCTGCTCAAAGCGCACACCCCAGGACCTTATACTTTCATCTTGCAGGGAACGACGGAAGTTCCTCGACGTCTGATGCATCCCAAGAAACGCACCATTGGCATCCGTGTCCCTGATCATGCTATTTGCCAAGCTTTGCTGGCTGAGCATGGTGAGCCGATCATGACTTCAACATGCCACCTGCCAAACGATGAGTTCCCGCTCACCGACCCCCAGGATGTCCGTGATTTCCTAGACCACCATGTGGATCTGGTTATCGATGGTGGTTTTTGTGGCACGGTGGAGACCACGGTGATTTCCTTGTCCCAAGGTGAGGGACCAGAGGTCGTGCGTGAAGGGGCGGGGCCAATCGACGCCATCTATTAGCGAAAATAGTTGTGATTTGCTCATGGTTTGAGCAGTCATTGACAAGTCGCTGTCCCTCACGGCGAGGTTCACCGTATAATCGTGGGCTTTCCCCGCAGCATTCCCAATGGAATGCCACCTATTGGGTATAAGGAGTTGGCTTTGAGTTCCGTGGTTCCCTCCCAGCGAGTTGTTTCGGGCATGCGCGCTACAGGCCGCTTGCATCTGGGGCACTACCATGGCGTGTTGAAAAACTGGGCACGTCTGCAGCATGAGTTTGAGTGTTTCTTCTTTGTAGCAGACTGGCACGGACTCACCACCGAGTATGAAAACCCGCACCAGATCGAACAGCATGTCTGGGACCTAGTGATTGACTGGCTCGCCGCCGGTGTTAACCCGGGGTCAGCCACGCTGTTTATTCAGAGCCAAGTGCCTGAGCATGCCGAACTGCATTTGTTGCTGTCGATGATGACACCGTTGTCCTGGCTAGAACGGGTACCGACTTATAAAGACCAGCAAGAAAAGTTACGAGAGAAAGATCTCAGCACGTATGGTTTTCTTGGCTATCCTTTACTGCAATCTGCGGACATCTTAGCGTACCGCGCTGGCCAAGTGCCGGTGGGCGCGGATCAGGTGGCGCACGTGGAGTTAACCCGGGAGGTGGCTCGACGATTTAACCATCTTTATGGTCGGGAGCCGGGCTTCGAAGAAGCTGTGGATGCCGCCATCAAGAAAATGGGCAAGAAACAGTCGAAGATTTACTTGAATCATCGCCGCCAGTATCAGGAGAAGGGCGACGAAGCCGCGTTGGAAACCGCTCGAGCTCTGGTGGACAGTCAACAGAATATTACTCTCGGTGATAAAGAACGTTTGTTTGGCGACCTTGAAGGTGGCGGCAAGGTGATCCTGCCAGAACCCCAGGCATTGTTAACGCAGGCATCTAAAATGCCCGGCCTGGATGGGCAAAAAATGTCCAAATCCTACGGTAATTTCATCAGCATGCGAGAAGAGCCTGCTGATGTAGACAGCAAGATTCGACGCATGCCAACGGACCCCGCGAGAGTGCGGCGTACCGACCCTGGCAACCCAGATAATTGTCCGGTATGGCAGTTCCACATGGTGTACTCAGACGACACCACACGCCAGTGGGTGCGTGAGGGTTGCACCAGTGCAGGCATTGGCTGCCTAGATTGCAAAAAACCAATTATTGAAGCGGTTCAGGAAGAATTGGAGCCTATTCGTAAGCGCGCGGAAGAGCATCTACGTAATCCAGACTTGGTGCGCACCATCGTGGCAGAAGGCTGCGAGGAAGCCCGCGAAGCCGCTCGAGCAACCCTCGAAGAAGTGCGATCAGTCATGGGGCTGAATTACCGCTAGGCGGAGCTAAGCATGACGGAAGCGGTCGAACAAACGGCAGAAGACAATCAGGTATCAGATCAGCCTGCGGGTTTGCTTGGCCCTTTACACCCCAGTCAGGCGGAAATGCCCTTTGGCCTAGTATACGGCAAGGCCATTACCAAACTGCCTGATGACCTCTACATTCCGCCCGATGCTCTGGAGGTATTTCTTGAGGCCTTTGAAGGCCCCTTGGATTTATTGCTCTATCTTATCAAACGTCAGAATCTCGATATTCTTGATATTCCCGTGGCCACCATTACCGCCCAGTACATGGAGTACGTGGAGCTCATGAAGGCCATGAACTTCGAGCTGGCCGCAGAGTATCTGGTCATGGCCGCCATGCTCAGCGAAATCAAATCGCGAATGCTGCTGCCGCGCCCTAAGGCCGAAGAAGAAGAGGAAGGTGAAGACCCGCGCGCAGAGCTGATTCGCCGCTTGCAGGAATACGAGCGTTTCAAGAAAGCCGCAGAAGACATTGATCAATTACCGCGCCTAGAGCGGGATGTGTTTCCTGCCGAGGCCAAACGCCCGGAATACACTCGCGAAAAAGCGCAGCCGGATGTGGACATGCGCGAGTTACTGCTGGCGCTGAAGGAAGTGATGCACCGGGCTGACATGTTTGAGAGCCACCAGATTTCCCGGGAGAAGCTATCCACCCGCGAGCGCATGGCCAATGTACTGGACAAGCTAAAAGGGCGGGAATTTGTGCCCTTTATTGAGCTTTTTAACCCGGAAGAGGGCAAGCTTGGTGTTGTGGTCACTTTTCTTGCCACCTTGGAACTGGTTAAAGGGGCGTTGATAGAGCTTGTTCAGACGGAGTCGTTTGCGCCGATTCATGTAAAGGCGAAAACCCTCGTATTGGAAGAATCCGACTTGCTGGCCGGCCTTGAACTTGAGGATGAACCCGATGCCCACGAACGTCATATAGGGTCCCTTGATGACGCGAATGACGATACGCATGATGGAACCAAGGGGTAAGCGTGGACGCTGAGCAAATAAAAAGAATTGTTGAAGCTGCTATCCTTGTGGCCGAAGGGCCGCTGGACCGTGATGGTATGCTGGCATTGTTCGATGAAGACGATCGGCCAAGCAAAGCTGAATTGTCTAAGTACCTTGAGCAGCTAGGCGAAGAATATGAAGGGCGGGGCATTTTCCTCAAGGAAGTGGCCTCTGGTTTCCGTTTCCAGGCCCGTTCTGAGCTGGGCTCTTGGGTAAGCCGCCTGTGGCAGGAAAAACCTCCACGCTACAGTCGGGCGATTCTAGAAACTCTGGCCCTGATTGCCTATCGCCAGCCGATTACCCGTGGCGAAATTGAAGAAATTCGAGGCGTTTCGGTAAGCTCCCATATCGTTAAGAGTCTGCTGGAGCGAAATTGGGTGCGTGTGGTCGGTCATCGTGATGTACCCGGGCGTCCGGCCATGTTTGCCACCACCAAACAATTTTTAGACTATTTCGATCTCAAGAGCCTTGAGGATTTGCCGTCCCTCGCGGAAATCCGTGATTTGGATAAGCTTAATGAAGAGCTACCCCTGACTGATGTGCCCCCCAGCAAGGCGGGCGAAGGCGATGCTGACGAAGCCTCGGAAGGCGACATTGATGACGATGATTTCCTCGAGTGCGAAGCACCGATCCCTGGTGATCAGAGGAATATTCCCGGCTTCGAGCCTGAACCGGAAATCGATGATTCCACACAGATGAGCATGGACAAAGTTGACTCGGTACTCGCTAGTTTCGAGCAAGAGTTCCGTCGTAAGCAAGGCGAGCAGAATGACCCAGCTTCTGCCGATAATGATAACCGTGCTGCCGTGAATACTGATCCCAAAGAATCGGCCAACGCTGCACACAATAATGATGATGTCTCGCTAGAGGGCGAGGGCGCTTCAGATCAGCAGCAAACATCGAACGACAGCGCAGAGGGAAGCCGAACGCCGCATGAGTGAAAAATTACAGAAAGTCCTGGCTCGCGCCGGGCTGGGTTCTCGCCGGGAGCTAGAAACCTGGATAAGTGACGGTCGCGTCTCGGTCAATGGGACTGTTGCGACCTTGGGTGACCGGGTTGGCAGTGAAGATACCCTACGTGTAGATGGCAGGATTATTAAAGTGAAGACCGAAGAAGACACCGTTCAGCGCGTAATCATGTATCACAAGCCACCGGGAGAGGTATGTTCGCGCAATGATCCTGAAGGGCGCCCAACGGTGTTCGATAACCTACCGCGACTTCAAGGTATGCGCTGGGTGCAGGTGGGGCGGCTGGACATCAATACTACCGGTATGATGCTGTTCACTACCGATGGCGAACTTGCCCACCGTCTGATGCACCCCTCCAACGGTTTCGTACGCGAATACGCAGTGCGGGTCCGCGGTGTTATGACTCCGGAAAAACGTCAAGCCATGCTTGATGGCGTTTTACTGGAGGATGGCGTTTCTAAATTTGATAGTATCGAGGACGCTGGTGGCGCTGAGGAAGGTGCTAACCACTGGTACAAAGCCACTCTTACTGGGGGTAAATACCGGGAAGTCCGTCGGCTTTTCCAGTCTCAAGACTTGGAAGTGGCTCGCTTGATGCGAATTCGTTTTGGCGATCTGACATTGCCGCCGCAATTGCGCCAGGGCCGCTGGATGGAGCTGGAACCAGAACAAATGAAAGCCCTGATCGAGAAGGTGGACCTCAAGGGCAAGAAATATACCGGCCTTTATGGCCGTGCGCGGCTACGACACCAGCGTGGTGGTAACAAGCCGCCTCGCAAGGCTCGCCGTGGGCCATATCGTCGCTAGGGGTTTTCGCACTGTTTGATTTGGTTTGGTTTGGTAGGAGACTGCCTGCAGCCTAACCCGAATTGTTGCCGATAAACACCGAGGTTCGTTTGCGAGTAAGTTGCTAGGGCAGCCTCATCAGCCGGCCGACCAGGGCCGGCAACGCTGTCTCTACTCTGAGAATTCGCGCCCCAAAGCTGCGGCAAGCGAATCCCTGCTGCTGCAGCATCTCTACCTCGTAGTCGGTCCAGCCCCCTTCTGGGCCTATCGCCAACGTCACTGGCTCAGCAAGATTGCAGGGGAGGGCGGGGTGATCGCCTGGATGAGCGAGAATACGCTGGCCTGTCCCTGCCCAATCGTTCAGTGAATCTTCCACAAAAGGCTTAAAACGGGGGGCCAGTGTTAATTCAGGTAAGTGGGTGTCGCGCGCCTGCTCTAACCCCAGAATCATTTTCTCGCGAAGCAAGTCGGCTTTCAGATTGGGGGTCTGCCAGTAACTTTTGTCTACCTTCCAGCTGTTGATCAGCACGATGCGCTTGATGCCCAGGCTGGTCGCGTCGATAAGGATGCGTTTGAGCATCTTGGGCCGCGGTAGTGCCATCAGCAAGGAAAGAGGTAGCGCCTGAATCGAATTAGATTCTGGTTTAAACTCAACCTCTATCTCATTGTTTTTAATAACGTGTATAGTGGCTATTCCTGTGCTGCCGGCCAGCACACCAGCGCGGCACTGCTGCCCTTCGGCCAGCTTAAGCACGGTGCATACATGGTTACGTTGTCGCGTATTGAGACGCCAGCGATTGCCGTGTAAGTATTGGTCGGGGTGCAGCAGCAGCAAGTTCATGGCGCGGATTATGGCATACGGGATAAAGCGGCTGAACAAACGTTTTACTGGGCTCGCTATTATCCTGGCATGAAGAATCGTGGCATGACGCAAATCACTGTCTGCTTGGCTATTATGGCCCTTTGCTCGGAGCAATCGGATTGCTAGAGTGTGCCGCCTGATCACCCGTTCGATTAACTGTTCAGTTGGAGAATTTCATGCAGTTTCAGGGTACTGACCAATATGTGGCCACCGATGACCTGAAAATGGCCGTGAACGCAGCCATTGCCCTCAAGCGCCCACTGCTCATTAAGGGTGAACCTGGTACTGGCAAAACACTGCTGGCCGAACAGGTTGCAGAATCTCTGGGGTTGCCACTGCTGTCGTGGAACGTAAAGTCCACCACCAAAGCACAGCAAGGCCTGTATGAATACGATGCGGTATCACGTCTACGTGATTCCCAGCTCGGTGCCGAAGGTGTCGAGGATGTGGCAAATTACCTGAAGAAGGGCAAGCTCTGGGAAGCCTTTACCCACGAAGGCCAAGTGGTGCTGTTGATCGACGAGGTCGACAAGGCGGATATCGAGTTCCCCAACGATCTGCTCCAGGAGCTGGATCGCATGGAGTTTTTTGTCTATGAAACCGGCGAACTGATCAAGGCTAAACAGCGGCCAATTGTGATTATTACCTCCAACAATGAGAAAGAGCTGCCAGACGCTTTTCTACGCCGTTGCTTTTTCCATTACATCAATTTCCCTGATGCGGCCACCATGCAGGCCATCGTGGATGTGCATTTCCCTGAGATCAAAAAGAACTTGGTTAGCGAAGCGCTAGAAATCTTCTTTGATCTTCGCAAAGTGCCGGGCTTGAAGAAGAAGCCATCCACCAGCGAGCTGATTGACTGGCTGAAGCTGTTGATGGCTGATGATATTCCGGATGACATTCTACATAGCCGTGATACCCGAAGCGCGGTGCCGCCTCTGTACGGTGCATTGCTGAAGAACGAAGCGGATGTGCAGCTCTTAGAGCGTCTGGCGTTCATGAATCGCCGCGAAAGCTAACCGATCCACGGGCAGACTATGCTTATTGGTTTTTTCGAAAATCTGCGTCGCTACCGGGTGCCCGTCACCCTGCGCGAACTGTTGGATTTATTTGATGCGTTGCATGCGCATGTTGCGTTTGGCTCCATTGAGGATTTTTACCTATTGAGCCGGGCGGTCATGGTGAAAGACGAAAAATATTATGACCGCTTCGACCAAGCGTTTGCCAATTACTTTGAAGGTTTAGAAAACCTGGAGCCGGACTGGCTCAGCAAGGTGATCCCGGACGAGTGGCTGCGCAAGGAGCTGGAAAAAAACCTGAGCCCGGAGGAATTCGAAAAACTCAAAGGGCTTGGGAGTTTAGAAAAAATCATGGACGAGCTGCGCAAGCGGCTGGAAGAACAAGAGAAACGTCACCAAGGCGGTAACAAATGGGTTGGGACCGGAGGCACCAGCCCGTTTGGTGGTTACGGCGAAAACCCGGAAGGGGTCCGCATGACTGGCCCTTCGCGGAACAAGAAAGCCGTGAAAGTCTGGGAGAAACGGGAATTCCGTAACTTGGACGACTCGGTGGAGCTGGGCACCCGTAACATCAAGCTGGCCATGCGCCGGCTGCGAAAATTTGCCCGCACCGGCCGCGATGAAGAGCTAGACATGGACGATACCATTTCGTCCACTGCCCGTAATGCGGGATTGCTTGATATCAAAATGCGACCGGAGAAAGAAAATCGCGTTAAAGTGCTGATTTTCTTTGATGTAGGCGGCTCCATGGACCCTTACGTGAAGCTGTGTGAAGAGCTATTTTCTGCTGCTCGGGCAGAGTTTAAGCACATGGAATATTTCTATTTCCATAACTTCCTCTATGAGTACGCATGGAAAGACAATCGCCGTCGTTGGGATGAGAAAATCTCCACTTGGGATGTGCTGCATAAGTACGGCAGCGACTACAAAGTGATTTTCGTAGGTGACGCGGCCATGAGTCCCTATGAAGTGAATTCTGTAGGCGGCAGCGTGGAGCACTGGAACGAAGAGGCCGGCGCAGTCTGGTTTCAACGAGTAATGGAG
Source organism: Alcanivorax sp. 97CO-5 (assembly GCF_000524665.1). NCBI lineage: Bacteria > Pseudomonadati > Pseudomonadota > Gammaproteobacteria > Oceanospirillales > Alcanivoracaceae > Alcanivorax > Alcanivorax sp. 97CO-5. The sequence goes on from NZ_KI965898.1 coordinate 258,220, forward strand.
ACCTACGAAAAAGTGGTGTGGCTAAACCCGGAGCCCGAGCGTGCTTGGCAGATGACCACCTCTACTCAGTGGATCAAGCAACTCTGTGAGCACAACATGTTCCCCCTCACCATAGAAGGGCTTGAGAGAGCCATGCGGCAGCTGAGCAAATAACCCTTTGCCCTCGCCTGGAGAAGCCTTTGGCGCTACGGCGAAGGCATGTCACATTCCAATGTTCTATCCGGTTGTAGGAATAGAAGGGGTTGGATGGTTATGTTGATGTGGAGTGGATTTCGCTCAGCCTCTCATCGGTAAACTGGGGCTCAATGCGCTTGAGTTGAGCCCCACCGCGTTACTGTCACTGCTCAATCTTTATCTGTTTGCTATGCAGCCACTGATAGAGCACCGGGAGCAGCAGCAGGGTCAGCAGCGTTGAAGAAATAATCCCTCCGATAACCACCGTTGCCAGTGGCCGCTGCACTTCTGCGCCGGTGCCGGTATTGAGCGCCATGGGCACAAAGCCGAGGCCGGCCACCAGGGCGGTCATCAACACCGGGCGCAACCGGATCAGCGCACCTTCGATCACCGCATGGCGCAGGTCATTGCCTTGCTGCCAGAGATCACGAATAAAAGCCACCATCACCAAGCCATTAAGTACGGCCACACCCGACAGGGCAATAAAGCCCACTCCGGCTGAGATCGATAGCGGCATCCCTCGCAGCCATAGCGCAAGGACGCCCCCGGTCAGGGTCAACGGCACCCCTGTGAAAATAATCAGTGAATCGCGAACCGAGCCAACCGCCATAATCAACAAGCCGATAATGATCGCTAGCGTCACCGGCACCACCAGCGACAGGCGTTGGCTGGCAGATTCCAGTTGCTCAAAGGTGCCGCCAAAGTCCAGCCAGTAGCCGCTGGGAAGATCTACCCGCTCACTAATGCGTTGCTGGACCGCTTGCACAAAACTGCCCAGATCCTGGTCGCGAACATTGGCGGTGACCACCACTCGGCGTTTACCGTTTTCCCGACTGATTTGTGCCGGAGCCGGTTTTATTTCCAGCCATGCGACTTCGTTTAGCGGAATGTAGCCGCCATCTGGCAGCGACACAGGGAGCCGCTGTAGACGGTTCACGTCCTAGCGCAGTGATTCTGGCAGCCGCACCATCAGTTTGAAGCGCCGATCTCCTTCGTAAATCAGTCCTATCTGTTCGCCACCAATACCGGCGGCGACCAGATGTTGCACCTCATCCACGGTAATACCATAGCGGCCAAGGGCTTCTCGATCGGGAACAACGGTGAGCATGGGTTGACCGGTCACCTGTTCAACCCGTACATCGGCGGCACCAGGTATCGACTGTACCTGCTGCATGATGGCATTGGCGGTTTCGCGCAAGGTATCCAGATCATCACCAAAAACCTTGATGCCAAGATCGGCTCGCACACCGGAAATAAGCTCATTAAAGCGCATTTCAATGGGTTGGGTAAACTCGAAGTTATTGCCGGGTACGTCCAGGACTGCGCTGGACAGTTCCTGAATCAACGCCTCTTTGCTTTTTCCTGGATCCGGCCATTGGTCTTTGGGTTTCAGGATCAGGAAGTTATCCGACACATTGGGCGGCATCGGGTCGTTGGCCACTTCCGGTGTGCCGATCCGTGAAACCAGTTTGTCGATTTCTTCAATATGCTTTAAGCGCTCATCGAGCATGATCTGCATATCTACAGATTGCTCGATACCGGTGCCGGGTATGCGAAGGGCGTGCATGGCAATGTCGCCTTCGTCCAGTTGCGGAATGAATTCTGAGCCAAGGGTGGTCATCAACCAGCCACAGAACAGCACCAGCAACAGCGCAAAAGCGACTAATAGCTTGCGCAACACCAGGGCTTTTTCCAGCAGTGGCCGATACACGGACTTGGCGGAACGTATAATCGGGCTTTCTTTCTCGCTGATCTTGCCGCCCATGAAAACCGCCACCGCAGCGGGTACGACGGTAAGCGAAAACAACATGGCGGCAAGCAGCGCCATCATCACCGTGGCTGCCATGGGGTGAAACATTTTCCCTTCCACGCCAGTGAGGCTGAAGATAGGGATATACACCATGGTAATGATGGCCACGCCGAATAGACTGGGACGAATAACCTCAGTGGTGGCCTCATAGACCAATTGAATCCGTTCCCTTAATGGCAATACACCGTTGTTTTTACCCTGAGCTTCGGCCAGCCGGCGAATACAGTTTTCGACGATGATCACCGCGCCATCTACAATTAAACCAAAATCCAACGCGCCTAGACTCATCAAGTTGGCAGACACCCCGGTTTTCACCATGCCACTGATCGTCGCGAGCATGGAGAGGGGGATTACCGCCGCGGTAATCAGGGCGGCTCGTAAATTGCCCAACAGCAAAAACAGCACGGCAATAACCAGCAAAGCCCCTTCAATCAAGTTAGTGCGAACGGTGGCAATGGTTTTTTCCACCAGGGTGGTGCGGTCATAAACCGCTTCTAGCTTGATGCCGTCGGGCAGGGAGGGTTTAACCGCCTCCAGCCGTTTGGCCACGTCTCGGTCCACCTGATTGGAGTTTTCCCCCATCAGCATCATCACGGTGCCCAGTACGGTTTCACGGCCATCACGGGTCGATGCCCCAGTGCGCAGTTCTTTCCCGATGGCCACGGAGGCCACGTCCTTCACTTTTACTGGGGTGCCGTCATGAACAGTGACGACCACATTTTCTATCTCGTGGAGGGTTTTCAGCTGCCCCGGCGTCCTCACCAGTAATTGCTGGCCATTGCGTTCAATGTAACTCGCTCCGCGATTACTGTTATTGCGTTTTAAGGCGGTTGAGAGCTGGTCGAGAGTAATGCCGAATTGCAACAGGAGCTTGGGGGAGGGCAGCACATGGTATTGCTTGTCGTAACCGCCAATGCCGTTTACTTCCGCCACCCCAGGCACCTGGGCCAGTTGCGGCTTGATAATCCAGTCCTGGATTTCCCGCAGCGCAACCGCATCGTACTCACTGCCATCGGCCTGGCGAGCGCCGGCTTCGGCTTCCACGGTGTACAGGTATATTTCGCCGAGCCCGGTAGCCATTGGCCCCATTCTCGGTTCCAGCTGCACAGGAAGCGCCTCCTTGATCGCGCTTAGCCTTTCATTGACAAGGTTGCGGGCGAAGTAGATATCCGTGCCTTCCTTGAACACCACCGTGACCTGCGACAAGCCATAACGGGAAATGGAGCGGGTGTAATCCAGTTTCGGCAAACCGTACAGCGCGGTTTCCACCGGAAAGGTGACCCGTTGCTCGGCCTCAAGGGGGGAATATCCCGGTGCTTCGGTATTGATCTGCACCTGTACATTGGTGATGTCTGGGACCGCATCAATGGGCAGTCGCTGATAACTCCAGGCGCCCAAGCCCACTAATCCGAGGATCAGTGTGAGCACCAGAATGCGCCTCTCGATGGAGAAGCGAACGATGGCATCTATCATTCGGATTCTCCTTAGTGGTGGTGAGCCGCGCCGGCTTTAAGAATGTCAGCTTTAATCAGGTAACTGTTTTCCACCACGTACTGATCCCCGGGGTTAAGGCCATCGAGCACTTCGCTGTAGCGGTTATCCCGCTGGCCTAAAGTGAGTGCACGGCTTTCATACGCCTCTGCGTCATTGAGGAACACAACAGTTTTACCCTCCATTTCCTGCAGGGCACGGTTATCCACTCGCAGAGGAACTGAGTGGTTGCCGGTGGTGATGACAGCCTCAACGAAGTCCCCCGGGGCTAAACGGCCATCGCTATTGTCCAGCGACACTCGGGCAATCATGGCCGGCACGGATCCGGTATCGGGTGCCGGCACCAGGCTTTTGATCTGGCTTTGCCACTGACGTTCGCCAAGGTGCAGGGTGACGGCTTGTCCTTTTTTTACCGCAGCCCGCTGCTGAGGAAACAGCGTCAGTTCCGCCCATAGCGATTCACTGTTGATAAGTGTCAGTAGGGGCTGTTGGCCTGCGACTTCACCAGCATTAGCATGACGCTGATGAATAACACCGCTGAACGGGGCCCGCAGGCGGTAGCCTCGCAGGCTGTCATTGGATTCGATCACGGCGAGTGTCTCACCCTTGCTCACGGCATCACCAACAGAAGCGGTTATCGACGTGATTAGCCCGGGAAAACGGGCACGCAAATCAGCCTGATGCTCAGGGGCGATCACCAAGCGCCCGTATGCATGGGTTTGCGTGGCAATAACGCCGCCACTGGCTTTCTTGGTGGTGATACCTGCTTTTTCTGCGGCTTCCGCCGAAATGGCCACGCGGCCCTCGTAGGAGGGCCATTGCCATTGATGGTGCTCGCCACCCAGTTTCAGATCAAAGCTGACATCAAAGGAATGGGGCGGTTGTATCTTTTGCTTTCCCTTCCAGTGATGGTCGTCTTGCTGGAAGGTAACTGTTTTCTGTACTCCGTCCAGGCGGGTGAGGGTGGCAGAAAGGATTAAGTCATCCACTGGCTTATTGTCACGGGTGACCCAGGCCTGCAACGAGGCCAGGCCGCCACTTTCGGTTTTGAGAACTTCTAAAGTAATGTCCCGCTCTTTCAGTAAATGCCCGCCGTTGGGCCTGTGGTTTCTTGTTTGTGTGCGTCATGATCGTCTTCACCGTGCCCATGGCCACCACTGGCGGTTACCAGAGAGGAAAGTGTCAGGAGATAAAGCGTGGAAAGCGTTACTAGCATTTTCATTGGGAAATCTCCTGCTCGTCAGCCTGGGAAAAAGGCAGGCCAGTGAGGCGTTCCAGTTCGTTTCGTTGCAGGTGAAACTGCGCGGCGAGGTTAATGGCCCGGTATTCCAGATTAAGTTGCTCTTGCTGGGCATCGATCAGCTCAAGCAGGCTGTAGCGACCGGAGCGATAGCCCTTTTCGATGTCTGCATACAGTTGTCTGGCCAAGGGCAACGCGCGCTCATCAATGAGCGCGAGCTCTTCACGTAACAGATTCAGTGAGCGGTAGAGGGTGTCCAGCGTTGCCACCAGTTCAATCCGACGGGCCTGTAGCTGTGCTTCACTGGCAGCCAGTTGTGATTCGGCTCGGGCTATATTGCCGCGGTTAGGATTCTTCAGATTAAGCGGAACAGAGAACCCCAGCACCAGGGTATTGTTGTTGTCCACTCGATCATGGCGCGCGCCAACAGAGACGGTGACATCGCGGCTGCCACGGGCATTGGCCAGGCGGCTCTGGGCCGCATGCAGGCGCGTTTCGCTCGCCAGCTGCAGCAATTGCGGAGCCTGCTCCAGCTGGTCCAGAATTTGCTCGCGCGGTGGAAGCTTGGGAAGCGGCCGCAACGAGGTTGCGGGGTGCAGTTGATCTGCGCCTTGCTGGCCCCAAAGCGCAGCCAGTTGCTGGCTGGCTCGGCCACGCTCCATATCAGCGCGCCGGCGGGCAATATCCGCATGCCGGCTGGCGAGGGTCATTCGGGTTAAATCCGCCTTCGAGGCCGCACCGGCATTAACACGACGGCGTGCCGCCTGTTTTGCTTTTTCCGCTAAAGCCAATGTGCGTTCAGCCAGTGCCAATTCTTCTTCAAAACGCGCCAATGCAATGTAACGAGTCACGGCTTCACCCAGCACATCGAGCCGTGCGATAGCGTAGCCCTGTTGTTCCGTATTGAGAGCGCGAGTCGCCACCTCATTACGTGAATCTCGCTTGTTGCCAAGCTCGATCAGCTGGCTCAAGGCAACAGTGATTTGTGCACCTTCAACGCCATTCAATGGTGCGTCTCCGGCAATATTTTCCACCTCAACGGACAGTTCTGGCTGCGGCCCAAGGCTGGACTGGAGCACCGCCGCATCCGCTGCCCTGAGCCGATAGGGGTAAACGCCAAGCGCTGGGTTCTGCTCTACGGTGCGGCTGAGCACGTCTTGCAGGGTAATCTCGGTGCCCATCGGCACCGATGTATTACCCGCGATGAGATGGCCTGGCGCGAACAGGCACAGCAAGGACGACGCAACAAGGCGCCAGCCGGAGGTTCGGCATTTCATGAAAATCTCCCGATAACGGATTGCGGCGAAGATCGCCGGCGAAAATCAGATCAATCCGTTGCGATTGGGAGGTGGCACAGGAGGCTGCGTGACAAGAGAGCGCGCGTGAGCAGGGGAGGGCTTGTGCCATTCATTGGCGGGCACAGGCCTGAGCGTTATGGGCTGATGGGCGAGGGTAGCGCATGAACTGTGCGGAAGGCAGCACTGGTGTTGCTCACATTCACTACTGTGGCGTTCTTCGGGTGCGCCATCGGATTTGCCCTCAGAGACATGAACTTGGCAAGACGCCTCCACATTCACCGAGTGCGGGATTGACTCGGTTGCACCCGCTACGGCGCTGCACAGCATCAGCAAGCCGAGCAACAAAGCGGTGAAGGAATGTCTGGACTTGCTGAAATTCATGTTATGCCAGTCGGGAGTGCGAAAAGAATCAAGATGCATACTCTAGCAAGCCGCCTTGGTGCGTCAATCTGATTCTCATCGACAACCCTTCTATGCACAGGTTTTGCGCAGCAAGATGGAATCCACGTTTGCTTGGATTCACCTTCTGTGGCGAGCAGCGTGACTAAGCAAATAAAGAGAGCCTAAATAGACTAAGGATTTGCCTATTTGGTGATGGTTGAAACTTCAGGTATTTCGTGAATACTGCGCCAGTCATTTCAGCGTTATGGCCTCAAGAGGCTATTTAGTTAGGGAAAAATAATGATTGATAACCAGATTGCCACCTCCGTAGGGCCATTGAATGTAAAGATATGGCCAGTGGAGGGTGACAGGGCGCCTGTCGTATTGCTACACGACTCTTTAGGCTGTGTTGCTTTATGGCGGGAGTTCCCTGCGGCGCTGGCGCAGGCCTGTGGCCGCACGGTGATAGCCTATGACAGAGTAGGTTTTGGCGCATCGCCAAAGCGTGAGGGGTCTCTACCCCTCAGTTTTGTGGAAGACGAAGCCGTGGTGATTGACTCCCTTATGTCAGCACTGGCATTGCCACAGGTGGTGTTACTCGGTCACAGCGTTGGCGGCGGTATGGCCGTGGCGGCGGCAGCTTCGCTGGGGCAGCGGTGTGTGGCTGTCATTACCGAGTCAGCCCAGGCCATGGTGGAGGCGCAAACCCTAGCGGGGATCCGCGATGCACAAGTGGCATTTGAGGATGCCACTCAGCGGGCGCGGTTGCAGAAGTACCATGGCGAAAAAGCTGACTGGGTTCTGCATGCCTGGATTGATACCTGGTTGTCACCGGCCTTCGCCGAGTGGAATCTGGATGCGGAGCTGGAGCGTGTTACCTGCCCACTGCTTTGCTTGCATGGCGATAACGATGAGTTCGGCTCCATGGCACATCCTGCTCGGTTGGAACGCATGTCAGCAGGACCGGCGGAGGTCGTGATGCTTGAGCAATGCGGGCATGTGCCGCATCGCGAGCAGGAGCAGGGAGTGTTGGAAGCAGTGTCCGCGTTCCTTTCTGCGTTGCCGTAACATGCCTTGGAGCATCCAGTTTGTCGCCTAACGGAATGAGCGGGAGTGGCGCTCCGCGCCAGTATCCTTGCTTACCTCGAACTACCGCTGTGTGCGGTAGTTCATCAACGGTCGATACTGATCCATCTTTCTCCGTTTGAATTCAGATCGCAGGTGCAGAGTTGTGTAGAAAATGCAGGAGAACGACCACTGTGAATAGTTTGGATCTTAGTTACTCAGCCAGCGGCAACCGAGCGTGCGTAGTTCTAACAATTATCCTATTTACCATAGGAGTTGTTGAACTGAGCGCCGACAGCCACCATGAATTGAACGGATTTTGATCAGTTTCCGGTGGAGTGCCGGCTCAAGAACATCCTATGATGAACAAATTTCCAACTATCCAACTTTTTTTGGGGGCAGTTCAGTTTCGCGGAAGCTGTTTGGTTTAAGTCAGGCTCGATGCTTGCCGATGCAGCCTACCTGAGATAGCCCAGGACGGGATTTTAAGGTGATCTTTCATCACGGATCAGGCTAACGGGCGACATGGACACCGTCTCTGTTCAGCTGGCGTATACCCCATATGGGGGTTGTCGAGCCGCAGCGGATTTCGCTAGAATTTTTTTAATCATGTTGCAATGGAGATGCTCAAATGACGACAAAATTGATTCATTCATTGGCTTTAATGGCCGTGCTGGCGATGCTGACTGCCTGCGGCGGCGACTCCTCCTCATCGTCCTCCGGTTCCTCCAACGAGGGTCAAGGGATGACCGTCACCGGTACCGCCTCCGCCCCCTCAGGCATGGTGGCCTCGCTGCGTGACCCGGAGCCGCTGCGGGTGGTATTGAATTTCCTGATCGAGCCGGCGGCGGCGGCGATCACCGGCCTGCAGCCGGTCAACGGCGCTGCCGTGGAACTGATCCGCGTGGACAACGACGGCAACCCGGTGGGCGAGGTGCTCGCCACCACCACCACGTCTACCACCGGCCACTACAGCCTGCCCCTGCCCCAGGGCGTGAACTTGGCCGGCAACCTGGTGGTGCGCATCAGCGGGCCCAACGCTGAAATGCGCGCCCAGGTGGTGGAGCAGGCGGTAAACATCGACCCGGCCTCGGAATTCCTGCTGCGCGAATTCATCGCTCAGGGCACTGAGCTGGGGGAGCTAAAGGTCAACGACGTGGTCAAGCTCAAGGGCCTGGTGGACGACTTCGACCTTACCGCCGGCGCCGACCTCACCGATATGCTTGAGCAGTTAGAGGCGGCAGTGGGCGATCTGGTGGAAAATCAGGTGGCGGCGATCAACGATGGTACCGGCAACGCGGCGGCCGTGGCCGGTGAGTATCGCGCCAACGCCTTCTCTCTGGAACTGCATGACAGCGACAATGAAAGCGGCGGTACCTTCGCCACCACCCTCTACTCCAGCGGATTCACCTTCAGCGACGGCGGCGACGGGACCGTTAATGTCAACCTCGGCGGAGAAGAAAGCGCCGAGGCGATGATGGACGGTACCACGCTGTACTCCGCCGACCTTCACTACGAAACTAGCACCAAGGAACTGGAGCAGGATTTCTCGGCCACGCTCACTGATTCCGGTATTCTCTCCATCGAGAGTGAACTCGAGGAAGAGGTGAACGAGGAGAATGCCTTCCGTTATCCGCCAGCGGTCTACAACCTGCAACGGGTGGCGGATCGTGGTTTGTTCTTCCTGCTCTCCAAGGACGCCGCTGTACGTTATGGCGTGACACCGAGCGGTGCGCTCAATCCAGAGGACCGGCGCGGCGATGAAGCCTTTCGAGCCTTGGAAGTGTTCGCCCGCACGCCCACGGACTTCACCGATGGCGACCTGAGCGGCGACTTCGGCAGAGTCTACCTGGGGAGCGAACTCAGTGTGCAGGGTTACCTGGCTGTGGAAGTTGAAAACAACGTCGTGAGCTTCGGCGGAGACGGTTTCCTGGACATCGTCGCCGGCGATTTCCACAGGGTAGCTCTGGTCGGTTCGGGCACCAACGAATACGAATCCGGGGCCACCGAAACCGCCACCGACCTTACGGTGGACATCGACGCGAACGGCGACGTGCTCACCATTGATGGGGAGCCGGAGAACGGCTTTATCAACGACAGCTACGACTTCATCAGCCTGATGAATGCGGAAAGCGCCACCGACACCTCCTTCGCCTGGTTCGACACCACCCTAATGGTGAAGCTTCCGGAAAGCACCCCCGCTATCTCAGGTAAGCGCTACCGCCTGATGCTGCTGTCCGTGCGTCTGGAGGGCAATCCTGTCGGCGGCAGCATGGGGCTGTTCGCCAGCCAGTTCAACACTTTCCTGACCCTGGACAACGCCACCCAGGCCACCCTGTCCGGCAGTGTCAATGAAGTCACGAAGAACAACCTAGCCGCCAACCTGGAAACCGAAGTGGATCAGGTGGAAGGGATCATTGCCGTGGACGTCGCCGCCAACGGCGCTACCACCCTAACGCTGGAGGACGATGATGGCAGCAATGTGTTAAAGGGCTTCTTCAATCAGGACGCCAGCTTGGGCCTGTTCACCCTGCGCTTCGAGCCGAACCACGGTGATCCCAACGAACTGGGCCTAGCGGTACTGGTGGAAGTACCGTCGGAGAGCAACGCGGAATAAAACCCGGCCCGGCGCCGTGCAAGGCGGCGCCCAGCTGCAGGTGGACAGCTCGAATGACATGCCGAACTCGACGATATGGCGGGCATGCAAAGAGCGGGCGAGCATGTAGAGTAGGCGCCCGGTATCCGGCGACACCGGCAACCAGAAATCCTTCAGCCGGCCATATGGTTCGCGGTATTACGTCTTGCTGCTGTTGAGGGTGGCGCGCTCTTCATCGGTGAAGGATTGCAGCGCCAGGCTGCTGGTGGCGGGCGCCTCGGCGAACAGCCGGTTGATCAGATTCGCCAGCGGCGCGGAGGTTAAGGAGGGTTTGAATAACTCGTTTTTTTACTTTCACAGCGTTTGGTAAGGGTAAGCATCAGCCATGGCAATCAGGCGCATTGCCCCTAGGGCAGCAGCACACGTTTTACCCTCAACAACAGGTTGTGCAACCCCACCAAGACATACAGCCGATTGGTATTCTTGGCCAAGCTCCGATAGCGAACCTGGTTGTAGCCGAACATCCTTTTGATCACCCGGAAGGGGCGCTTAGCTATAAACCATTGTACCTTTCGGTTCTTATGTTTGTCTCGTTTCTGGATGCCGCGGTAACCGGCATCCCCCAGCCCCATTTTTCTTTGCCATGCAATAGCGGATCCGAAGCCGTCAGGTTCTGCTCAGTCGCCGACACCAATGAACCAAGTCTGGTCAATGGACTTCATGAGCGACCAGCTTGTCAGTGGCAAATCGTTGCGAACGTTCAACGCGATCGATGACTACAACAGCGAAGGATTGGGTATCGAGGTTGACTTGTCGCTAACGTCAGCACGGGTGATACGGGCTCTGGATCTGATCAAAGCAGGTTAACCCTCTACTCATTCGGGTGATTAAAAATGCGGGGATTACATCACCACTCACAGTCTGTACGCCTGGATCAGGAAGTTTGGCCCGGATTCCGAGCAGCATCAGGCCAATGCAGATGATCAAGTCGAGATTCGCCGACTCCAGAAAGAGCTCAAGCGCGTTACCGAAGAGCAAGACATCCTAAAAAAAGCCGCGGCGTACTTCGCCAGTCAGTCCGATTGAGGTACGCCTTCATTCAGGAGCACAGCGAGCGGTGGGCAATTCGCTCACTGTGTTCCCTGTTGGACGTTCACCCCAGTGGCTTTTATGCCTGGCAGAAACAGCCTCGTTCAGCTCGAGCAATCGAGGACGAGCGCCTGTCCGGGCTGATAAAGCAATTCTGGCTGGAATCCGGAGCCGTGATCCATACGGATCTGCGCGAATATGGCGAGCGATGCGGGCCCAATCGAGTCCATCGCCTGATGCGCCACGCAGGAATACGCGCGCAGGTGGGTTATCGTAAGCCACACCATAGGACTGGGGAGCTGCACAAAGTGACACCAAATATCCTGCGGCGGCAGTTCAATCCGCAAGCACCGAACGAGAGCTGGGTAACGGATATTACCTATATCCGCACACATGAAGGCTGGTTGTATCTGGCGGTTGTTCTGGATCTGTTCTCAAGACGGGTGATCGGTTGGTCAATGCAATCCCGGATAACCAAGGAGCTGGCGCTGGATGCGCTGCTGATGGCGGTCTGGCGCCGCAAGCCTGAAGGCAAGGTGGTTGTTCACTCCGACCAAGGCAGTCAATACACCAGCCACGACTGGGATTCGTTTCTGAGGGCGCATGACCTGGAGGGGAGTATGAGTCGGCGCGGTAACTGCCACGACAATGCTGTTGCTGAGAGCTTCTTCCAGCTGTTGAAGCGGGAAAGAATAAAGCGAAAGATTTACAGCAGCCGTGACGCCGCTCGGGCAGATATTTTTGATTATATCGAGATGTTCTATAACAACCGGCGGCGCCATGGTTCTAATGAAAAGCTGTCACCGGTAGAGTATGAAAAGCGTCACCAAGAACGGCTGGGAAGTGTCTAATGAACTGGTGGCGATTCATGGTTATAAAAAATCTTTTTTATTCGCTATTTCCATGACTTCAAGTGACACCCCCCTGTTCTAGCCAACTGTTTGCCCCTTGATTACAGCGAGCCCTGGAGTTCTTAAGCTGCTCCTGAATAAGGCCTGCTAGTTCGACTTTTCGCCGGAGCGGAGCAGCCACAAGTGGCAGCACGGAAACGGATAAATTTTAATCAGGAAAGCTGGCAGAGTGACACCAAGGTAGGGAAATACCTTGAAGAAGGTCAGCAATTATCCAACACCGAGACGGTGAAATTGATGGAAAAGATAGTATCTCTCCCCATCTTATCCCCCTAACGGATCCTCCATAGGCTTGTAATCGCAATTTAAATTTGAATGGGATAATGTGCTTTTGATTCTCGCGCTTTATTGTTAGTATCCAGCACTCGTTCTATGAGTCGGTCTGTTTTGATAATGAATCGTTGGTTAACAGTCTTGTTAGCATTGGTGATTGCTCTGCAGTCACTGGCAGCTATTGGCGATACCAGTCGACCTCATTATCCTGCTACGCTTGATCACGCTCATGAAGACCTCGTCCTTAACTCGGTCACTCTGGGAATGGAGGAGTCTTCCTCATCCGACCCTTCGCGGGATCACGTGTCCGATCATTGCCATCAAAACCATTCCCACTGTCATATGGTGCTGGTGAGCGCCGCATCAAATATTTCCATTTTGTCCGCAGGTCAGGGCTTGTCCGACTATCAAGCCAGTCATACTTCAGTCATTCCACCCTCCTTGTTCCGCCCTCCCATAGCCTAATCCTACGATTCATTCCGTTCAGGAAACATCTTTTATTTATTAGACCTTCGTAGGAGAGGTTGCATGCTTATTTGCAAGCCCATGAGCATTGGGCGGCGTATAACGCCGCGCCAGATTTATATCCATTCTTTGTATCTACTCGTGCTGGCGCTCAACGTTTCCGTTGCCCACGCCGAAGAGACACCACTCACCCTTACCGACGCCCTGTCCCGGACGGTGGCGCAAAACCCCAGTCTGCGGGTATTCGACTTTCGCCTGCAGGGGCTTGAGGGAAAAAGCCTTACGGCCGATCAGGCACCGGCCTATGAAGCGGGCCTGGAGGTGGAAAATATACTCGGTAGCGGTGCTCTGCAGGGAGTCGACAGAGCTGATTACACGCTGTCGCTATCCTCGGTCATTGAGCTGGGAGGCAAACGCCGGGCTCGCACAGGCGCCGTGAGCTCCCGCTATGATCTGATGGAGGCCGAACGTGAAGCTGAGACTCTGGATTTGTTGGGTCAGGTGACGCAGCGCTATGTCGCCACCTTGGCCCTGCAGGAAAAGCTCGCATTGGCCGCTCAGGCTGTGGAGTTGAGCGAGGCGACTCTCAACACGGTCACTGGCCGCGCCAAACGGGGCGCCGCGCCCGACGCTGAAGTCCTGCGCGCCAAAGCCGCGCTTACCCAGAACCGCATTGTTCACTCTACGCTACAAACGGAGTACGAGAAGCGGAAGATGGCGCTGGCCTCACTATGGGGCGAAACGCGCGTGAATTTTCAGCGGTTGCAGGGAGACCTGTTCCGATTCGAGGCTGGCGAACCTTTCGAGGTGCTGTACCAGTTGGCCAGTGAAAGTCCAATGATCCGGGTTTACGCCAGCGAGCGGCGAATGCGCGATGCCGAGATCCAGTTAGTAAAAAGCCAATCGGAAAGTGATATTCGCTGGCAGGTCGGCGCCCGCCGTTTTGAGGAAACAGGCGATACCGCGCTGGTGGCCGGGGTGTCAATGCCACTGTTTGCCGGTCGCCGGAACCGCGGAGAAGTGCAGGCCGCCACGGCGGCGCGTGACGAGGTCGAATACCGCCAACAGAGTGCGCTGCTGCAACTGCACTCCCTGTTGTTCGAGGCTTACCACACCCGCCAACAAAACATTGCCGCCGTTGAGCAGCTACGTGATGCGGTGCTGCCCGATTTAACCCGGGCGCTCGAGCTTACCCAACAAGCCTATGAACGCGGCCGCTACAGTTACGTGGAGTGGACCGCCGCACAGCGCGAACTGCTCTCGGCCCGCGAGGCACTCGTTGAAGCAGCCACCACGGCGCTGCTCAACCAGGCGCTTATCGAACAGCTTACGGCGCAGCCCATGACCCAAGGCCAGGCCACGCCTGCTAACCAAACACAGGATGATTGAACCATGCAATTGATAAAACCACTCTACTGGATACTGGTGGCCACCTGTCTGGCCATCACGCCTCTCCACGCCGCCGAAGATACGTACAATAACGACAAAGAAGCGCAATCAACCGCGCCCGAGACCAAGGGGCCCCATGGCGGGTTGTTATTGACGCAGGACGACACTCTCGTTGAGCTGCAGATTTTCGAGCAAGGTGTTCCCCCGGAATACCGTGCCTGGGTAACGAAGGGCGGTAAGCCCATTACCGACGGTGTTGACCTCAACGTCCAACTCACCCGCTTGGGTGGGCAAGTGGATACCTTCGATTTTGTCTTCCAGGGAGACTATTGGCTGGGTGACGGGGTGGTGACCGAACCCCATTCTTTTGATGTGGACGTCACGCTTGCATTGAACGGTAAACAATACCAGTGGCAGTGGGAGTCCCACGAAGGTCGTACTCGCATTGCGGCCGACATTGCTGAAAAGGCCGGAATTCAAGCTACTGAGGCCGGTCCGGGCTCAATTGAGCGAACGCTGACCACCTACGGGCAACTGACCATCGCACCGGAACAGATCGCGCGGGTGCGCGCTCGCTTTCCCGGCGTCATCACCAAAGTCAACGTTCGTTTGGGGGACCGTGTCGCCAAAGGTGATCGGCTGGCAAAAGTGGAGTCCAACGAAAGTCTCAAAACCTATGACCTGCGCTCACCCATAGATGGCGTGGTGACCGAGCGCCAAATTAGTGTGGGCGAAGTCGCCGGTGAGCAACCATTGTTTGCGATTGCCGATTTAACGACCTTGTGGGCAGAGCTTCGGGTGTTTCCGGGTCAGCGCACCGAGGTGGCGGTCGGTCAGAAAGTTCGCCTGCAAGCCGAGGGCTTTGATCAACGGGCTAGCATCAGTCACTTACTGCCTTCGCCGGGCAATGCTCCCTATACCCTGGCCCGTGTGGAAGTGGATAACCCCGCTGGCACGCTGAGCCCCGGTTTGCTGGTGGCGGGGGACATAGTGGTAGAGACCTCTGAGGTGCCACTGGCCGTGGAAAACCGTGCACTGCAGTCCTTTCGTGACTGGAGCGTGGTGTTTATTCAGGTGGACGACACCTATGAGATTCGCCCTCTGGAACTTGGCCGCAGTGACGGCACCTTGACCGAAGTGTTGGATGGACTGCAGGTGGGTGATCGTTATGTGGTGGATAACAGCTATTTAATCAAGGCCGATATCGAAAAATCTGGCGCATCCCACGACCACTAACCCAGGAGACTATGATGATCAATGCCATCTTACGCTTCTCGGTAGAGCGGCGGTTTTTAACCTTATCCTTTATTCTAGTGCTCATTGGTGTGGGCTTGTGGAGCTTTCAGCGCCTGCCCATCGATGCGGTGCCGGACATTACCAACGTCCAGGTGCAGATCAATACCGAGGCGTCAGGATATTCGCCCTTGGAGGCAGAACAGCGCATCACCTTCCCGGTGGAAACGGCCCTTTACGGCTTGCCTAATTTGTCCTATACCCGCTCAATATCCCGTTATGGCTTATCCCAAGTGACGGTGGTGTTCAAGGAAGGTACGGACATCTATTTCGCTCGCAACCTGATCGATGAGCGCCTCGGCTCCATCAAAAATGTCCTGCCACCTGGTCTGGAACCTGAAATGGGGCCGATCGCGACTGGCCTGGGCGAAATTTTGATGTATACCGTGGAAGCCTTGCCCGGCGCCACCCAAGCTGACGGTAATCCTTTAGATGCCACAGCATTGCGAGAAATTCAGGACTGGATCATTAAGCCGCAACTGGCGCAGGTGCCGGGAGTGATCGAGATAAACACCATCGGTGGCTACGACAAGCAGTACCACGTCACGCCCTCACCACAAAAGTTACTGCAATTTGGCGTCACTATGGATGAATTGTTGGAAGCCCTCGAGGCCAACAATGTCAATCGTGGCGCCGGCTATATCGAGCGAAACGGACAACAGCTATTGGTGCGCTCACCTGGGCAACTAGCGTCCATTGCCGAGATTGAGCAGGTGGTCATTACCAACCGCCACAAAGCACCGGTGAAAGTCAGTGATGTGGCCGAAGTGGCCATTGGCAAGCAGCTGCGCACGGGAGCCGCCACCCGCGACGGCAAGGAAACAGTGATGGGCACGGCCATGATGCTGGTGGGAGAAAATTCCCGCTCCGTCGCGAAGGCCGTGGCCGAAAAACTAGAGGCCGTTCAGCCCTCGCTCCCCGCAGGGGTCAAGGTGGAGGCGGTTTACGATCGCACAACCCTTGTGGACAAAGCCATCGCCACGGTGGAGAAGAACCTGCTCGAAGGGGCGCTGCTGGTGATCGTGGTACTGTTTCTGTTATTGGGCAACCTGCGCGCGGCCTTGATTACCGCGGCAGTCATTCCCTTGTCCATGCTCGCCACCATAACTGGCATGGTGAAATCGGGCGTGTCGGCCAATCTGATGAGCCTCGGCGCCTTGGATTTTGGCCTGATCGTCGACGGCGCCGTGATCATTGTCGAGAACTGTATTCGGCGGTTATCCCAGGCCCAACACTCACAATCTCAGGACAATGGTCAGCTGCCATTGCGGGAACGGCTTCAGTTAGTATATGAGGCTACCAACGAAGTCATTCGTCCAAGCTTGTTCGGCGTCGCCATCATTACCGTGGTGTATTTGCCAATCTTTTCGCTCACCGGTGTTGAGGGCAAGATGTTCCACCCCATGGCTGCCACTGTGGTAATGGCGCTGCTGTCCGCCATGGCGCTGTCGTTGACCGTGGTGCCGGCTGCTGTAGCGGTATTTATGGGGGGCAAGATCAGCGAAAAAGAAAGCCCGGTGATCAGCAGCGCCAAATCGCTGTACAAGCCGGCTTTGCTGGCTGCCATGAAGTTTCGTTGGCTGGTGTTGGGATCGGCGAGCTCACTGGTGGTGGTCTGTGTCTGGCTGGCAACCACCCTGGGTTCGGAATTTATTCCGCAGCTCGACGAAGGGGATATTGCGTTGCACGCCCTGCGTATTCCAGGCACAGGACTGGAGCAATCCATCGAGATGCAGGCGCAGCTGGAAGAACGGCTGAAGGCGTTCCCGGAAGTGGACAAGGTGTTCGCCAAGATCGGCACGCCGGAAGTGGCCACCGACCCCATGCCCCCCAGCGTGGCGGATAACTTTGTCGTCCTCAAGCCTCGCGACCAGTGGCCCAATCCCAACAAGACGAAGGATATGCTGGTGGCTGAAATGGAGGACGCTGTGACCAAACTGCCTGGCAACAAATACGAGTTCACCCAGCCCATTGAGATGCGCTTTAACGAGCTGATTTCCGGGGTGCGGGCCGATCTTGGGATCAAGGTGTTTGGCGATGATATGGATCAGCTGCTGGCATCGGCGCAAGCCGTTCAGGCGGTGTTAGAAACCATTGATGGTGCGGCCGATATCCAGGTCGAGCAGGTCACAGGGTTGCCCATGTTGTCGGTCCATCCCAAGCGCATGATGCTGTCGCGCTATGGCCTGAATGTCGAAGACTTGCAAACACTGGTGGCGACCGGAATCGGTGGTGAAAACGCCGGGTTGATTTACGAGGGCGACCGTCGCTTTGAGTTGGTGGTACGCCTGCCGGAAACAGTAAGGCGCGATATTGATCGCCTGGCCTTTTTACCCATTCCCTTGCCGGACGGAGGCTATGTGCCGTTATCGGAAGTGGCGGAGCTGGAGCTGGCACCGGCGCCCAACCAGATCAGCCGGGAAAATGGCAAGCGCCGGGTGGTGGTCACTGCCAACGTGCGGGACCGCGACCTAGGCGGATTTGTCGAGGAAGCACAGGGGCGGATCGCACAGCAGGTGGATTTGCCAGATGGGTATTGGCTGGATTACGGCGGAACCTTTGAGCAACTGCAATCGGCCAGTGCGCGTCTCGCCCTTGTTGTACCCATTACCCTGGCGATCATCATTGGCCTGCTGATTATGGCGTTTGGTTCGGTGAAAGACGCGTTAATTATTTTCACCGGCGTACCGCTTGCGCTGACTGGCGGGGTATTGTCGCTGTGGTTGCGGGACATGCCGCTGTCGATCTCGGCAGGCGTGGGCTTTATCGCGCTCTCTGGCGTGGCGGTGCTCAATGGTTTAGTGATGGTCGCCTTCATTCGCGACTTGTGGCGGGAACAAGGGGATCTCATCACGGCGATTGTGGAAGGAGCGCTGGTTCGCCTGCGGCCAGTTTTGATGACGGCCCTGGTGGCGAGCCTCGGCTTTGTGCCCATGGCGCTCAACACCGGTACTGGCGCGGAAGTACAGCGACCGTTGGCGACCGTGGTGATCGGGGGAATCATCTCCTCGACTTTGTTGACGCTGTTTGTGCTCCCGGTGCTGTACGCGCTGTTGCATCGCAAGAAAGCGAAAACATAGCAGGCTTGAACAGGCTTCGGGCACGCCCGGAGCCTGTTTCCGCAGCGAAACCCTGGCGGGCGAAGTGCAACTGTGGGTGCGACCGTCACTCAATTCCATAATCAGGTGTGATCGACTCGATCATCACCAAGGTTGAATACATTATGATTAAATTCTTATTTGTCGCCATTGCGTCTTTTGCTAGTGCCTCGGCCTGGGCACATGGCATGTCGGCGGAAGACCAGGCCCGGATACTCAATGCGGGCTATCTGGAGTACATCCGGTTGGGCGCCACCCATATGCTGAGTGGCTATGATCATTTGCTGTTTCTGTTCGGCGTTATGTTTTTTTTGACGCGCTTTGGCGAAATCATCAAGTTCATTACCGCCTTCACCGTCGGCCATTCCATTACCCTGGTGTTCGCCACACTGTTTGGCATTACCGCCAATTACTACCTGATCGATGCGGTGATTGCGCTAACGGTCTGTTACAAAGCCTTCGACAACCTCGGCGGCTTTCAGAAGCACTTGCAAATGAAATCCCCGAACCTAACCTGGATGGTGTTTGCCTTTGGTTTGATTCACGGGTTTGGCCTGTCCACTCGGCTTCAGCAGTTGCCGCTGGGGCACGATGGCCTGGTACTCAAGATATTGTCGTTCAATGTCGGCGTCGAGTTAGGCCAGATTGTGGCCTTGAGCATTATGCTGGCCCTGCTCATGGTGTGGCGAAAAACCCCGTCATTTGGGCGCTTCAGCAAAGCCTCGAACGTGGCGATAATGCTTACCGGTGGCCTGTTGCTGCTGATGCAGTTACATGGATTCCAGCACACGCAGTATCCGGATGATTTCCCCCTCAACCGGGACGACCACCAGCATGTCCACGAGGACATGGAAGATAACAAAGCACCTCTGTCGAACTACCCGAGAAACCTTGAGCTCGGAGCCCCGTCCGCTGACCCGCAGCCCGAAGCACCCGAAGTCCATCGCCACGAGGGTGGCGAGCCACACGCGCATTAATCTTGTTAACTTTTGTGGGAATACCATCATGAAATTTTTCGCTGCCATTTTTACGCTTATTCTATTGGCCGGTTTTCAGCAGGCTTTTGCACACAGTGATCACACTCACGAGCCGATTTCGGAAGCGTCGGCGCTTCAGCTCGCCAAAGACACGACCTTCCAGTTGGCAGACAAGGATGTCGGACTGGGCTTTGGAAAACTGCCTGAAAACTGGAAGACAACGTCAGCTACCGCTATGAAGATCCATAAGAAAGGTAGTGGTTATTTCATCATCTCGGTGGCCAATGCGACTGAGGCAAAAACACTTTACGTGCTCATATCCAGCGACGGGAAAGTTTACGATGTGAATTTTACGGGTGAGTTTGACGGTTTGGAGTAGCGACATTTATGACATGGCAATGGCTTATCACCAAATACCTGATTACCGCAACCATCGTGGTGGTGGTGTCGGAGGTTGCAAGGCGCAGTGACAAGTTAGGCGCCCTGGTGGCGGCACTGCCTTTGGTGACCATTCTGGTGCTGATTTGGCTGCACGTGGAAAATCAGCCTCACGAGAAAATCGCCCGGCATGCCTGGTATACCCTCTGGTATGTGCTGCCGACATTGCCCATGTTTTTAAGTTTCCCATTACTGTTGGG
The DNA here is from genome assembly GCF_000524665.1 of Alcanivorax sp. 97CO-5. Lineage (NCBI taxonomy): Bacteria > Pseudomonadati > Pseudomonadota > Gammaproteobacteria > Oceanospirillales > Alcanivoracaceae > Alcanivorax > Alcanivorax sp. 97CO-5. Next base: position 278,408 of record NZ_KI965898.1, read on the forward strand.
CCGATTGGGCTTCTGGCCAACGCTACTTGTCAGCTGCGCGGTTACCGCTATTTGCTTCGGCATCTTCGCGCTACTGCTGCGCCAATTTGGCATTAATTTGTGGCCTTGATATGACAGACCACCCAGATACGTCTATGCACGTTTAACCGTTGAACCATTATAACGAGGTAAGATGAATGCGGCACCATGATCACGCGCACAATCATTCAGACGACACCAGTTCCAGACGTCTTGGCCTGGTATTCTTTCTCAATGTGGGGTTTACCCTCATCGAGTTTGTTGGGGGGTTGTTGACTAACAGCACGGCCATCCTGGCCGATGCAGTGCATGACCTGGGCGATAGCCTGGCCATAGGCAGTGCCTGGTTCCTGAACCGGCAGGGACGTAAAGCGGCTACCCGGGAATTTACCTATGGCTATCGCAGGCTATCGTTGTTCGGTGCCTTGATCAACGGATTGGTCTTGGTGGGCGGGTCGCTGTGGGTGCTCAGTGAAGCGATCCCTCGTCTGGCCGACCCGGTCATGCCAGTTACCGAAGGAATGCTCGCGTTGGCCCTGTTAGGGGTTACAGTCAATGGGTTCGCCGCCTACCGTCTGAGCAAAGGGAAGTCACTGAACGAAAAAGTGCTCAATTGGCACTTACTAGAAGATGTCCTGGGCTGGGTCGCGGTGCTGATCGTCTCGATCATTTTGCAATTCGTGGACTGGCCCATCCTTGATCCATTGCTGTCCATCGGTTTTACCCTGTTTATTCTGGTAAATGTAATCCGCAACCTCTGGGCCACCGGCAAACTTTTTATCCAGGCGGTACCAGACCCGGCGCTGCATGATGAGATTCGGCGAACGCTGCTCGGCATTGAACATATAAGCGAGGTTCACCATCAACACCTCTGGTCCCTAGATGGAGAGCACCATGTTTTAACGGTGCATTTGGTGATGAGGGATTCTTTCCCGTTGGAGCAATACCTCGCCACCAAGATAGCGGTGGCCGATGCACTTGAGCCATACCAACTGGCTCACACGACCATCGAAATTGAACTGCCGGCAGAATTCTGTCGAGATTCCTCTGACCAGCGTTTATCTGCTGGCGATCATCACTAGAAGAGCGAAATCATGTTGGCTCTCTACACCCTGGGATTATTCATCCTCACAGCTGTGACCGAAATCGTCGGTTGTTACCTGCCGTATTTGTGGCTAAAAAAATCCGCTCCCGGATGGGTGTTGCTACCAGCCGCCGCAAGCCTCGCCATGTTCGCCTGGTTACTATCTTTGCATCCGACCGATGCCGGACGAGTCTATGCGGCCTACGGCGGGGTCTATGTGTTCGTTGCCTTGCTGTGGCTCTGGGGTGTGGAGGGGGTTCGTCCTCATCCATGGGATTTTGTGGGCGTGGCGGTAGCACTCGCGGGTATGGGTATTATCATGTTTGCCCCGCGAGGATGACAGGGAAACTTTAGCTGCGGCATCTCGAACATGAAATAATGAGTGGTTTAAATCTCAAACTTGGTACGAAGAAATAGCATATGGAATGGTAGGGCCAATATTTCCAGCGCAGATAAAGAATTCCAAGAAAAAGTTACAGAGCTGCGAAAATGGATGCATGGCTCCTGAGTTAAAGCTTTTAGATGTTAGAAGAGGAGGCTCCTTCAGCGCTCCAGCTAATAGCGACAACCTTGGCCTCACATGGCGGCGACAAACCAGTTCTCATTCTAACGCACCCAAAATGCAGGATTAGCAGCATTGCGGCAGTGACTACCCTGAAATAAGAAACCGTGCTACTACGTTTTTTTATGCAAATTAGTTGGTCAATGAGTACCAAGATTGTAATATTGCCCAACATCAAATTGTGGTTCCCATTTCCCAAGTCATTCCTGTGAGCGTGCTAGGGGACCTAATGCGGCCATATTTAATTTTCGTGGAAATATCTTGGTCGATTGGAGTTCCGATGTTTTAACTCACTTCCCAGAAGTCGCCTCGTTAAAAACGTCTTGGCGATGGAATCGGGCAGGATGTCAGTCTCTTGGGACCTGGCTCCTTGCATCTAAGAACAGGCTAAAAGCAAATAAAGCAGTCGATTTGCGAACAGCCCCTTCCCAAGTTGAATGGATCAAAATCAACGCTAGTGCTGCCGTAAAGTAGCAGTTGTTTGCCGCGAGAACTCAACCACCAGAGCGGGGTGGGGCGGTTTTAATAATTGGTGACCCTATATAAATGCGAATAGTCGTTACAAGCTAACAAGCGAGACGCAACAGCGGTAGAAAAAGTGGACTTGGAAGGTCTTGTGGATAAGGCAGTTGGCCGCACGCTTCTTTTAAAAGGGCTAGAAGCAGATGTGGTGGTGATCTTATACCCCGCGCAAATCTTCCCCTAAAGCTTTCTTGCTTTGATTGACCCAAGCTACAGCAGCCCTATCAAATACGTCAGTAGGGACAGAAATTGAGGTTTCTTGATCTACTGCAAGAAACACACGCTCTGGTCTTTCGTCCATTACAGGGCCTTTACGACCACATGCACTAGATCTTTCCAAGCTGCGTTCTAATAATTACCATATTTAACATGTATGCACACCAAGTGGTGTATTTTATTATGATAATCAATCGGGTAGCACGAATGCCGTGTCAACTGTGCGCGACGCAACCGCTGCATCCCTGTTACATTATTGGTGGCGCCGGGCAGGGGATCACAAAATCTCTTTACCGACCGGACCATCGCTAAGCCACTCGCGGTCTTCCTCGCTCAGTGCGGTATTCTCTGGTGTACAAGCTGCCAACATCTCTTCCAAGGTCGGCATGGGCTTTGGGCGAATGATCAACTGCTCATCAGTCAGTTCCATATCAACGATACTTCCCACATCAAGACCAAGATGCTGCAAGACAGTTTTAGGGACTCGAAGTCCTGCGCCATTACTAATTTTCTGCACTTTCAATTTCATAAGCACCTCACACATTGGGTGTAACCTCAATTTAAATAGATAAATCACCCGTAACAACCATGTGGTAGTGATGGTCAAGAATTTAGCCATGCAATATATAGAGGTTCGGCCACGGACAAATAACTATGGATCTTCTGTTGTTTGGCGATTGCAATGATTTCACTGTGTGTGCACAAATGATCGGACAGAGGCTCAAATAGAGGGTGCCGGCGATCAATCCCTGATAAATAGCGATTAGCCCACTCCTCAAGTCGCTGGAACTCCTTGCTGTTTTCGTCGGGCGAGCCAATTGTGTCTGGAATAATCTGGTTCAATAACGCATATACCTGCCCTTGGTTCGTGGCGTGCAGCTCTGCTTCCTGCCTTGGCAAGCAGCACTTCTTGTATTTAACCCCGCTACCACATGGGCATGGCGCATTTCTTTGCAGGTGAGACATTCTCCACCCAAACGGAAAATGGGTATTATAGTCCGTGGATGCTCAGGCATCAAAAAATGATAGTTCTCACTTTTAGGTGAGACTTCCATGAGCAATGCTCGTCTTCAGGCATTTGGCGCAAAGGTTAGAGCAATGCGAAAGCAGAAAGGCCTATCCCAAGAGGAGCTTGCAAGTTTAGCAGGCTTGGACCGCAGCTATATGGGTCACATTGAGCGTGGCGAAAAGAACATTACTCTGCTCAAAATCTACCAGATTAGCGACGCTCTCTCGCTTCCTGCTGCTATTTTTCTAACCGATGAATGATATTCCTATCATGTAGAACCGGTATCAGGCTTTAATTCACTATTTTCGTTCAAGCGGTTTTGTGTCGTCAGGAAGTTGTAGGGGGGAGGGGAGGTTGAATTCATTCTCCAAGAACTCATCTAGCCGCTGCGCGATACGGAAGGCCTCCGCATTCTCCGATCGCTTGCCTTCAAGGTTTTAGACCTGGCAAATGAACTTGCGATGGACTATCTACAGGATGACCCGCTTGCCGGGTCTGAGCAAAACACGATAAGAAGCCCACGCTTAGCGAACCGCACATTCTTCCCAATGGCGTTCATAGCTGTAACGTCAGCCTTGCCTATCTGGGTTTGTATTGGTGTTTGTTTTTTCGCCCAACAAACTGCCGGAAACGAAAAGCAAGGCACCGGTGACAATAGCAATATCAGCCAGATTAAAGGCCGGCCAGTGCCAGTCCCGCCAATAGAAATCAAAGGAATCCACAACGTAGCCGCGAAATATTCGGTCAATCAGGTTGCCCATGGCGCCACCGAGGATAAGACTGTAAGCGAAGGCTTCTCCTTTATGACGATTTTCAAGAATCAGCTTGATCAGGAAAATCGAGACCACCACCGCGATTCCGATTAAAAAATAGCGCTGCCAGCCTCCGCCATTCGCAAAAAGACTGAATGCGGCACCGGTGTTCCATACGTGCACCCAGTTAAAGAACGGGGTCACTGAAATAGACTCGCCATAGGCCATTGATTGCTGCACCAGCCACTTTGCAGCCTGATCTGACGCTGCCAGCAGGCTCGATATGGAAAACAGGGCATACGACGAGTGCTTGTTGCCAATAATGAGCAATTATTTAACCCTTCAACGCCAGAATACGCCTGGCCCCGTTAAGTACAATGACTCCCGATATGGTGCCGATAATCAGATCCGGATAATTGGACCCGGTCCACGCGACCAGGGCGCCGGCGGTGATGACCCCCAGGTTGATCACCACGTCGTTGGCCGAGAATATCCAGCTTGCCTTCATGTGCGCCCCGCCTTCCCGATGTTTGGATATGAGCAGCAGACAACTGGTATTGGCAATCAATGCGACGAATGCGATAGCCATCATCACCAGCGATTCAGGCTCACTACCGAATACAAAGCGTCTCACCACCTCTACGAGCACGCCCACAGCCAAGATCAGTTGCAGTACACCAGCAAGATGCGCGGCACGTACCTGCATTTTCACGCTATGTCCAACCGCATAAAGGGCAAGCCCGTACACCGCCGCATCGGCAAAATTGTCCAGGGATTCTCCAATCAGGCCGGTGGACTGGGCGATCAGACCGGCAGTCATTTCCACCACGAACAGAAGTGCATTGATGCCGAGCAACCAGCGCAGGGTCCCGGATTCTTGCTTAGCAGAAGCTGCCGAAAACTCGGCGGCCTTGATGGTCTCCGGATTTGCAGCGACGGTTTCCTGAAGCGAGGCGCCTAGCCCCAAGGTCTTCAGTTTCGAGGTGACGGGCTCGACCTCGCCGTCATGCACGACCTTCAGCCGGCGGTTCGACAAGTCGAAGGACAGCGCCCGAATCTCCTCAAAGCCGTTCAGGGCTAGGCGAATCATTCGTTCTTCTGATGGACAGTCCATCTTCGGCACGGCATAAACACTGACCCATCTCCCTGGCGCCTCGGAGGAGGCCTGTATATCGGTATCCGCTGCGGACGTTGCATCACCGCCACAGGCGCCACCACAGGATTTGCTCATGATACGACTCCACTTGAACAATGTTGTGGTACCATTTAAAACTATAAAGCTACTATAAGGTCAATAGAGTAAAGAATCCGTTGGGGAGGAGGCTGATGCGCATTGGTCAGTTGGCGCAGTTGGTAGGGGTCGAAACACAGACGATCCGCTTCTATGAACAGCAGGGCTTGTTGCCGCCGCCTGATCGGCAGGACAACGGTTACCGTGTCTATACCGAGAAGCATGGTGAGGGGCTGGCCTTCATCCGTCGCTGCAGAATCCTGGGCCTGTCACTGGCTGAGATTCACGAACTACAGAGCTATCAGGACGACCCTCATCAGCCTTGTACCGCCGTCAACGCCTTGCTCGATGATCACATCTCTCATGTGCGGTCGCAGATAACCGCTCTGCAAGCGCTTGAGAAACAACTCGTTTCACTGAGAGCGAGTTGCAACGATGACCGGGAAGTTGAGGCGTGTGGGGTTCTTGCTGGAATTAGCGAAGGAAACATGCACCAGCAGTAGGTGAAGCATCAACCAGATAATCCGATGAGATGCCGGTCTGTCTCACTCTCATGCAAAGGTAAGATCAACTGAATCGCCACCGGTTTGCTAGACACCTTTCAGCCATACAAAATGGTGGCCGCCGTACTGATAATCTCCTCAGGCTTAACGTAGCCCTGTACGTGGTACAGGCCCAGCTCGCTCGAATATCCATAGAAACTCCAAAACGGCATGAAAAAGCCCGCACAAGGCGGGCTCTGGCATGCAGTGAAAGGGGGGGGGGAGTGTAAAATTCATGATCAAAAGCATCGGTTTGCTGTTTTGGGTTGCAAGTAGAGCAAGTAGTGTTAGTGGGTGTAGATTCAGTATCCTTCAGGAAAAGCTCATTATAGAGCGGTCGAGATTGAACAGGCTGGACGAGACTCCAAATCATCATCCCAACTATTGATGAATTTGACTTGAAGCATAGAGAATGGAGGGTGAAGGTGTCAGTTGTCTGACCGGTCGCCGAATCGATCAGAACCAGGGATTACAACAACTGCAGTAAGGCCTCCTACCTTACTGGACGTGTAATGAACCTGTCCCTGATAACGCTCAACTATTGCGTGGACAATAGCCAGCCCCAATCCATGACCGGGTGTTTGCTCGTCCAGCCTCAATCCTCGCTTGCCCAATTGTGAGTGGGCTGTTTCTGATACGCCCGCTCCGTCGTCGCTGATGATAATTTTTAACTGCTCTTGATCTTCACTCAGCGTGAGCTCCACCCAGCGGGATGACCATTTGCCTGCGTTATCCAGCAAGTTGCCAAGGATTTCGTTCAGATCATGCTCCTCGACAGGCCAGCGATGGTTTTCAGGCAGATCCGTTGACAATTCAAAAGATTTATCGGGGTAGAGGCGGCCAAGCATCCACAGCAGATCCCGGGCCTGTTTGATCGGACATACACTTTGGCCGACCTGTGGACCCGCAAACCGGCTTCGCCGCATTTCGGCCTCAAGCTGAGCATCTATGTCGTCGAGGCGCGCCGCCATTTCCCATCTCAGCTTCTCATCGAGCGGGCGACTGGTGTCTTCCAGGATCTGTCTGACAGCCGCTATGGGGGTTTTCACGCTGTGGGAAAGGTTGGCAAGTGCGTCACGGGAGCGTTCCAGCCGGTCATCCAGTGAATCCAGCAGTCGATTGAGTTGCCGGACGAGGGGCCGGAACTCCTCCGGGCCGTCTGCGTTAATACGGGAGAGCTCGCCTGACTGAAGTTTTTTCAGGTTCATCTGAAGGCCCGCTATTGACCGCAGGGCCAGAGTGATTCCCAGCCATATGCTCCCGATCATCAGAATGACCAGTAAAACCGAGACGACGGCAGTCCAGATATGGAGTTTGGCCTGGCTCCGATGAAGCGCCTCCATATCCTCGGCAACAATGATCACGAAGGGGTTTCCGTCGACCGTGAAGGCACGGCGATACCCAAGCATTTGGGAAGGCGCAGATGGTACCTCAGCATCCCTGGCTCTCACGGCTCCCTCCTGCCCGGAGGTGAGCAACGGTCTCAGAATCGGAGTCCAGGTCTCCGGTGAGATGGACTGCCCAGACGGAGAAGCGATGGCGATGGCGAAGGCGTGGAGGAGCACTTCCTGAAAATAGTCGCCGGTCTGGAGTGTATCAATCTGGCCACCGGATTGGCGGATCTGGTGTTCCAGAAAAGCTACCTCATCTTTCAAGCGGCGTTCTACTAAGTCCATGGTCATCCTCTCCAGCAAGGCCCCATGGATGATCCAAGCCAGTGCCATCAGACCAATACCGGCCGGAAGTAGCAGAATCAGGAGCATCCCCCTGACTGAGCGAGGTCTAGCGGCTATCGGCATCGAACAGGTACCCTTGACCACGTCGAGTCTTGATGGTGTCCGGTCCCACCAGCTTCCTGAGCCGCCGCACATACGCTTCGATCACGTTCTCGCTGGGTATGTCGTCGATGCTGTATAGCTGGTCGAGAAGCTGTTCTTTCGAGAAAACCTGCCCGGGACGACTCATCAGACATCGGAGCAAACGGAACTCCGTACCGGTCAGGCTATGTTCGGTCTCGTCACCGGCCCTTAACGTCTGGCGATTTTCGTCCAGCTCGAACCGGCCCGCTGTCAGGGTATCCATTATTCTGCCTTCGCTTCGCCGGACGATGGCGTGAAGTCGGGCAATCAGCTCTTCGGTCTGGAAAGGCTTCGCGAGGTAATCATCGGCGCCGGCCTTCAAGCCATTGACCTTGTCCTGCCAGTCTCCCCTGGCGGTCAGGATCAACACCGGGAAACTGACCTTATGCGTCCGCCACTGTTTCAGTACGTCCAGGCCGTTGCCGTCGGGCAGGCCCAGGTCAAGAATACCGGCGCGGTAACTTTCCTGCTGCCCGAGGTGCCGGGCTTCCCGCGCTGTACGGGCGGTATCCACGCTGAAACCGGCCTTTTCCAGTTGGGCGCTTAGCCCATTTGTCAGCAGGTAGTCATCTTCCACCAGAAGTAATCTCATTCCTGAACTGCCTTTCTAAATTGAGCATCAGAGTCCGTCAGTGTCGCTGCCCAAGCTGAATTGTGCCAGAACAAAAAATAATTCCGATTTTCAGCCTGGATTCAGGTTGCTGAGCGATGGTAGCAACCGCTTCTGGATATTGCTCAAGTTTTGAGTGAGACAACCCGGCCCTCAGGGCCAACCCGGCCCTCAGGGCCAAAGCTGTTCAAAGGAGAAGATATATGACCGTATCAAAATTCCTCGTTGCTGCCGCAACTATCTTATTGTCGGCGACCACCTTTGCCGCTGGAACCCATGGTGGAGGACATGATCACGGCGCTGCGAGTGGTGAGCCCGGCAAAGCCTCAGAGGCCAGCCGAACCATAACAGTCGAAATGTACGACAATTACTATGAACCGGAATCAATCATCGTAAGCCCCGGGGAAACGGTGCGGTTCGTGGTGGAGAACAAGGGGAACCTCGTTCACGAGTTCAACATCGGCACACCTGAGATGCATGAGGGGCATCAGGAGGAAATGATGATGATGGTCGAACATGGCGTCATCCAGGGCGGAAAGCTCAACCACGACATGATGGAAATGGACATGGGGAACGGCCAGTCCATGAAACACGACGACCCTAACAGCGTCCTGCTGGAACCGGGCCAGAGGCAGGAAGTTATTTGGAAGTTTTCCGATAACAGCAATATCGAGTTCGCCTGCAACGTGCCGGGTCATTACCAGGCAGGGATGTACGGTGACGTCAAGGTCCAGTAACTGAGTTCACTAATGGGGCGTTGATCCAGTGGGCTTGTAGGTATTTATTTTGAGGGTTCTTAGTGAAGAGCGATTTGGAGCAAAAAGTATGAACAGCCGATTAGGTTCAGTGTTGTTAAGCCTGCTGATGTCTGCATCGGTCATGGCTGGCGAATATAATCTCACGGTTGATCGGGTCGAAATTGACACCGGCGATTTCGTGAAAAACGGCATCGGTTATAACGGTGCATCTCCCGGGCCGGTGATGCGCTTCAAGGAAGGCGAAAACGTCAAGATCAACGTGACCAACAACCTTGATGAGATGACTTCCATTCACTGGCACGGCCTGATCCTTCCTTTTGATCAGGACGGTGTGCCTGGTATCAGTTTTCCAGGCATCAAGCCGGGTGAAACCTTCACCTACGAATTTCCCATCCAGCAGGCTGGTACTTATTGGTTTCACAGCCACTCCGGTTTTCAGGAGCCGGATGGCGCCTACGGTTCCATCGTTATCGAACCCGAGGGACGTGAACCGTTCCGCTACGATCGCGAATACGTAGTTCAGCTAACCGATAAGCACCCGCACTCCGGTGATCGCATCATGCGTAACCTGAAGATGATGCCGGACTACTACAACCGCGAGCAGCAGACTGTCGGAGAGTTTTTCTCTGACGTGTCCGAGAACGGCCTGATGAACACCGTTCGGGACCGTATGGCCTGGGGTGGCATGCGGATGATGAAAGCGGATGTCGAGGACTTGCAGGGTTTTACAGGGCTGATCAACGGTAAAGGGCCGGACCAGAACTGGACTGGGCTTTTTGAGCCGGGCGAACGCATTCGGCTGCGCTTCATCAACTCCTCGGCGATGACTTACTTTGATATCCGGATCCCCGGTCTGGACATGACCGTTGTGCAGGCTGATGGCAACAACGTTCAGCCGGTTAGTGTGGACGAGTTCCGGATCGGTGTGGCGGAAACCTACGATGTGATCGTCCGCCCGAAAGGTGAGCAGGCCTACACCATCTTCGCCGAATCCATGGGGCGTTCGGGCTATGCCAGAGCGACACTGGCCCCAGAAGAAGGTATGGAAGCGTTCGTGCCGCAACTGCGTGAACCGGCCCGCCTGACTATGGCTGATATGGGCGGTATGTCCGGTATGGACCATGGCGAAATGGATATGAATAGCTCAGAAGGGATGTCCGGAATGGATCATTCTTCGATGGTGGGAATGGATCACGCAAACATGAGCAACATGGACCACTCAAATATGAAAGGAATGGATCATTCGGGTATGTCCGGCATGGACCATGGTTCCATGGCGATGGGAAAAGAAGGTCCAAGCGACCCCTTCTATGCGAAGGGAAGTGGCCTCGTCCCCACGGCAGCCAATGGCGGCAAGTTCCTGTCCTACGCTGACCTGAAGGCTCAGGATCCACTGTATGAAGACCGTGAACCAACTAAGGAAGTTGAGCTTCGTTTGACTGGCAATATGGAACGGTACACCTGGAGTATCAATGGCGTTAAATACGAGGACGCCGATCCGATTCGCCTGAAATACGGTGAGCGGGTCCGCTTCAAGTTTGTCAACGAAACCATGATGACTCACCCCATGCACCTGCACGGGATGTGGTCCATCCTTGATGTTGGCGCAGGCCAGTGGAACCCGATCAAGCACACGATTAGCGTGAACCCAGGCACGACGGTGTACATGGAAACCGAGGTTGATGAGCCTGGCCAATGGGCGTTCCACTGCCACCTCTCTTACCACGCGGCCGCTGGTATGTTCCGTAAGGTGGTTGTTGAAGGTGGGCCAGAGTCGACGCAGGCCAAATCAGACGCGGCTGCTGAAGAAGGAGGTGAGGCATGAGTTGTATTCGATCACTTGTTGCGGTCAGTTTCTTTGCCTCTATCGGATTCTCAACGGCGGTGACAGCTCAGGAAATGATCTCCGACACCACCGCTCGTAAACAGCCGCTCACAACCTGGGGTGTTCAATTTGAGGAGTTTGAATACCGCTACAGCGACGATGACGAGGAACTGGGCGTCTGGAATGCGGATGCCTTCTATGGCACCGATGAGTTCAAAGTCCGGTTGCTCACAACCGGGGAGTACGAGATAGAGGAGCAGGCCTACGAAACACTGGAAAACCAACTGGTCGGCCAGATCCCTATCTCCAAGTTCTTTGACGCCAAAGCGGGTGTGCGTTTCGATACGCCCGAGGGGCCGGACCGTACATATGCCGTTCTCGGTGTAGCCGGGCTGGCTCCCCAATGGTTTGAGATCGATGCAAACCTGTATGTCAGTAAGGATGGCGATACGTCAGCCGAACTGGATGCAGAGTACGAGCTGCTTCTCACCAACTACTGGATTCTGGCGGCAACGCTGGATGCCACGGTTGCGTTTAGCGAGGACCGGGAAATTGGCGTTGGTAAAGGACTGGTTTCTACCGAAACCGGACTCAGGTTGAGCTATGATCTGATCGACCGTGCGTTCTCGCCTTATGTGGGCGTGGTGCATGAGCGCAAATACGGCGATAGTGCCGACTTTGCCGAAGCGGACGGCGGCAGTACAGCAGATTGGTTTGCTGTGATTGGAGCGCGCATCGCACTCTGATCAGGTACTTAGGGGCTAAAGATATTTCTTTGGCCCGTTTTTCTCGACATTGATGCAAGTGAGATCTACCCAAGCCAGCATTGGCTATTTATTGAGTATCAAACGCCGTTCAAAACAACAGGAGGTTGTATGAGCAGCACGCACGACAGAACCACGCGCTATCAGAAAGGCAGTCTTACACTTCCGGGAACTGTTATGCTGGGCACCGGTGTCATGATTGGCGCCGGTATCTTCGCCCTTACCGGGCAGATGGCGCAGATGACCGGCGTTCTTTTCCCGTTGGCGTTTCTGGCCGCGGCGGTAATCGTAAGCTTCAGTGCCTATTCCTACATCAAAATTTCCAATGCCTACCCGTCAGCCGGGGGCATAGGCATGTACCTGCACAAAGCCTATGGCAATCGGTTACCGACGGCTTTCAATGCTTTGCTGATGTATTTCTCGATGGTGATTGCCCAGAGCTTTCTTGCGCGAACCTTCGGTTCTTACACCATGCAACTGTTCGATGGCGATGAAAGTGGCCGCATGGTGCCCATTCTTGGCGTCTCACTAATTCTGGCCGCGTTTCTGATCAATCTGTTGGGCAACCGAATGATTCAGGGCGTGGCTTCCTTTATAGGTATCCTGAAGATCGGAGGCATTCTGGTTTTCGGGCTGGTGGGTATCTGGATTGCCGACAGTGTTTCTGTTGATTTCTCTAGCCCCGGTGAGGCTGGAACCTTTGGCAATTTCCTGGGGGCAACGGCCCTTGGCATTCTGGCCTTCAAAGGTTTTACCACCATCACCAACAGCGGCTCGGAAGTCATAGACCCCAAGAGAAACGTGGGGCGAGCGATTATTATTTCCATCGCAGCCTGCGTGGTGATCTACACCCTGGTCGGTTTCGCCGTTGCCAGTAACCTGTCCCTGGCGGAAATCATCAAAACGCAGGACTACTCTCTGGCGGCCGCTGCGCGTCCCGCATTGGGCGACTACGGCGTCTGGTTTACCGTCGCCATTGCGATGATGGCCACCGCCGGTGGCATTCTGGCCAGTATTTTCGCCGTCTCACGCATGTTGGCCATGCTGACTGAAATGAAGCTGGTCCCCCACAGTCATTTCGGCATGCCCGGTAGCATCCAGAAGCACACGCTGGTTTATACCGTGGTGCTTGGGCTTATCCTCACGGCCTTCTTCGACCTGTCCCGAATTGCAGCGCTGGGCATCATTTTTTACCTGATCATGGACATTGCTATCCATTGGGGCGTTCTGCGCTATTTACGGGAGGATGTGAAGGCCAATGTGTGGGTGCCCACGGTGGCAATTGTTCTGGATTTGCTCGCTCTTGGTGGCTTCGTTTGGGTCAAACTGAATACTGACCTGTTTGTTATTGGCGTGGCGGTTGTCACCATGATTGTTATCGCAGTGGCCGAGCAACTGTTCCTGAAAAAGGCCACAGAAGCCGAAGAAGCGGGACACAAAGAATCTCATGCTCATCATCACTAATCACCAGAACTCGATAGGGAGGGATCGGCCATGACGGCTGAGCACACGGTCAAAGATCCTGTTTGCGGCATGTCGGTGAATCCACACTCGGCGGAACATCGCAGCGAGCATGGCGGGAAAACCTGGTATTTCTGTTCTTCGGGGTGCAAATCGAAGTTTGACGGCGACCCGGGACACTACCTCAGTGGAGAACAGAAACAGGACGAACCCGTGGCTCCGGGCGCCATGTACACCTGCCCGATGCATCCGGAAATTCGCCAGCAGGGCCCCGGAGATTGCCCTATCTGTGGTATGGCCCTGGAGCCCGAGCAGGTAAGTCTGGATGACGGGCCCTCGGCAGAGCTCAAAGACATGACCCGTCGATTTTGGATTGGCCTGGTGCTGGCCCTGCCGGTATTGGTGCTGGAAATGGGCGGACATCTCACCGGCCTTGACCAGATCGTTGCCCCACAAATGTCCAACTGGATTCAACTGGTGTTGGCGACGCCAGTAGTGGCCTGGTGTGGCTGGCCTTTCTTTGTCAGAGGCTGGAAGTCCGTCGTCAGCCGCAATCTGAACATGTTCACGCTCATTGCCATTGGTACTGGCGTGGCGCTGATCTACAGCCTGGTGGCGACACTGGCGCCCCAGATTTTCCCCGACGCCTTTCGGCAGGAAGACGGTTCTGTCGCCGTCTACTTCGAGGCGGCTGCGGTCATCGTGGTGCTGGTTCTGTTAGGCCAGGTGCTTGAACTGCGGGCCCGGGAGAAAACCTCGGGCGCGATCAAGGCGCTGCTGGATCTGGCACCGGCGACGGCCCGAAAGCTGGATGACCAGGGCGACGAGTCCGATGTGTCGCTGGATCAGGTCAAGGTGGGTGATCGCCTGCGAGTGCGCCCGGGGGACAAGGTGCCGCTGGACGGTGAGTTACTTGAAGGCAGCTCCAACGTGGATGAGTCCATGGTGACCGGTGAGCCTCTTGCAGTCAGCAAAAAGTCTGGCGACCAAGTGATTGGCGGCAGTATTAACCAACAGGGCAGCTTTATCATGCGGGCCGACAAGGTTGGCCGGGACACCATGCTTTCCCAAATCGTGCAGATGGTGGCCAGCGCCCAACGCAGCCGCGCACCGATCCAGGGGCTTGCCGATAAGGTGGCGAGCTGGTTTGTGCCCACCGTGATCCTAATTGCCATTGTTGCCTTTATAGCCTGGTCATTCCTTGGGCCGACACCGCCCATGGCGTTCGGGCTGATTGCGGCGGTCAGTGTTCTGATCATTGCCTGCCCTTGCGCACTGGGTCTGGCAACGCCGATGTCGATCATGGTAGGTGTTGGCCGCGGCGCCCAAAGTGGTGTGCTGATCCGCGATGCGGAAGCCCTTGAACGCATGGAAAAGGTAGATACGGTGGTAGTGGATAAGACCGGCACGTTGACAGAGGGGCAGCCACAAATCACCCGAATTGTTACAGCGAATGGGTACGATGACGATGCTTTGATGCGTTTTGCGGGCGGACTCGAGAAAGGCAGTGAGCATCCACTGGCCCACGCCATTCTGGACAAAGCCAAGGGCATGGAGCTGAAGCTGCCGGATGCGGAAGACTTCGATTCTCCCAACGGTAAAGGGGTAACAGGAAAAATCGACGGCAAGCGGGTGCTGCTTGGTAATCGTCTTCTCATGGAGTCGGAGAATGTCGACACCACTAGATTTGACAGCGATGCCGACGAGCATCGCAAAGATGGTGCTACCGTGATTTTTGCCGCCGTCGATGGAAAAATCGCTGGGCTGTTGGCCATCTCCGATCCCATCAAGAGAACGACCCACGCTGCTATTGTCGCGCTGCAAAAAGACGGCATTCGAGTGGTCATGCTGACTGGCGATAACTACACCTCGGCCGAGGCGGTTGCTCGCAAATTGCATATCGATGAAGTGGAAGCGGAGGTACTGCCGGAAGATAAGGGCAAGATCGTCCAGCGTCTGAAAGATGAAGGGGGTGTTGTCGTGATGGCGGGTGATGGCGTTAACGACGCGCCTGCATTGGCAACGGCGGACGTGGGGGTGGCCATGGGCACCGGCACAGATGTGGCCATCGAAAGCGCGGGCATTACGCTGCTGCGCGGCGACTTGATGGGTATTGTAGAAGCGCGTCGTCTGTCGCTGGCGACCATGCGCAATATCCGACAGAACCTGTTCTTTGCTTTTGTGTACAACTCCGCGGGCGTTCCGATTGCGGCGGGGGTTTTGTACCCGTTCTTCGGGATACTGCTTTCACCGATCTTCGCGGCTGCTGCAATGTCGCTGTCGTCTTTCAGCGTGATTGTGAATGCATTGCGCCTGCGAGTTATCAAGCTTGGCCCTAAGTAATAATCGCTGGTGCCGTACACTATTGATCGAACCATAGAAGATGCTGATTTTGAGGCGATTGACAAACGAGCGCGTCAGTCTCTCACGGATAACTGCTTCGGGGTGCTGATCGAAATCGACGTCAAAACCACGATGAAGGAGAAGCTGGGCACGGAAATACCTGCCTACCGGATCTTTGGGCATGCAATCCTAGGCCATCGGCGTGGAGCCTCGAGTAGGGGCTATTTTGCCATAGCTGGCGCCTTAAGCGACTTCATCCGTGATCTGTTGACCGTGATGAGGGTCGGCAACGATTACTTCATTAAACAGCCAGATGGTCGTTTATTGGTCAGAATCAGATGTAGTAATTCAGACTTGATCTGACA
>NZ_KI965899.1:0-501 GCF_000524665.1 Alcanivorax sp. 97CO-5
CTGTATACGACCAAGACACCGATCACCGCAGCAGACTTGCTCAACGATCGCGTGCTGCCGTTTTACGCCTCTCATGAGCTGCCTGTCCTGCGGATCCTGACCGACCGTGGCACCGAGTACTGCGGCAAGGTGGAGCAGCATGATTACCAGCTGTATCTTGCGCTAAATGAGATCGAGCATACGCGCACTAAAGCACGACACCCCCAAACCAACGGGATCTGCGAGCGCTTCCACAAAACCATTCTGCAGGAGTTTTATCAGCCGGCATTGCGGCGAAAGATTTACGGCAGCCTGGAAGCGTTGCAGGAAGATCTGGACGTATGGCTGGATTACTACAACAATGAACGCACCCATCAAGGCAAGAAGTGCTGTGGCAGAACCCCGCTGGCCACCTTGCTGGATGGAAAATCGATCTGGAAGGAAAAGTTCGTAGGCTGAACTTGACCTGACAGACACCTTCTGAAAAACCGGTAACTGTCAGATCAAGTCTGAATTACTACA
>NZ_KI965900.1:0-368 GCF_000524665.1 Alcanivorax sp. 97CO-5
TCGGCCCAGCAGAGACTGCCAAATGTCCGCAAGTACCTTTTCGTTATCGGTTTGCGGCGGCGCCCCTTCACTGGCCGTGTGCCACTGCGCTACCGGCAGGGCTTTGCGATCCACTTTACCCGCCGGCGTCAGCGGCATGGCTTCCAGCGTGATTAACTGGCTAGGCACCATGTAGTCCGGCAGCGACTCAGACAGGGCAGCCAGAATCGTTTGTGGCTCATGCTCACCGGGGACAGAGTGCGCTGCATTGCGCATCACAATGTAGCCAACCAATCTATCACCGGTGGGGGAAGGCTGTGCCACCACGACGGCTTCACGAATCTGTTCATGGCCCAGTAGCTGGCTTTCAATTTCTCCCAGCTCAATGC
>NZ_KI965901.1:0-353 GCF_000524665.1 Alcanivorax sp. 97CO-5
TTCAGGGCTCACACGTTTGCTTGTCTGGTAATTGAAGGGTGTAGACGCTTTTTATAGGTCTGTAGCTCAGTTGGTTAGAGCGCACCCCTGATAAGGGTGAGGTCGGCAGTTCAAATCTGCCCAGACCTACCATTTTCAGAATTGTAAATGGGGCCTTAGCTCAGCTGGGAGAGCGCCTGCCTTGCACGCAGGAGGTCAGCGGTTCGATCCCGCTAGGCTCCACCAATACTGTTGCACTGGTAGAAGCGTAAAAGAAGTCAGAATCAAGCATTTTTTTGCTTGCTTCTGGCTTTTTAGTCGGATGCTTGAATCTTTATGATTCGGCTAGCTCTTTAACAATTTGGGAAATGAGA
>NZ_KI965902.1:0-337 GCF_000524665.1 Alcanivorax sp. 97CO-5
GCTTTTAGCCGTTGGGCCGGAGGCACTCCGCCGATAGCCGAGTTAGGCCGCTCGTTATTGTATTGCCACAGCCACTGAGTGGCTAATAGCTGGGCATGCGCAACGCTGGTGAACTCGTGGAGATCAAGCCATTCGTGCCTGGCCGTGCGGTTAAATCGTTCAATATAAGCGTTCTGGGTCGGCTTGCCGGGCTGGATATAGATTAGGCTTATCCGCTTCTCTGTTGCCCATTCCACCAGTGCTTGCGATATGTACTCCGGCCCATTATCACAGCGAAGGGCGGCGGGCTTGCCCCGCCACTCGATGATCTGATCGAGAGCCCGTATCACCCGTGCTG